>NZ_JAGOIT010000069.1 GCF_017995515.1 Propionivibrio sp.
TTCTGCATAGGCAAGTAAGAGCGCCCTCGAGAAACCCCTCAGTTGTTCTTCGCCCCTTGCTCGACCCAAGCGCGCAGCTGGGCGATCTGATCCTTGTTTAGCGGTTCCTTGTGGTGCGGCATGCGGATCGACGGATCGACACGTCCTTCGACGAGCATGATCAGTGCGCTCGTCAATGCGTCACCGGGTTTCACGATCGCTCCGAAGCGCGTGCCTTTCATCAAATCCTCATAGCTCGACATGAGCAGGCCGCTCTTCTCGGCGCCGGCACCACCTGCTGCATGACATTCAAGGCAGTTCTTGACGAGGATCGGCTGGATATCGGCCTTGAAGCTGACCTCCTTCTCAGCGCAGGCGGAAAGCAGAAGCGCACAGACGGACAAAAGACTCGTTTGCAGGATGGCTGACTTCATCTGACGCTCCTTCTCAATTATCCGGCGACTCGCCGACGAACGCAAAACACGCTTCCATCATAGACCGCCATCGGCTCAAGACAATGATTCGAGCGAGTCCTCGGGCCGCTTCGTTGCGGCAGGGTATTACTTATCAGTTTTGTCTACATATAAAGACTATAAAGATAATCCTGGCAACAAGTCTGTTGATAACTTCTTGCTTAACTTTAAATACAGATAGTTATGGTCGACTTTTCCGCCTGAAAAAGTCGTGTACCGACCTGTGGATAAAATTGAACAACTTACGCGAAAACCTGCAACGTCGACTTGTTTACCGTCTGTCCACAGCTTATACGCGAGTCATTCACAGTAAACTGGCTGACCGAGACGTTTTTCTTCATTCCATCCTGCCTGGGCCTATCGTGACCGTCGAATTCAGCCAGATCGGCATCCTCGCCTTTGCTTCGCTTTTCGCCGGATTCATCGACTCGGTTGTCGGAGGCGGGGGATTAATCCAGATTCCGGCCATTTTCTCGGTTCTGCCCAAAGAGCTCCCGGCGACGCTGTTTGGCACGAACAAGATCGCCAGCGTCTTCGGTACGGCCAACGCAGCCTGGCGTTACAGCCAGCGCGTGGCGATGCCGTGGGGAACGACGCTGCCGGCGGCGGCCGCAGCGCTTGCCTGTTCATATCTCGGTGCGATGTGCGTGGCCTGGCTGCCGCGTGACCTGTTGCGGCCGATGATTCTCGTCATGCTCATCGGCGCCGCCGCCTACACCTTCTGGCGCAAGGACTTCGGCGCGCTGCACCGGCCGCAGCACGCGGGCAGGCGCGAGTTTGCGTATGCCTTGATCGTCGGCGGGGTGATCGGCTTCTATGACGGCTTCTTCGGACCGGGTACGGGCAGCTTCCTGATCTTCCTGTTCATCCGCTTCTTCGGCTTCGACTTTTTGCACGCGTCGGCGGCCGCCAAGATCGTAAATGTCGCGACCAATCTCGCGGCGATCGCGTACTTTGCGCCAAACGGCTATTACCTGCCGGTGCTGGCCGTCGTCATGGCCATCGGCAACATCGGCGGTTCGTTCCTCGGCACGCATCTCGCGCTGCGCCACGGCAGCGGGTTTGTACGCAAGGTCTTTCTGATCGTCGTCAGCGCGCTGATCGTCAAGTTTGCCTGGGACACCTTCTGAGCGATCAGATGACCAGCTTGTGCTGGGCGAGGTAGGTGAAGAGGATTTCCAGGCGCGATACCGGATCGTCGAGTTCCAACAGCTTCTGCTTGGCCAGCGCCTGCACCGGGACGATCTCGGTCAGGCGGTAGCCGACCCAGGCCGCGTCGTCGAATTCGTGCGGCTCGGGCATCTTTTCCGGCCCCAGATCGCTGGCGACCTTTCTCAGCAGCGGCAGCATGCCGAGCTGGGCTTCCGGAATCGTTCGGCCGGGGTGCTCGTCGAGCAATTCAACCTGCGCGCGCAGCAACCCGTCAGCTTGCGTCGTCTTTGACAGGATGCGGAAACGGCGTCCGCCGCGCACGGTGAGCATCAGGATGCCGAGTTGCGGCATGTCGCCGACGTCGATGTGCGCCAGCGTGCCGACGTCGTGCGGTATCGCCGGTTCGCCGACTTCCTTGCCGCGGGCGATCAGGCAGACGCCGAAGGGCGCATGGTTCTTCATGCACGCGGCGGCCATGTCGAGATAGCGCTGCTCGAACACCTTGAGCGACAGGACGCCGCCCGGGCAGAGCACGCCGCCGAGCGGAAAGAGCGGAATTTCGAGGCGTTCCTTTTCAGGTGTGGCCGGCGCCGACGGTGCGGCCTTGCGCAGGAAATCCAGCCAGCTCAAGACGCGCTCTCCGCCTGATCGCCCCAGCGTTGCATCAACGCATGCGGCACGGCGATCTGGTCGAGGATACGCGCGACGACGAAATCGACGAGATCGCTAACGTTCTGCGGGTGGTGATAGAAACCTGGATTCGGCGGCAGGATGACGGCGCCAGAGCGCGACAGGCGCAGCATGTTCTCCAGATGAATCGCCGAGAAGGGCGTTTCACGTGGAACGAGCACCAGCTTGCGCCCTTCCTTGAGCACGACGTCGGCCGCGCGCTCGATCAGGTTGCTGGCCAGGCCCTGCGCAATCGACGCCAGGGTGCCCATGGTGCAGGGACAGACGATCATCGCGTCGGGCGGATTCGAGCCGCTGGCGACCGGTGCGAACCATTCCTCGCGCCCATAGACGTCGAGTGATCCGGGCAGGGCGGCGAAGCGCTCGCGTAAAGACGTCTGCGCTTCCGACGCCCGCGCCGGCAGTTCGAGCGCCATCTCCTGACGAGCGACGACCTGCGCGACCTGCGAATAGAGCAGCTGCACGCGGCAGCCGGCGGCGAGCAGGCATTCGAGCAGGCGCACGCCGTAGGGCATGCCCGAGGCGCCGGTAAAGGCAAGACAGATGGTTCTAGACATTGGAGACCTCGGGTTCGGCGGCCGGCAGCTCGGCGAGCAGCCGCGCGGCGATCAGGCCGTTGATGATACCGAAGGCCAGCGCCGCCGCGGCAAATAGCGGCACGAGATAGAAAAGACCGTTATGCGGGATCAGCCACAGCCGCGCCAGCGCGAGCTGGCCGCCGATGTGCGCGAAGGCGGCGAGGGTGCTCCAGCTGACCGGCCCGAACCAGCGTTGCGGCAGCCGTTCGGCGAAACCAAGGACGCACAGGCTGGCGAGCGCCCCGCTCAGGCTCATGAAGAAGCCCGGCGAGAGAAACTGTCCGAGTACCAAGCCGCCGGCAAAGACGCGCAGAAGACTCACCCACGCCGCGGTGCCCCAGCCGTAGCGCGCGAGCACGATCAGCGTGACGATGTTGGCCAGTCCCGGTTTGACGCCGGGCAAGGGCAGCGGGATCGCCGCGTCGATTAGCGACAGGCCGATCGCCGCCGCAGTCAGCCGCGCGATGCGATGATCCTCGGGGGTGGTGACGATGGTGATGGTTTCCGGGGCAGGGCGAGTCATTGGGAGAAGACGCTCGATTGGCCTCGATCGGCACGTTTGCGGTATCGTTCGCGCCTCATCGAAACAAGCAGCAACCAATCAAGCAAACCACAAGGCACTTTCACATGAAGACGGAAGAAAACAGGATAGACGAAGGCTACCGCAACTCGGCAGCGATCAAGAAGCGCGACGCGTGCTGGCGACGGCTCGGCGTTGCCGCGCTGGCTCTCGTCAGCCTGGCTGCCGCAGCCGCGCCCGAAATGGCGAACAACTCGCTAGCCATGCCGCTCGTCCGTGTTCCCGCCGGTGAGTTCATGATGGGCAGCGACGAGTCGCCCGAATCGCTGGCCGCCGACTATCCGCAATACGACCACGAGCGATTCGAAAAGCTTAGCGACGAAGCGCCGGTCCACCGCGTGCGCATCACGCGCGACTTCTATTTTGGAAAGACCGAAGTGACGGTCGGCCAGTTCCGCCGCTTCGTCGAGGAGTCCGGTTACGTTCCCGAGTCGGTGCGCGACAGCACCGGCGGTTACGGCTACAACCGCAACTACGATCCGGCGAAGTCGGCGCGTGGCGACGCCTTCGAAGGGCGCGACCCGAAGTATTCGTGGCGCAACCCCGGCTTTGCGCAGACCGACGATCATCCGGTAACCAATGTTACCTGGAACGACGCGGTCGCCATGGCCAAGTGGCTGTCCGAGAAGGAGGGCGTGCGCTACCGCCTGCCGACCGAGGCGGAATGGGAATACGCCTGCCGCGCCGGAACGCAAACCCGTTATTCGAGCGGAAACGATCCGCGCTCGCTGTTCGTCGTCGCCAACGTCTTCGACGCCGATGCTGCCGTCAATTGGGAAAAGTGGAAGGGCTATGCGGTACCGCTGCACGACGGCTATGCATTCACTGCACCGGTCGCCAGCTTCGCGCCGAACGCCTTCGGTCTCTACGACATGCACGGCAACGTCTGGGAATGGACGTCGGACTGGCACGGCGAGGACTACTACGCCAAGTCACCGGTCGACGATCCGCAGGGGCCGGAATCGGGCCGGGTCCATGTGCGGCGCGGCGGTTCCTGGCACACCTGGCCGTTCTACGCCCGTTCGGCGTTCCGCAACTGGAATACGGCGCAAACGCGTTACACGCTGGTTGGCTTCCGCCTGGTACGCGAAGTCGAAGCCGGGAAATAGACGATGCAGCACGTCCTCGTCAGCACCTGCTTGCTTGGTTTGCCGGCGCGCTACAACGGCGATCAGGTCGCCTGCGAGCATCCGGTTCTGCGTGGCTGGCAGGCCGAGGGGCGCATCGTCGTCTTCTGTCCCGAGGTCGCCGGCGGCCTGCCGACGCCGCGCCCACCGGCCGAGGTGGCCGCGGGCAAGGGCGGTTGGCTGGTCCTCGCCGGCGAAGCGCGGGTCATCGACAAGACAGGTGAGGACGTCACCGAGCCCTTCGTACGCGGCGCGCGGCTGGCACAGGACCTGGCGCGCACCCGGCAGATCCGCATCGCCATCCTCAAGGAAGGCAGCCCCTCGTGCGGCAGCAGTTATTCCTACGACGGTAGTTTCAAGAGTGTCCGGTTGCCGCTACCGGGCGTGACGACGGCCGCACTCGAAGAAGCCGGTGTGCGCGTCTTCAGCGAGCACCAGCTCGACGCGGCGGCGGCATTCCTCGTAACGCTCGATCAGTAGCTCAACGAGTCGTAGGCGCCCTGGCTGCCGACGATCTGCACGCTGACCTGGTTGGGCGCGCAGATGGCGATCTCACCCGGCCGCTGCAGCCAGCCCTGACGCACGCAATACTGGCGCGGGCCGGGGTCGGAGACGACACGTATGCGGCGCTTTTCGACGGCGATGCGGGTCATGCCGAGCGGTCCGGGTACTTCGATCTCGCGGTTGCGCGAGAGATCAAGTTCGGCGAACACCTCGCCGCCACGTTTGACCACCGCCTTTTCGGCGACGCCGGCCTGCCAGGCGAGCGGGAAGGACACCACACAGAAGGCGAGGCCGAGCGCCGCGACCAGCCAGTCGCCCGGCCGGAAGAACGCCAGCCAATACATCACGCGGCGCCGGTAAGCGCCGGCGTCAGTTCGCGGTGGCGGACGAGTACGCGGGCCCGGTCGGCAAAATGCTGTGCCAGCCATTCGGCGATATAGACCGAGCGGTGCTGGCCGCCGGTACAGCCGATGCCGACGGTCAGGTAGCTGCGGTTGTCGCGGATGTACGCCGGCAGCCAGGTCTCGACGAAGCGCGCGATGTCATCGCGCATCTTCAGCACGTCCGGCTCGGCTTCGAGGAAGTCGATGACCGGCTGGTCGCGCCCGGTCAGCGGGCGCAAGTCCGGTTCGTAGTGTGGGTTGGGCAGGCAGCGCACGTCGAAGACGAGCTCGGCGTCGAGCGGCAGGCCGTGCTTGAAGCCGAAGGATTCGAAGGAGAGCGTCAGCGTTTGCGGCTCGTGACCGTCGCCGTTGGCTGTGATGAACTGGCGTATCCACTCGCGCAGCGCGTTGGGCTTCAAGTCGCTGGTGTCGATGTGATGGCCGAGTTCGGCGACGCGGGCGAGGCGGATGCGTTCCTCGGCGATGGCCTCGGACAGCGTGCGCTCGTCGCTGGCCAGCGGGTGCCGGCGTCGCGTTTCCGAGTAGCGCTTGCGCAGCGTCTCGGTCTTCGAGTCGAGAAAGAGGAACTGCACGTCGTGCTTTTGCGCACGCAGCGTGTCGAGCTGCTGCGGCAGCGTTTCAATACCGCCGCCGCCGCGGATGTCGATGGCGACGGCGATTTTCCTGTAGCCCTGCTGCCCGAGCTGATCGACGAGCGGCTGCAACAGTTGCGGCGGCAGATTGTCGACGCAGTAGTACGTGGCGTCCTCGAGCAGGTTGAGGGCGATCGATTTGCCGGACCCGGAAAGGCCGCTGATGATCAGGATGTGCATGGCTTGGAGCATAGCGGAACGGCGCTTCCACGGGCAAGCCGGGCTGGCGTAGACTAACAAGTCTGACTAACGGGTCTGCCTCGCAGCAGATGTCGCCATGAAGCTACTCGATATTCCCTTTCTCCCTGACTTGATCGCGATTCGTCGCGACATCCACGCGCATCCGGAACTCGCCTTTCACGAGACGCGCACGGCCGACATCGTTGCGCGCGAGCTTGCGTCCTACGGGCTGGAAGTGCATCGCGGGCTGGCGAAAACCGGCGTCGTCGGCACGCTGCGCAAGGGCACCGGGACGCGCGCGATCGGCCTGCGCGCCGATATGGACGCGCTGCCGGTCGAGGAGAAGAACGCCTTCGCGCATTGCTCGCGGCACGCCGGGAGGATGCACGCTTGCGGTCACGACGGGCACACGACGCTGCTGCTCGGCGCGGCGCGCTACATCGCGGAGAACAAGGACGCGCTCGACTTCGACGGCACCGTCCATTTCATCTTCCAGCCGGCCGAGGAGTCGGAAGCCGGAGCCGACGTGATGGTCAAGGACGGCCTGTTCGATCAGTTCCCGGTGGAAGCCGTCTATGGCCTGCACAACTGGCCGGGGATCGCGGTCGGCGAGATGTCGGTGATGCCGGGGCCGGTGATGGCCGGCACCTGCGCCTTCGAGATCAACATCGGTGGCCACGGCTGTCACGCTGCGATGCCGCACCAGGGCGTCGATACGCTGGTCGTCGCCAGCCACCTCGTGCTGGCGCTGCAGACGGTCGTCGCGCGCAGCCTGCACCCGTGCGAATCGGCGGTGGTCAGCGTGACGCAGATCCACGGCGGCGAAGCGCTCAACGTTATCCCCGACGATGCCGTCCTGCGCGGAACGATCCGCACCTTCAAGCCGGAGATCCAGGATCAGGTCGAAGCCGCGATCGAGCGCCTGTGCGCCGGTATCGCGGCGACCTTCGGCGCGACGATCAAGGCGATCTACGACCGGCGCTATCCGCCGACCGTGAATAGCGCGGCGGAGACCGAACTCTGCCGGCGGGCAGCGGGCGCCGTGTTCGGCGAAACCCAAGTGCGCCGCGACGACATTCCGTCGATGGCCGCCGAGGACTTCGCCTACATGCTGCAGGTCAAGCCCGGCTGCTACGTCTGGCTGGGCAATGGTCCGGGCACCGGCGGCTGCTCGCTGCACAACCCGCACTACGACTTCAACGACGAGATACTCCCGCTCGGCATCAGCTACTGGGTGAGGCTCGTCGAAACCGCATTGAAGCCCTGAAGGATGGCGCGCCGCGCCACTGGCTTCGTAACCTCAATCCGATCACCCTTTCCGGAGCATTCGCATGTCGCTGAATCCTGTCGTTTCCCTGCTCGGTCGCCGTCTTCGCCTCGCCGTCATCGGCGGCGGGCCGGGCTCGTTCATCGGCGCCATGCACCGTCAGGCAGCCGCGCTGGACAACCGGTACGAGCTCGTCGCCGCGGCGCTCTCGTCGAATCCGGAAAAGAGCCTGCGCGCCGGGCGCGAACTCGGCTTGCCGGCCGAACGCGTCTATGCCTCGGGTCTCGCGCTGATCGAAGGCGAGAAAGGTAAGGACGGCGGCGCCGACGTGGTCGCCATCATGACGCCCAACGACAGCCACTTCGAACTCGCCAGCGCCGCGCTCGCCGCCGGCTTCGACGTGATCTGCGACAAGCCGATGACCAACACCGTCGATGAGGCCGAGCGCCTGCACGCGGCGGTCGCGGCGAGTGGGCGCGTCTTCTGCCTGACGCACAACTACACGGGCTACCCGATGGTGCGGCAGGCGCGCGGCATGGTCGAAGCCGGCGAGCTGGGAACGATCCGGCTGGTGCAGGTCGAGTACGTGCAGGGCGGCAACGCGCAGGAGACCGATCCCTCGCCCGAGCAGAGCTGGCGGCACAACCCGGCCAAAGGCGGGCCGTCGCTGGTGATGGGCGACATCGGCAGCCATGCGCACAACCTGTTGCGTTTCATCACCGGGCTGGAGGTCGCCGAAGTTGCGGCCGAACTCGGCGCCATCGTGCCCGGCCGCATCGTGCACGACTACGCCGGCGCCTTGCTGCGCCTGTCGAACGGTGCGCGCGGCAGTTTCTGGGTGACGCAGGCGGCGGCCGGCGTCGAGAACTGTCTGCGCATCCGCGTCAGCGGCACCGGAGGCACGCTCGAGTGGGAGCAGGAAGTGCCGCAGATCCTCACCTTCAAACCGGCGACCGGGCCGGCGCAGTTGCGCACGCCGAACGGGCCGGGCACGCTGCCGCTGGCCGCGCGTTCGTCGCGCATCGTCAAGGGGCATCCGGAGGGCTTCCCCGAGGCTTTCGCCAACCTCTACTCCGACGCCGCCGAGGCGATCGCCGCACGCCGAGCCGGTCGTAAGCCCGACCCGCTGGCGCTTGCCTTCCCGAATTCGCACGACGGCCTGCTCGGTGTGCGCTTTGCGCTGGCCGTCGTGCAGTCGGGCGCCGCCAACGGCGCCTGGGTCAAGCTCGATGCGAAGGTTTGAGCGGCTGTAGCAGGGGCTACCCGATTTCACCTTCATGTTCATGGAATTATTACCTAAGTAATAGATCCGGAAGGGTAAATCGTGGTAAATGGCGCGCGTTTAAAGCTACTCAGGCGCGCGGTTCTGAATTACAGTGTCGAGTGTTCTTTGTTCAGGCGTCCTGATGGCGGTGTAGCCAGCCGTTGCGGGGCCAAGGTGTGCAAGAGAGGCTCGACAAGATGGAGAAGATGGAGACGATCCGCCGGCTTCTGGTGCTCGACAACTCGCGTGTCGTGCGTGCGACTCTGAGTAAGCACCTGAAGGACGATTTCGAGGTCATAGAAGAAGCCAGCGGCGAGTCGGCCTGGCAGACCTTGATGCTCGATTCGGGTATCTCGGCGGTGATCTCCGGCGTGCATCCCTTGAAGCTCGACGCGCACGACCTTCTCGCCCGCCTGCGCGCGAGCTCGATTCGCCGCTTGCGCGACATCCCGTTCATCCTGGTCGTCTCCGACCTCGACAACAAGGTCGAGCGCGACGCCGACCGGGCGAGCGGTGTCGCCGGGTTCATTACCAAGACGATGAACAAAGCGGCGATGCTCGCGGCGCTTGATGGCTTTTTTCATCCGCACGGCGAGCGGGAGCCGGCGCGCGAAAGCAAGGTGTCGCCGCCCGCCGAAGCCGCAATGGCGCCGCTGGCGCCGGAGTTGCTGCTCGAACGCGCAGCACCCGACGAAGCGGGAAAACCGCAGTCGCGCGATCGCTTCAATTCGGTGCTGACCACGCTTCCCCTCGCCGACCCGCTCGGCGAGCCGGTGTGCATCGTCGTTTTCCGGATTGACAACCACGCGGCGCTGATCGAGCAGTTCGGCGAGGAAATCGCGGTGATGATCGACGCCCGCTTCGCCAAGCTGTTGATGTCGAAGATCGGCCCGCGCGATCAGATTGGCCACTGTTTCGGCGATCGCCTCGCCATCGTTTCACACGACGTCGATCTCAAGCAGGGCGAGCGTTTCGGCAAGCAGGTCTGCCGCAGTCTGGCCTCGGGCCAGATCACGATTCGTGGCCAGAAGGTCAAACTGACGGCCAGCGTCGGCGTCGCCAGTACGTCCGACGACAAGGCATCGAGCGGCATGGAGCTGTTTACGCTTGCCGATCAGCGCCTGAACCAGGCATTCGTCTGCGGCGGCAATACGGTCGCCATCGAGTACAAGGCCGACTGTCCGATGCACTGTCGCGACAAGCAGACGGCCAGGTTGGTCGAAGCGCTGGTCAAGCAGCAGGAAGCCGTCATCCGCGTGAATGTCGGCTCTTTCGGCCTGAAGATCCTGCCCGTTCTGCGCGCCCTGAACCAGGAACTGGCGCTTGGACTCTCGCTGAGCGAGATCGAGCAGCAGCTGAAGCAACGCGCCCGCAGCGAAGGTGTGACGGTCTGATCGATCAGCGCTGTTCCGGCGAGTCGGGATCGGCCGGGCTGTTGGAAGACAACGGCGGCAGCGCGAGATGCACTTCCGCCGTCGCGATGCCCTGATCGTTGACCGGCCACGGCGGACGGCCGCAGCCGATGCAGTAGCCGGTATCGGGGTCGTTCATGCAGATGCCTACGCAGGGGTAATCGGCTTCGCGGTAAGTCATCGCGCGCTGCCTCCCGCTTCATCGCGCCGGCGTTGTGCAGCGGCGACGATTTCCCGTTTCTCGCCGTTTGACGCGCGACTCCACGCGGCAATTTCGTCGAGCGTACGGAAACAGCCACGGCAGCAAGCGCTGTCCTGGTCGAGCTGGCAGACGTTGATGCACGGCGAGGGCACGTAATCGTATTTTTTCTGAAACATCGGCGGATCGGGGAAGTTGCGCTTGCCGGTGTGACCGCGCTCAGACGATCCAGTTCGGTTTGCGCTTTTCGAGGAAAGCGCTCAGCCCTTCGTGTCCTTCCGGCGTCGAACGGACGATCGCTGCGCGTTGCGTCGTTTCCTCGACCGTGGCGTCGTCGATCGGCTGGCCGGCGACGATGCGCAGCAGCGCCTTGCACTCGGCCTGCGCGTTCGGGCCATTCTTCAGGAGGCTGTCGATGATCTCGCCGATTGCTTCGTCGAGCTCCTCCTCGCCGGGCACGATCTCATGCACGAGGCCGATGCGATAGGCTTCGGCGGCGGAAAAGCGCTCGGCGGAAAGCAGGTAGCGCCGGCACTGACGTTCGCCGATGGCGGCCATCAGGTAGGGCGCGACGACGGCGGGCAGGATGCCGAGCTTGACCTCGGTCAGCGCGAACTGGGCGTCGTAGGTTGCCAGCGCGATGTCGCAGGCGGCGATCAGCCCGACGCCGCCGCCGAACGCCGGCCCATGCACGCGGGCGATCGTTGGCTTCGACAGTTCGTTGAGCGTGCGCATCAGGCGCGCGAAGGCGTGCGCGTCCTGTAGGTTCTCCTGCGGGTTGTTGGTGATGGCGCGCTTCATCCAGTTGAGGTCGGCGCCGGCACAGAAGCTCTTGCCGGCCGACGACAGGACGATCACACGCACGGTCGGATCGGCGTCGAGCGAGAGGAGCGCGTGCGTGAGCTCGTCGATCAGCTGCTGGTCAAAGGCGTTGTGCCGCTCTTCCTTGTTCAGCGTGACAATGCCGACGGAATCGTCGACCTCGGTCACGATCGATTGGTACGGTGGGTACATGGACGGTCTCCGCCAGGCGTGGTGATGCGTGTTCTGGATTGGAGGTCGAAGTTTATAGCTTCCTGCACATATATCAATCAACGGACGGCGCACCTTGCGTTACCCTGCGTTGCATCGGCAAAGGAGATCCTCGATGACACACGCTAACGGCGTTGCCGGCGCGGACTATGCGGGCGGCGGCATCTTCAACCTGATGCAGAGTATCGCGCAGGCCTGCGGCGCACCGGCGAGCGATTTTGCGCAATGTGCCACGCTGCCGGCCGAGCGCCTCGCCGCAAAGCGCCATCTCGTGTTCTTCGTGATCGACGGACTCGGTCTGCCGGCGCTCGCCGCGCTGCCGGAGTCGTCCAGCTTGCGCCGGCATCGGATCGGCTCGCTCAGCTCGGTCTTTCCCTCGACGACGGCGAGCGCGATCACGACCTTCATGACCGGTCTGCCCCCGTCACAACACGCGCTCACCGGCTGGCACGTGCAGCTCGATGAAATCGACGAAATGCTCGCCATCCTGCCGATGACGGTGCGCGGACGAAGACAATCGCCGAACGAGGCCGCTGCCGATGCTGTTGCCGACTTGCCGCCGCGCCTCTTCCCGTACCGCACCGTGTTCCAGCAGATGACGCGCGACAGCTTCATCATCTCGCCGCAGCATATCGCCGGCTCGTCGTTCAACGCCTGGCACGCGCGTGGCGCGACGACGTGCGCCTATGCCACCTTGCCGGACCTGTTCGCGCAGCTTGGCAGCTTACTCAGCGAGGCTGCCGCGCCGCGCTACATCTACGCCTACTTTCCCGATCTCGATTCGGCCGCGCACCGTTTCGGCTGCGCGAGCGAGCAGGCGCTGGCGGTGCTGTCGGCGCTGGACAAAGCGTTCGATCAGTTCCTCGCCGATGCGGCGGGTGCCGATGCCAGCGTGATCGTCACCGCCGACCACGGTTTCATCGACGCGCCGTGCGAACGCGTGATCTGTCTCGACGATCACCCGCGGCTGGCCGGCTGGCTGGCGCATCCGCTGAGCGGCGAACGCCGGGCGGCTTACTGTCACGTCCAGCCGGCGCACCGGGGCGAGTTTGCCGACTACGTGCGGGTGAATCTGGCGCACGCCGTCGAGTTGCATGCCAGCGCGGATCTGATCGACGCCGGTTGGTTCGGCCCGCCACCGTATTCTCTGCGGCTTGCCGGGCGGGTCGGCGACTACACGCTGGTGATGAAGGACGACTGGACGATCACCGACTGGCTGCCCGGCGAGAAGCGCTACCCGCTGATCGGCGTGCATGGCGGTGTCAGCGCCGAGGAAATGCGCGTGCCCTTGATCGAGATCCGCGTGTGAGTGGTGGCGCCGCGCTGGCATACAATCGCCTGACAACCGGGCACACACGATCGAAAGGAGACTCCCGTGGCCACCGATGAAGCCAAACGCGCGCACACCGACCGGATGATTGCCGAGACGCTGCGCAACCGCCAGACGCGCGAACAGGGTTACCGCGAGCAGGCGCTGAAGATCTACCCGTGGATCTGCGGCCGCTGCACGCGCGAGTTCACGCGCGAGAACCTGCAGCAGCTGACCGTACATCACCGCGATCACAACCACGACAACAATCCCAAGGATGGCAGCAACTGGGAGTTGCTCTGCCTTTACTGCCACGACAACGAACATTCGCGCGAGCTCGAAGCAGACGCCGCGCGCCAGGCCGGGCACGGCGCGGGCGGGAAGAGCGGTACGGCACGCGCGACCGCGCAGCCGTTCGCCAATCTCAAGGACCTGCTCAAGCGCGGTTAGCGCCGGCAGTTCCACCAACGCGATGCAAATTGACACTGCTTTGAGCAGGGTCTATCTTCTGCCGACTGATCAGTCGGCAGAAGATGAATGAAGCAGGCCTACCTCCAACTCCCCCAGGAAAAGCGCGATCTCATCCTCGCCGCGGCCTGCGCTGAATTCGGCGCGCATGACTTCGACGCCGCGTCGCTCGACCGCATCGTCAGCGCAGCCGGCATCTCCAAGGGCGGGCTGTACGAGTACATCGCCTCGAAAGAGGAGCTCTACCTCTACTGCATGGAGCGCACGTGGTCGGCGCTCTACGCCTTCATCCGCGACCGCCTCGCCCGCGCCAACGAGCCGTTGCCCGACGACATCCTCGAACGCTTCATGACCGTCTCGCGCATCGCGATCGACTGGTATCTGCAGAACCCCGATTTGCTCGGCCTGCTGGTACGCATCGCCCGCCTGCCGCGTGCCGCGCTGGCCGAGAAGGCACAGGAAGTCTTTGAAGCGCATTTCTCGGAAGTCTTCGCCGGACTCGACGCGTCACGCCTGGGCTACCCGGTGGCGCAACTCGTCGATCTCATCAAGTGGCTCTTGGCCAAGACGCGCAAGGATCTGCTGCTCGCCATCGAAGGCGGAAGCACGCCCGAAGCGCTGCGCGCGGCTTACCTCGAAGAGTGGGCGTTCTTCTGCTCGGTACTGGCCGGAGGCATCTATCGTCCGCCGCCAGCGGCCTGAATCTTTTTTTCTTACGACCGACTCGCGAGTCGGCTACTTCAAGGGAGAGTGTCATGCTGGGTTTGGGAGATTGGGGGGTCAGTCTGGCGTTCCTGTTGACGCTGGCGTCGGCCGCCTTGTGCGCGGCCTACGGTTTCATCAACTGGAACAAACCGAAGCCGGACGAAGAAATCCGGGAAATCGCCGAAGAGGAAGCCTGGGAAAAGAAGGAGCCGCAATGAACGCGACCGTTACCGTCACGACGCTGCTCTACCTCGCCGTCACCGCCGGGCTCGGCTACCTCGGCTTCAAACAGACGACGAACGCCAAGGATTACCTGTTGGCCGGGCGGAAGGTGCACCCGGTGATCATGGCCATCTCTTACGGCTCGACCTTCATTTCGACGGCGGCGATCGTCGGTTTTGGCGGGGCTGCGGCGGTTTTTGGGCTGGGCATCCTGTGGCTGACCGTGCTCAACATCTTCCTCGGCATCTTCATCGCCTTCGTCGTTTTCGGCAAACGCACGCGGGCGATGGGGCACAAGCTCGACGCGCATACCTTCCCCGAATTCATCGGCCGGCGCTACGAGTCGAAGTTCCTCCAGGTCGCCTCGGCAGCGCTGATCTTCATCGGCATGCCGCTCTACGCGGGGGCGGTGATGCTCGGCGGCGTCAGCTTCCTGACCGTCGCGCTCGGCTTGTCGCAAAACATGGCGCTGCTGACGATCGTCGTCATCGTCGGTCTCTACGTGATGATGGGCGGCATGAAGGGCGTGCTGTACACCGACGCCTTCCAGGGCGGCATCATGGTGCTCGGCATGATCATCCTGCTCTGGTTCGCCTACAGCGGCTTGGGTGGCGTCGTGTCGGCGCACGAACAGCTGACGGCGCTGGCCGACAAGGTGCCGGCGGCGCTCGCCGCCAAGGGGCACCGCGGCTGGACGGCGATGCCGGAGCTGATGTCGCCGCTGTGGTGGACGTTGATCTCGACCGTCGTACTCGGCGTCGGCATCGGCGTGCTGGCGCAGCCACAGCTCGTCGTGCGCTTCATGACGGTGAAGAGCGACCGCGAGCTGAACCGCGGCGTCGTCATTGGCGGCGTGTTCATCATGCTGATGACCGGCGTTGCCTTCATCGTCGGCGCACTGTCGAACGTCTATTTCTTCAACGCGGCAGGCAAGATCGCGATCGCCGCGGCCGGCGCGCCGGATAACGTGATTCCGCTGTTCATCAAAGAGAACATGCCCGAGTGGTATACCGCCGTGTTCATGATCACGCTGCTGGCGGCGGCGATGTCGACGATGAGCTCGCAGTTTCACACCATGGGCTCGGCGATCGGCCACGACATCATGGAGAAGGGCATGGGCCTCAAGGCCGAGCGGCCGGTGCGCGTGATCCGCCTGGCGATGCTCGCGGCGATCGTGATCACCACGGCGACAGCCTACTACCTGCCGAGCTTCTTCAAGGACGGCGCGACGATCATCGTGAACGGTACCTCGCTCTTCTTCGGCCTGTGCGCCGGCAGCTTCCTCGCCATCTACGCGCTCGGCCTGTTCTGGACGGGGGTGACGCGTGCCGGCGCGCACGCCGGCTTCTTCAGCGGCCTTGCGGTCAGCGTCGTGGTGCTCTTCTTCGTCTTCGAGAAGGTCTCCAAGCCGCTCGGCCTGTGCGAAGCGTTGTTCGGCGTTCCATCGCTCGGTGCCGGAACGCCGTTCAAGGACGTCGATCCGCTGGTCTTTGCCGTGCCGATCTCTCTTGTGCTGACGGTGATCGTCAGCGCACTCACCGCAAAACCGAGCGCCGCGCATATTGCTGCCTGCTTTCCGGACGACAGAAAATAGCGCCTGTCACATCGTCGTGGTCGTGCCGTTCGTGCAAAAACGGCGCGACCAGGACCAGATACCGGGTTTATACTCGGCTCCCATTGCCTGAAACCAATCTTGATTGACGGTTTATGTTCTGGGAAAAAGAACTCGAAGAAATCGAGCGCAAGAATCTGGCGGCGCTCCAGGTCAAGCGTCTGAACAACACCTTGCGGCAGGCGGTCACCGCGCCCCACTATCGCAAGCAGGCCGTGTTCAGTCGAGCGGCGGCGAACGGTCTGAAGTCGATCGACGCGATCCGCGAGCTGCCCTTCACCACCAAGGAGGACCTGCGTAGCGATTATCCGTGGGGCTTTCTCGCCGCCGACAAGCGCGATGTCGTCCGCCTGCACAGTTCGAGCGGCACGACCGGCAACCCGACGGTGATCTATCACAACCGGCACGACCTCGCGAGCTGGGCGAACCTGATGGCGCGCTCGCTGTTCGCCGCCGGCGTGCGCGACACCGACGTCTTCCAGAACATCTGCGGCTACGGCCTGTTCACCGGCGGGCTGGGCTTCCAGTACGGCGTCGAGAAGCTCGGTTGCCTGAGCATCCCCGCCGGCGCCGGCAACAGCCTGCGTCAGATCAAGCTGATGCGCGACTTCGGCACGACCGTCGCGCACGCGATCCCGAGCTATCTCGGGCGTCTGCACGACGTGTTCAGGGAAGAAGGCCTCGATCCGCGCCAGGACACGCAGCTGCACACGCTGGTGATCGGCGCCGAGCCGCATACCGACGAGCACCGGCGGCGCATCGAGGAGATGTTCGGCGTCAAGGCGTACAACTCCTTCGGCCTCTCCGAGATGAACGGCCCCGGCGTCGCCTTCGAATGCACCGAGCAGAACGGCCTGCACGTCTGGGAGGACGCCTACGTCGTCGAGATCATCAACCCGCTGACGCTGGAGCCGGTCGCCGACGGTGAGGTCGGCGAGCTGGTGATGACGACGCTCGACCGGCAGGCGATGCCGATCATCCGCTACCGTACGCGCGACCTGACGCGCTTTCTGCCCGGCGCATGCAAATGCGGCCGCACGCACCGGCGCATCGACCGCATCTCCGGCCGCTCGGACGACATGTTCATCGTCAAGGGCTGCAACGTCTTCCCGATGCAGGTCGAAGGCATCCTGATGCGCCTGCCTGAAGTCGGCGACGACTACCGCATCCGGCTCGAGACGATCGACGACCAGGACGAGATGATCGTCGAGGTCGAGGTGAAGAAGGAGTGGTTCAGGGGCGACCTGGCTTTCCTCGACCGCCTGCAGAAGCACATCACCCGTCTGATTCGCGACGAAGTCCTGGTGCGCCCGCTGGTCAAGCTCGTCGAACCCGGCTCGATCCCGAAAGCGGAAGGCAAGGCCGTGCGCGTCATCGACACGCGCCAACAGTAAGGGCAAGGACATGAGCTACCAGGTTTCCATCTTCCTCGAAAACAAGCTGGGCCACCTCGAACGCGTAACGGCAGTGTTGAGCGCGGCGCAAATCAACATCCGCTCGATCCACATCAATCACACCGCGAACGGCTGGGGCATTCTCAACCTCGTCGTATCCGACCCGGAGCGCGCGCAGAAACTGCTCGACGCAGCCGGGATGACCGCCGCGCTGCGCGAGATCGCCGTCGTGCAGATGGTCGACCGGCCGGGCGGGCTCGACGAACTGCTCAAGGACGTCGTGCGCGCCGGTGTGAACTTCGCCAACGCCTACGGCCGCACGGCGAGCGACGGTAACAGCGCCTTCTTCGTCATCGATATCCAGGACATTTCGGGCGCGCGCCAGAAACTCGCCGACGTCGGGCTGCAGATCCTCGCCGACGAAGCCGTCTACAGCGGTTAGAGGCGTGCCGTCACGATGTCGATCGACTACGCAACTGACATCGACGCGCGTATGATTTTCCATCTGTGTTTGCAGTATGGCGGGGTGGCAGCATGCGGAGGCTGGAAAAAGCGCAAAACGACAGGCGAGACTTCAGCCTGAACCGGTGGTCGGCGACGTTTCGCCGGCCCGAGCGCGAGCGCGCGTATCTGCGCCAGTTCCTGCCGCAAACACAGACGCAGCTGCGCGTTGCCCTGATCGTCTGCGCCGTCTTCTACGTTGCTTTTGGCCTGAGCGACGTCGCCGTGCTCGGATTCAGCGACAAGACGCTGCTACTGTTCATGGCGCGCCTGCTGGTCGCCGTCGCCACGGCACTCGGCGTGTTTGCGCTCTTCCGCCTGCCGCAGTCGATTCGCGCACCGAGCATCGTCGCCACCGCCGTCGAGGTCGTCGGCATGAGCGCTTTCATGCCGGTGGTGCTCTACCGGCCGCACGAGATTCCCTGGCACGCGATGTCGATGAGCATCATGCTCGTCGTCGTGCACCTCTTCATCCCCAATTCCTTCGTCAATGCGACGGCCGTGTCGATCGCGACGACGCTGGTCTTCAGCCTGCTCGCCATCCATGT
>NZ_JAGOIT010000070.1 GCF_017995515.1 Propionivibrio sp.
ACCGCTTGCGCCGTTCTCAATTCATCCGCCGTCTTCGCCGTGCGCAACAACTCACGCGCCGACGCTACTTGATCTGCTCCGCTTGCCTTTCGCGCCATGACTTCTACCCCCTCAAAATCATGGCCTTACTATTACCATTTCTATCGCGCATTGGGATAAAACGTCACGCCCGCGTTAGTGGCAAGACCCGGATCTTCCCGGCTTTCAGGAATTTGTTGACGATTCGGTAGATATCCGCGTCGAACGCCGAATCGACACGGTCCTCCAGGATTTCTTCGATCTGCCGATCATTGTGAGCGCTACCGAGATAGCGCCACTGGTCAACCAAGTGAAAGTCTTCGCGCATGCCGAATTCGTCGCGCTCAACCAGGGCGACCGGCCCCGAATACGGCCACGGACTTAGCTTGAACTTGGCCAGTGCGGCCATCAGGCGCGCGCTGTGCAGCGACGGCGATTCCTTGCCGACGCACGTTCCCTTGCAGGTTCGCTGCTTGTAACCGACACATGCTTCGCCGGACTTGCTTGTACCCAGGCCGGTGTGGTGATGGCATAGCTTTTGTGCTTCAACGAGTTTGCGCAGGGCGGTGGTCGCTTCGCGCCGGTTCGCGTAGAGGCCGAACAGATCGTTTGCGCTGGCAAAGTCGGTATCGCGGGCGAACGCCAGTTGCGGGCGAAAATCGCCTTCGGCGTGCTTGACGAGTTGCCACGAACAAAGCTCAGCGGCAGCCTTCCGGCCTTCGGCACTCAGACGATGTTCGCTCAGGCGTGCGCCAAGTTCGCCTGCGCTTTCCTTCCATTCGATCCGCCAGGTATTGCGCGCCAGCGCCGTATCCTTGTTGGCCGGAGCGAAATGTGCGAGAACCTGTTGGCGGATGTTCGAGCTGCGCTTGACGAGCAGGAGACGCTCCCCCTCATCGTAGAGCGCGTAGGCACCGGGTGCTTCGGGCAAATCGTCGATGATCGAGGCGTCGAGCTGCGGCGGAAGTTCAGGCCTGCCGACGATGGCATCGACCGTTTGCCCGAATCGCTCGGGCGGGACGAGTTGTTGCCAGTGCTGCCAGAGATCCCGAAGCACCTTGGCATCGGCAAGCGCACGGTGCCGATTGCCGACGACGATCCCATAGCGGCCAACGAGGGCATCCAGGCTGTGGCGGTGGTGCTCCGGAAACAGCTTGCGCGACAGCTTCACGGTGCACAGATTGCTGGCCCTGAAACCGACACCAAGACGCTGGAACTCGCGCTTTAGGAAGGTGTAGTCAAATCGCGCGTTGTGGGCGATGAAGAGCTTACCGCGCAGCTTTTCAAGCACGAATGCAGCAACTTCGGAGAAGCGTGGTGCCGATGACACCATCGTTGTATCGATTCCGGTCAATCCGGTGATGAATGGCGAGATCGAAGCATCGGGATTGATCAGCGAGCTCCACTCGCGCGCGCCTTCATTATCGACCTCGACGAAGCCGATCTCGATGATGCGATCGTTGGCAAAGTTTGCTCCGGTCGTCTCCAGATCGATGAAAACGAGGGGTTCGTGGCCTGCAGTTGGGTTCATTGATTACCTGAGCAAACGGGAGGTATCGCGCGTACATCCTGGGGGATTAGACGGCCCGCTTGGCCGCGAACGAGGGCGCATTGTCTCACGATGCATCGAGAAAACGGATAGCGCGAGCGTACGCGAACAGGCACAAGGGGTCTCCATCCCCCCCTGTAACTTCGTTTAGCCCGGCGCTACCGCTTAGTTCGTGGACTCGGGTTCCGCCAGCGACTCCGACGGTGCTTCAAAGCGATTCCGATGGACTTCGAAGTCGGGCAGCGTGCGCTCGTAGGCGGAAGACATCAGCGGCGACGAAATCATGAAGTCGGCAGTAGCCCGATTGCAGGCGACCGGCACGTTCCAGACAACGGCCAGGCGCAACAGGGCCTTGACGTCCGGATCGTGCGGCTGCGGCTCGAGCGGATCCCAGAAGAAGATGATGAAGTCGATTACGCCTTCGGCGATCTTGGCGCCGATCTGCTGGTCGCCGCCAAGCGGCCCGCTTTGCAGCTTGAGAATGTCGACGTCGAGCGCCTTTTCGAGCAGGGTGCCGGTCGTACCCGTGGCGCACAGGTCGTGTTTGATGAGTGAGCCGCGGTTGAAGCGAGCCCATTCAAGCAAATCCTGCTTCTTGTTGTCGTGGGCGACGAGCGCGATGCGCTTCTTCGGGGGGAGGGGATGCGGTTCGTTGGCCATGCAGATCTCCTTTGCTGCAAGTCACCGTCTTGGGGTGACCGATCGTTGATACCGGCGACTCAAGGGCGCGGATGCCAACGACGCGAATGTTCAAGAAAAGGCGGCGGTCGGCGCTGGTGTGATGTGCTTCGAGCAGGCGCTTGCCGCAAGGCGCCCACGGAGCTTTCGAACCCATGTAAAGCATTCACGCGCCGCGGAGAAATCACGCCGCTGACGATAGACCCACCCGAGCCCGCGATAGGCGGCGTCCGTCGGTTGCGCCTTCAGCGAACTGCGAAAGGCCGGGATGGCCAGATCGAATTTACGCAATTCCAGCAGTGCCGCACCGAGGTCGTACCAAAGGCGCGCAAGCAAGGGGCTGCGCCGCGTGGCCTCTTCGTAGCAGGCAATCGCCGCGGAGTCCCCGCTGGGCAGGCCGGGTTCGTCGTTCTTCAGCGAATGTTCGGCCTTCGCGCGCGTCGTTGCACTTACCTTGTCGAACGTATTGAGCGCCTCGTTCGACCGACCGGTCTTGTAGTACGCGAGTCCGAGGAAAAGCAGAGAGACCTGATCGCACGGAACGGCCGCGTGGATGTTGCGCGCGAAGATTTCGACATTCACCAGGTCGTTATTGGCGTAGAACTGGCCAAGCATTTCAACAAGAGTACTGATCATGGCTGAAACTCCGTTGGATCGACTGTCGAGCGACAGAATGTTAGTCCGTAAACGTGACAACACTTTTTCAATGGCTTCGATCATCGGCGAAAAACAGGACGTGGTGTTTCCCCTTGTGTGACGCGTTGTAACGCTCTGTTGTGCTGCTTCGCGGCAAAAAGTCCGTCACAGAAACACAACAAATGTCAGAATACGGCCTTTTGTTTCTGCCTCCGATCGCCAATCGATGATCGAGCAGCCGTAGTGGCCGTGCCTGATGATGAGATTACTGTTGTGATGATGGGGCGTTAGAAAAATATGGAATTCAGGGATATCAATGAACTGGAGAAGGCGACCAAGCGCGGGCGCCGAGAGTCGTCGCGTTTGGGCGTCGGTCTTATTTTCGTTGTCTGCGTCATGTTGTTCTCCAGCCTCCTGGATGAAGCGAGTGGCCCGCACGGCATCATGCTGGTCGTGGCAGCAATGATCGGCGGCTACATGGCGATGAACATCGGCGCCAACGATGTCGCCAACAATGTCGGGCCTGCGGTAGGCTCACGCGCGATTTCGATGACCGGCGCGATCATCATTGCCGCGATCTTCGAGATGGGGGGCGCATTGGTCGCCGGCGGCGATGTCGTGGCGACGGTTCAAAAAGGGATCATCGACCCGGCGGCGATAGCCGACACCGAACGCTTCATCTGGGTAATGACGGCCGCTTTGCTGGCCGGCGCGATCTGGCTCAACGTGGCCACGGCATCGGGTGCACCAGTGTCCACAACGCACTCGATCATTGGCGCCGTGCTCGGTGCCGGTATCGCCGCGGGCGGTGCCGAGGCGGCCAATTGGGCAACACTGAGCGGGATCATTGCCAGTTGGGTGATTTCTCCCGTTATGGGCGGCGTTGTCGCCGCCGGATTTCTTTACTGGATCAAGCGCTCAATTACCTATCAGGAAGACATGGTCGCGGCCGCGCAGCGCATGGTGCCGATCCTCATCGGTTTGATGGCCTTTGCGTTCTCGACGTATCTGATCCTGAAGGGGCTGAACAAGGTCTGGGAAGTCGGGGTCGTGTCGGCCTTCGGCACCGGCATCGCGCTCGGCGTTGCAACGTACTGGTTGGTTCGGCGCTCGATCACGAGCAAGTTTGAAATACTGGAGAACAGCAAAGCCAGTATCAACACGCTGTTTACGATTCCGCTGATTTGCGCGGCGGCGTTGCTGAGCTTTGCCCATGGCGCCAACGACGTGGCGAACGCGGTTGGTCCGCTGGCAGCAATTGTGGACGCTGCGAAGCATTCTGGCGGCGCGATTGCGGACAAAGCCTCGATCCCGCTGTGGGTGATGCTCGTCGGTGCGACCGGCATTGCCATTGGCCTGTTGCTTTACGGGCCGAAGCTGATCCGCACCGTCGGCAGTGAAATTACCGAGCTCGACCAGATGCGCGCCTTCTGTATCGCCATGTCCGCGGCGCTGACGGTCATCATTGCGTCGCAGCTTGGCTTGCCGGTCAGCTCAACGCACATTGCGGTTGGCGGCGTGTTTGGCGTCGGCTTCCTGCGCGAGTTCATCAAAACGAGCTATTCGCAGATGATCGAGGAGATCAAGCAGCATCACGCGGGCGCTGACAAGAAGGTCGTCGAGGCGTTTCTCGATCGCTTTGGCAAAGCGTCGATTGAAGAGAAACGACTGATGTTGCAGCAGTTGAAGGCGCATGGCGCGACCGCGGAGCTGAGCAAGATCGAGCGAAAAAAAATCAGGCAGGTCTATCGCCACGAACTCGTCAAGCGCTCGGCCTTGTTGAGAATCGCGGCTGCGTGGATCATTACCGTACCGATCTCCGGCGTCCTGGCTGCCTTGGTTTACTACATGATTTTTGGGATGGTTAACGCCTGATTCCCGGTTGTCGTGCCCACGACAGGGAGCATCGAAGAGGATCTTATTCAGGATCCACCGCTGTTTGGACGAACCGACGGCTGAGTGTGACTCACCGTCGGGGATAAGCCTTCATCGTCGATAACGACAACGGCGCAGCGCGCGATCAGCCGGTTTCAAGGGCGACATAAAACAAAAGGCAGCAAGAGCTGCCTTTTGTTGTTTCGCTTGCGAACGACTTACTTGACGCGGGCGCGGTACTCGTCGGTACGGGTGTCGATTTCGATTTTGTCGCCGATTTCGACAAATGCAGGAACCGGCAGCTCGAAACCGGTCGACAAGCGCGCCGGCTTCATAACCTTGCCCGACGTATCGCCCTTGACGGCGGGCTCGGTGTAGATGACTTCGCGGACGAGAACTGTCGGCAGTTCGACCGAGAGCGCCTTGCCTTCGTAGAAGACGACTTCACACGGCATGCCGTCTTCGAGGTAGTGCAGCGCGTCTTCCATGCACTCACCTTCGATTTCGTACTGGTTGTACTCGCCGTCCATGAAGACGTACATCGGATCGGCAAAGTACGAGTAGGTCACTTCCTTGCGGTCGAGTTGAATGGTGTCGAATTTGTCGTCGGCGCGATAGACGGTTTCGGACGGCGAACCGGTCAGCAGGTTCTTCATCTTCATTTTGACGACCGAGGCGTTGCGGCCGGACTTGCTGTATTCGGCCTTGAGGACAACCATCGGGTCGTTGCCGACCATGAAGACGTTGCCAGCGCGGAGTTCTTGTGCGGTTTTCATAGTTCGTTCCGGTGATATCGGGGGAAAAATTAGCCGCGCATTATAACTTGGAACGGCAAAAACGCACCAAGGAAGAACACAAATCTTCCTGTTTTCGAAGATGTTTTTCCCATTCAGTCGCGTGGCGTCGAAGTGCCGGAAGCGCCGCAAACCAGTCGGTCCAGATCTCCCTCGTGAGCCTCCCATCATTCCACGCGATGAAGAGCTCGCGAACAGCTCCTGCATCGGCGTCGGCCAGTTCAGCGCAGTAGCGATCCAGGAAAGCGTTCAGTTTGACGAGGTGAGTCCCTTCGTCTTGAGGATAAATCTGCCATATGAGCGGTCGCGCCGCCCACTGAGCGCGAACAAACGAGTCCTCGCCGCGAACGAAGTTGATATCGCACACCCACAGCAGAAGGTCGTAGTCGGGTTGCGCTACAAACGGCAGGATTCGGAGCTCGAGCCTGCCACGGTGAACAACCTCGCCCGGCAACAGCGGATGGCCGACAAACGCCTCGATCGCAGGCACCGATCGCGTCGCCGGCAGCAAGCAGCAAATCGGCGACTCGCCATCAGCCCAGATTTTGAGCAGTGCGGAAAGATTCGGATTGTCGTAGGCAAACAGCGAGACGAGCAGCAACTCACCGGCCGGCGGCGTCTGCCCGATCAGGCGCCAAAACGCGCTTCGCTGCTCCACCGAGGCCTCGAATTCGTCGCGCCGCTGGTCGAGATCGTGTTCCCGCAGCAAGCCGCCGGTGCCTGCATCGAAGCCCGGAAAGAAGAAGTGCTTGGTCAGCGGATACTGCGGGTGGGGTGAGGGCAGTCCGTGGCAACCGGATACCCACGCTTCGGCGCTGAGATAGTCGAGGTTGATCCACACCGGCGGTGGCTCGCATCGTGTCATGGCTTCGACAAATCGTTCTGGAAGCTGGCAGGCGAAGGTCTCGATCACGACATCGCCGAGGGATGACGAAAGAAAGTCGGCGTCCCAATGCCGAACCTCGACCTCCAGTACCGTTTGCAGCGGCAGGGTCGGATCGACCTCGGGACAGATGCGCCGGAACGCATTCAGATCGTCAACCCACAGGCGAACATGGAAACCGTGTTCAGCCGCAAGTTGACGCGCCAGGCGCCAGCAGACGCCGATGTCGCCGTAGTTGTCGATGACGTTGCAGAAGACGTCCCAGTTCGAGAGTTGGCGGGGGGCAGACATGGTGCGATGGACGGGCGTGATAACATCAAAGATGACATCGTAACCGCTCCAACTCATGGACGAGAAGCAAACTCCCCCCGTATTCGATGCCAAGGAATTGTTGGCAACCTTGACCGATTTGCCTGGCGTCTACCGGATGCTCGACGCCGAAGGCAAGGTCCTCTACGTTGGCAAAGCAAAGAACCTGAAGAAGCGCGTGTCGTCGTACTTCCGCGACAACCACCCGAGTCCGCGCATTGCCTTGATGGTCGCCCAGATCGCCAAGGTGGAAACGACCGTCACGCGTTCGGAAGCCGAAGCGCTGCTGCTCGAGAACAATCTGATCAAGAGCCTCGCACCGCGCTACAACATCCTGTTTCGTGACGACAAGTCCTACCCCTACATCGTCATTACGCACGACGAATTCCCCCGGCTCGGTTTTTTCCGTGGCAGCACCGATCGAAAGTCCGATTACTTCGGCCCCTTCCCGTCATCAACCGCAGTCCGCGCCAGCATCACGCTTCTGCAGCGCATGTTCCGTCTGCGTACCTGTGAGGATTCGGTATTCAACAACCGGTCGCGACCGTGTTTGCTGTACCAGATCAAGCGCTGCTCGGGGCCGTGCGTTGACCTGATCGAGCGCGAAGACTACGCGCGGGACGTCCAGCTTGCGTCGCTCTTCCTGCTGGGCAAGCACCAGGAGGTTATCGGACGACTCAGCGATGCGATGGATCGCGCAGCAAACGAACTCGCCTTCGAACAGGCCGCGCTCTATCGTGACCAGATCCGCGCCTTGCGTCAGGTGCAGGACAAGCAGTACGTCGAAAGCGGAAAGGGCGAAGACGTCGACGTCGTTACCGTGGTCGCCGAAGACGGAATTCTCTGCGTCAATCTTGCGATGGTGCGCGGTGGCAGGCATCTGGGAGATAAGCCGCAGTTTCCGACCAATGCCGGAGGTAGTTCGCCGCCCGAAGTACTCGCCGCCTTCCTGTATCAGCACTACCTTTCGCATCCCATCCCGATGCGCATCTACGTCAACCTGAACGTGAGCGACACCGAGGTCGCCAGCACACTCGGTGAACTTGCCGGCCGTCCCGTGCCGATCGTCGAGCCGCGGCTGACGATGCAGAAAGTCTGGGTGGAAATGGCCGAACAGAATGCCAGGCTGGCGATTCTGGCAAGGCGGGCGACGCTGTCCAGGCAATCGGCTCGTCTTGATGCCTTGCGCGAAGTCGTCAGCTTGGACACCGATGACACAGGCGAGGCGCGTATCGAATGCTTCGACATCAGCCATACGCAAGGCGAATCGACCGTCGCCTCCTGCGTCGTCTATCAAGGCAACGGGATGCAGAAGTCCGAATATCGCCGATTCAACATCAAGGATATTCAAGCCGGTGACGACTACGCGGCGATCCGCCAAGCCGTATTTCGTCGTTACGAAAAGGTGGCGAGCGGCGAGAGCGTTGCGCCGAGTCTTGTCTTGATCGACGGCGGGAAAGGGCAGGTCGGCATGGCCGCCTCGGCGCTCGAAGAACTGGGCCTGTCGCACCTGCCGATGCTCGGTGTCGCCAAGGGCGAAGGGCGCAAACCGGGTCTCGAAACGCTGGTTTTCGCCGATGGTCGCGAACCGGTACAATTGCCGACAGAACATCCGGCGCTCCATCTGATCCAGGAAATTCGTGATGAAGCCCACCGTTTCGCCGTTTCGGGGCATCGTGCGCAACGCAGCAAGACACGCCGGGTTTCCCGACTGGAAGAGATTGCGGGCATCGGACCGAAGCGGCGCAAGGCACTGATTTCGCACTTTGGCGGCTTGCAGGGAATCACCAATGCAGGCGTGGACCAACTGACAGCCGTTCCCGGAATCAGCCGGGATTTGGCAGAGACAATTTACTCGGCGCTACATTGATGCCCTTCAACATCCCGATTCTCCTGACCTGGCTCCGAATCATCCTGATTCCCTTGCTGATCGCCATCTACTACGTTCCCGATTCGTGGGTGGCGGATGTCGGTCGCGACCTCGCCGCGATGCTCGTGTTTGTTGTCGCCAGCGTTACCGACTGGCTGGATGGCTACCTGGCAAGGCGCTGGAACGAGACCTCGGCTTTTGGCGCGTTTCTGGACCCGGTGGCAGACAAGTTGGTCGTTGCCGCCGCGTTGATCATGCTCGTTCAACTGGGGCGCCTCGACGCCATCTTCGCCGCCATCATCATCGGTCGTGAAATCACGATCTCGGCATTGCGCGAATGGATGGCGCAAATTGGCGCGCACAAGAGCGTTGCGGTCTCGATGGTCGGCAAGACCAAGACTGCAGCGCAGATGGTCTCCATTCCGATGCTGCTGTACCACAACCCGATTAACGGACTCGACGTGCAGACGGTCGGAACGTGGCTCATCTACGTTGCGTCTGTGCTCACACTCTGGTCGATGGGCTACTACATGCGCATGGCGTGGCCGCATCTCGAGGAACAGAAGAAGGAAAAGTAAGGCTCTGTTCGCGAAACCCGTAGGTTTTTCGATAGTGAAGAGAGAAAGGCCAACGGGAGCGGATCCTGGGCGCGAAATTATTCCGAGGGTGGCAGCGGCAGCTTGAGCAGTTGAAGGGACGACTGTCTGGCGGAGATGCTAGCGAAGATGCCCGAGACTGGATCAATCGACGTGCCCACGAGGCTTGGCCTGTCCGCATTGTCAGGCGGTCCATGTGCAGCGCTGGGGCCGCGAGTCCGGGATTCCAACGGTGTCGCCACCCACTACCTTCCCAACTACCCGGGATGGCGCCGCTTGATCGAGCGCTGTACCAGAAAATTTACGCCAGAAATATTTCTCAGGCATGCCGTGGGTTAAAACCTACGGGCTTCGCGAACAGAGCAAAAAGTAAACATCCGCAAATTTCTGTTTTTGCGTTGACAGGTATTTTTTAGCCTTTATAATGCGCACTCGCTTCACGCGGGAGTAGCTCAGTTGGTAGAGCGATACCTTGCCAAGGTATAGGTCGAGAGTTCGAGACTCTTCTCCCGCTCAAAATAATTCCGGAGCTTCAGGCTTCGTAGTGGCTCATGCAGTACCTATCGTGAGGTAGGCGCGGCGCGATAGCAAAGCGGTTATGCACCGGATTGCAAATCCGTGTAGGTCGGTTCGACTCCGGCTCGCGCCTCCAGTTTCTCGCGGGAGTAGCTCAGTTGGTAGAGCGATACCTTGCCAAGGTATAGGTCGAGAGTTCGAGACTCTTCTCCCGCTCCAGGAAAAAAAGGGAAAGCGTTTTTGCGCTTTCCCTTTTTTTCGTTTGATGGCCGTGAAGGTATAATCGCGACCCTCAGCCCGGATGGTGAAATAGGTAGACACAAGAGACTTAAAATCTCTCGACCTCACGGTCGTACCGGTTCGATTCCGGTTCCGGGCACCAGCGAAGAGACGCTTCCTCCTTCGGGTGCGGTGCACAGCGTTGAAGTCACACCCACCAACGAAGCCGACATCACCCTCTTGCCAAAATTGCTGAGACATGAAGATCAAGTCTTCTTTGCCGATGCCGGATTACACCAGTGATGAATACAAACGCGGCTAAAGGGCGCTGGGGTTCCGCTGGTGCGTGCAGGACAAACGCGAGCCTGGTCATGACCTCTCATCGAGTCAGCGTAAGCGCAACCGAAAGCAATCCTCGATCCGAGCGCGAGTTGAACATGTGTTTTGGGTGATCAAGCGACAGTTTGGTTTCACCAAGACCCGCTACCGAGGGCTGGCGAAGGACAAGGCGCAGGTGAACATGCTGGTGGGCTTGGCGGATCTGTATCTGCTACGTGGGCGGCTGATGGCCGCCTGAGGGGTAGAGTCCGCCCACTGCGCCCCGGCGATGGACGGAAACGCAGGAATTCGGGCAGAAAGTGTCGAAATGACGCGTTCCGGGTTCAAGCGTCGCCCAAAAAATGAGCAAGCGACGCATGCGATTGAAAACTCGCTATTCGTTCAGCGGTTCCTTGGCGATCTACCGGCGGCTGTCATCGCCTCAGTCGGTTGCAAACGCATTGGCGCGGCTGAACCCGCAGGACTCGCGGATGATCAGGCTGGTGTCGTAAGGGACTTCAAGCCGGTGATAGGTCTCACCGTTCATTTGCGCGAGCAGCATGGCGACGCCCTCACGTGCTTGTGTGTCCGGATCGATACGCAGGGTGGTCAGCGGCGGTGAGGCGAACTCGGCGAGCGGGATGTCGTCGTAGCCGGCGACGGCAACGTCCTGCGGAATGCGATACCCGGCTTCCTTGAGCGCTTTCATGGCGCCGAACGCGACCGTGTCGTTGCTGGCAAACAGGGCGGTGAAGTCCCGCTCGCGCTCGAGAAGCCGTTTCATCGCGTCATAGCCGCTACGCGCGCTGATGTCGGCGTAGGCGACCAGGTTAGGGTCGGGCTCGATGCCCGCCTCTTCCAGCGTTTTCCGGTAGCCGGCATGGCGCAGGGTGACGGCTTCGAACTCTTTCGACGCGAACGCGAGATGCGCAATGCGGCGATGTCCGAGGTCGATCAGGTGCCGGGTCACCCGTCTTGAGGTGATCGTGTCGTCCTCGGACGTGTTGCGGCTGTAGAAGGAATCGCGCCCGTTGCCGGCGACGACGACCGGAAAGCCCTGTTTGGCAAGTTTTCTTACATACTCGTATTCGACCGACCGCATGTTGACGACGATGATGCCGTCGATGCGCTTGCCCTTGACCAGGTTCATGAAAGCGCCGGGATCCTTGAACTGATCGTCTGCCGCCTCGAGCAAGACCTTGTAGCCGTGGATGTGGCAACAGTCGTTGATGATGCTGAGCAGGCGCGGCAGGTAGGCGTCGACGTGCAGGTGGTCCGAGCGCGGGATCACCACCGCGATCGTTCCCGTGCTGCCGCCCGCCAGGATACGGGCGGCAGCGTTGGGTTCATAGCCCAGTTCGTTCGCAGCCTGCAGTACCTTCTGGCGCGTCTCCTCGCTGATCCCCATCGAACGCACGTCGTTGAGGACGAAGCTGACCGTGGTGCGGGACACCCCGGCGCGCTTGGCGACTTCGCTGCTGGTTGGCGTGGCGCGACGGGGTGGGGGCATGGTTTCAGAGTTGCAGGTAGTCTGGCAGGAAGGGTTTGTGGGCGGTCAGCAGGGCATCGACCATGGCGTGGATCTGCTCGATATCGAGCATGGACGCCGTGTGCGGGTCGAGCATGGCGGCATGATACACGTGCTCCCGCTTGCGCTGCAGGATGGCTTCGACGACGAGTTCCTGTACGTTGACGTTGGTTCGCATCAGCGCGGCGAGCTGCGGCGGCAGCTTGCCGACACGCGTCGGTTGCACGCCGTTGTGGTCGACGAGGCAGGGGACTTCGACGGCGCAGCCTTGCGGCAGGTTGTCGATCAGGTGGTGGTTGAGCACGTTGCCGTTGATGACGCGCGGCGTGCCGGTCTCGATCGAGTGGATGATGGCCGAGCCGTATTCGACGGAACGTTCGAAGGTGCGCAAGCCGTCGATCATCGGCGGCGTGTGCTCGATGGAGCGCGGCATGACCTTGATCCTGGCCTGCTCGAGCTCGGCGAGCAGCGCCGATGAGTCCTGCGAGCCGGGATTGCGCAGCTCGCGCTCGATATACGGCCAGGCCTTCTCGAAGATCTCGCAACGCCCCGGATACTCGTCGAGCGGGATGTTGAACTTGGTGAGCAGGTCTTCGCGGCCGGCCTTGATGAACCACGGGACGTACTCGGCGAGGTGCTCGCTCGATTCGGTGGGGAAGTAACCGAGGTGGCGGAACATTTCGTAGCGCACGCGGTTCCAGTCCGGAACGCGGCCATCGGCGATGATCTGCGAGAGCTTCGGATAGAGCGATTCGCCCTGGTGGTCGAAGCGCAGGTAGAACGACATGTGGTTGATGCCGGCGCAGAAATAGTCGATCTCTTCCGAGCGAATGCCGAGGTCGGCCGCAAGCTCGTTGGCGGTGTGCTGCACGCTGTGGCACAGGCCGACCGTCTGGATCGACCGGCTGCTCTGGTTGAGCGCCCAGGTGATCATCGCCATCGGGTTGACGTAGTTCAGATGCAGGGCGCCGGGGGCGTGCGTCTCCATGTCGCGCACCATGTCCAGCATGACCGGGATGGTGCGCAGCGCGCGCATGATGCCGCCGATCCCCAGCGTGTCGGCGATGGTCTGCTCAAGGCCGAATTTCTTCGGAATCTCGAAATCGGTTACGGTCGCCGGCCGGTAGCCGCCGACCTGGATCGTGTTGATCACGTAGCGCGCGCCTTCGAGGGCACGTTTGCGGTCGATACTGGCGGTGATCTTTGGTGCGGCGCCGACGGTTGCGGCGATGCGGCGTGCAACCATTTCGGCCAGTTCCAGCCGCTTTTCATCGATGTCGTGCAGCGCGATTTCGCAGTTGGCGAGTTCGGGATAGGAAAGAATGTCGCCCAGCAGATTGCGGGTAAACACGGCACTGCCGGCGCCGATCAGGGTGATTTTCAATGGGTGATTGGGCATGGGTACAGTCCTGCAAAATCGGTGATAGGGACGGTCCGGCGATGAAGTCGCCGAACCGTGATGGAACGTCAATGCGTGAAAGAGCGGTGAATCATCGACGGATCATTGCGTGACCAAGGCATTGATCTTGGCGGTGGCTTCCTTGAGCGTGGGGGCGGCTTCCGCGTTGCCCATCATTACGCTTTGCAGGGCGCTGACCATGATTTCATTGACCTGAGAACCGTTGTCGGCGATCGGCGCGGGGAAGGTGGTGGAGTTCGCCATGTCAAGGAAGGCCGACGAATTCACGCCCTTGCCCTTCTGCACCTCGATCGCCTTCTCGGCCAGTCCCTTGACCGCGGGGAAGACGACGCCATAGCTGGCGACGACGTTCTGGCAGTCGGGCGAACCGAGATACTTGACCCACTTCCATGCCTCTTCCTTGTTCTTCGAGCCGACCCAGATGGAATCGGCAAGCCCGTTCAGCATGCTGGCGCGGGTTCCTTTTGGACCCTTGGGCATCGGTACCCAGGCGTAGGGGAACTTGGCGTTGGCGGCGAAGTGCGTAATCATCCAGGAGCCTTGCGGGAGCATGGCGACCTTGCCGGCGACGAACATGCCGTCCGATGAACCCAGGCGACCGGTACCGACGTCGGCCAGAGAAGCGGAGACGCCCTTGTTGATCAGCCCGGTGACCCAGGAAATGGTTTCGGCCAGTTTCGGATCGTCGTAGTAGAACTTGGGATCCCACGGCTTGTCCTGGAACTTGAAGCCGTTGGAGACCGCAAAATGGCTCCACTCGGTCTGGCCCATCATGCCGCCGTCGCCGGCGACCTGGTAGCCGTAGGTCTTGACCTTGGACTTGTCGAATTTCGGGCTCAGCGCGTTGTTGCCCGCTTCGTCAACCGTCAGCTTGGCGACGATTTCGCCGAAGGTGCCGCCGTCTTTTGGATTCCAGGTCGCGTTGGCGAGATCGGCTTCGGAGACGCCGGCCTTCTTGGCCATGTCGAGATTGACGATCAGGCTGATCGTGTCCCAATCCTTGGGCAGCCCGAACTGCTTGCCGTCGCGGCCCCAGATCTTGTACAGGTCGCCGGTGTAGATGTCGGTGGCGACCTTGTCGCGCTGGATGAAGGGCGTCAGGTCAACGAGCTGGTTGTTCTTGGCGAATTCGGGGTAGCGCACCAGGTGGTTCGTGAATACGTCGGGCGCGGTACCTGAGACGAAACCGGTCGTGATCGCCGTCCAGTAGTCGTTCCAGCCCATCTGGCTGATCTTGATCTTGATCGACGGGTTCTTCTTTTCGAAGTCGGTGGCGCACTGCTGGTAAGCCGGACGCTGATTCGCATCCCACAGTGCGTACTTGATATCAACGGCATGGGCACTACCCAAGGCGAACAGCAAGGAACCTGCTACGAAGACGGCTTTTTTCATCTGACTCTCCTGTTATGGCAAGTGGTGGTGCAAGTGGTGTTTGAAGGACTACTTTCCCCCGCTGAACTGCACGGATTCGACTACCCGGCGGCCGAGGAAGACGAGCAGGATAATCGTCGGCAGCAAGGTGATCGTGGTTGCCGCCATCAGGCCGGTCCAGTCCGGCTGGCCTTGTGGCGATTGCGACTGGAAGGACTGCAGGGCCACGGTCAGCACCTGCATCCCTTCCTCCTTAGCCACGATGAATGGCCAGAAGAACTCGTTCCAGCTGTTGATGCCGATCAGCGTGGCGATGGTCGCCATCGGCGTGACGCTGAGCGGCAGTACGACCCGGACGAACACGTGGAGATGCGACGCGCCATCGATGATGGCGGCCTCTTCCAGGTCGCGCGGGATCGAGAGGAAGAACTGGCGCAGGAAGAACACCGAGAAGCCCGACATCAGGCAGAACGGCGCGACCATGCCGGCCATGGTGTTGAGCCAGCCGAGATCCTTGATCAGGATGAAGTTCGGAATGAAGAGGACGACGCTTGGAATCATCATCGACGCGACGAACAGTCCGAACAGCACCTGGCGCCCGGGAAAGCGCAGGCGGGCGAAGGCGTAGGCGGCCATCGCGCTGCTCGTCGTCTGGACCAGCACGATGATGGCGGTGAATGTCACCGAGTGGATGAAGGCGTTGAGGATGTTGATCTCGGCGCCCGAACCGCCGATGGCGATACTCTCTTCCGGCGTCAGCATGCCGAGCACGCGCCCGAAATTGGCGAGCGTCGGGTCGTGCGGCAGGAAATCCGTGGATCGGGTGAACAAATCCGCCGGATGGATCAACGCGGTCTTGATCACCATCCACATCGGCAGCAGGGTCAGCGCGATCATGCAGATCAGCGCGGCCCAGGTCAGCAGGCGGCCGGGTGTCCAGTTGCGTGCATCGCGCAGGCCGGGAACAGGGGTAGGTAGGCTCATGGCATCGTTCCTTTACGTTGGCTTGTGTTGGCCGGTGTTGGCTTAGGCCAGGTCGTTTTCGTTGGCGCGCATGATGCGCATCTGCAGGATGGTGTAGGCCAACATCACCAGGCCCAGCACCACCGACATCGCCGAGGCGTAGCCCATGCGGAAGAAGCCGAAAGCGTTCTGCACGATGTAGTGGACGATGACGCGCGTCGAATCGAGCGGGCCGCCGTTGGTCGCCACGGCGACTGTGTCGAAGATCTGGAACGAACCGGTGACGCTGGTCACCAGCACGAAGACCATCACCGGTCGCAACAGCGGCAGCGTGATGCGGCGGAACATCTGCCATTCACTGGCGCCTTCCAGCGCAGCCGCTTCGTACAGATAGCGCGGGATGTTCTGCAGGCCGGCGAGGAACAGCATTGCGATCAGGCCCATGTGGCGCCAGATGTTGACCGCCGCGACCGTGGCCAGCGCCTGATCCGGGCCGGCGAAGAACGGCTGGCGCGCGAAACCCAGCTGCTGGATGACGAAGTCGACCCAACCGAGCATCGGATTGAGCAGCCAGACCCACATCATGGCCACGAGCACGTTCGAGAGCAGGTAGGGCAGCAGGACGACCGACTTGACGAACAGGGACCGCGTCAGGCGGTCCATCGTTACCGCGAGGAAAAGGCCGAGCACGGTCTGTAGCGGGATGTTGAGCAGCACGTAGTAGGCCGAGAGCTTCATCGCGTGCCAGAACTTGCCGTCGTGAATCATCTTCGCGTAGTTGGCCCAGCCGACGCCGCGTGGTTCGCTCAGCAGGTTCCAGTCGGTGAAGCTGATCTCGACGGCCCGCAGCGTCGGCATCGCATAGAAGACGACGAAACCGATCAGCGCCGGCAGCACTAGCAGCAGGCCGGTCAGCGTTTCGGCGCGCCGGCAGTCGGAAAACGAGTGACGAAACTCCGCAATCTCGACGCCGATGCGGCCGGCCAGCGAACGTCTTCCGGGGTTTGCGGATACATCTGTTGCATGAAGGTTGGGCTTGGTGCTCATTGCGACCTCCCTCAGGCCGGCAGATCGACGGTGCGGGGCAGTGCATCACCCTCGGCGTCGAACAGGTGCATTGCGTGCGAAGGCAGGCCGAGTTCGACCCGGTCGCCGGAAACCACGTACGAATCGCCGGGGGCCGCGGCAACCATGTCCGCAACGCCATCGAATTCATCGCACAGATGGGTGTACAGGTAGGTCGTCGTCCCGAGTCGTTCGACCATGTCGACGTTGCAAGCGATGCGCTGCGTCGACTGGTCGGGTCCGACCACGTGCTCGGGCCGGATGCCGACGGTTACCGGTTCGCCGCGCTTGAGCCGCGATCCGTCGACGGCGACGCGCAGTTCCGGGCCGTAATGAACGAGGACGGTTGCCGACTGGGTGTCGCCGCTGATGAATTCCGCCTTCAGGAAGTTCATTTTCGGCGAGCCGATGAAGCCGGCGGTGAAGAGGTTGCGCGGCCGGTGGAAGAGCTCCATCGGCGTGCCGACGTGGGCCAAGCTTCCTTTCTTCGCGACATCGGCGCCGGTATGCAGCAGGACGATCTTGTCGGCCAGCGTCATCGCCTCGACCTGGTCGTGCGTCACATAGACCATGCTCGCTTCGGAGAAGCGCTTGTGCAGGCGCGCGATCTCGATCCGGGTTTGCACGCGCAACGCGGTGTCGAGGTTGGATAACGGTTCGTCGAAGAGAAAGGCTTTCGGCGATCGCACGATGGCGCGCCCGATCGCCACGCGCTGGCGTTGCCCACCCGAGAGCTCTTTCGGCTTGCGCGCGAGATACGGTTCGAGCTGCAGGACGCGCGCAGCTTCGCGCACCTTGGTGTCGATCTCGGCTTTGGGCAGCCTGGCGAGTTGCAGACCGAAGGCCATGTTCTCGTACACGGTCAGGTGCGGGAACAGCGCATAGCTCTGGAAGACCATGGAGATTCCGCGTCGCGCCGGCGCGACGTTGTTCATGCGCTGGCCGCCGATGAACAGATCACCCTGGCTGATTTCCTCGAGGCCGGCAATCATGCGCAGCAGGGTGGATTTTCCGCATCCCGACGGGCCGATGAACACGCAGAACTCGCCGTCGGCGATTTCCAGATTGACGTCGCGCAGCACGGGCGGATTGTTGCCGTATAACTTGAAGACCTGATCGAAAACAATAGCGGTCATGCTTGATGCCCTCCGGTTGTGAGATCGCTGGATGCGACAAAACTTGGCTGGACTGCCGTCGCCGCCCGATCAATGACGGGAACGCGAATTGCGTCGAGCCGGACGGTTGTCAGTTGCCTGGGTAGAGATGCGCCTATCCCACCGGCGCGGAACGCACGATTTTCCAATGGACCCTCCGATTGCAGTTTTGTACTTATTCACTAACGTGAGCGTTACTAACGCGAGTTAGTATGGAACATAAGATACTCTTGT
>NZ_JAGOIT010000158.1 GCF_017995515.1 Propionivibrio sp.
ACCTGGTACCTGCTCAACAACACGCGCTTCGGTCGCCACCTCTACGCCATCGGCGGCAATGAAGACGCGGCGCGCGCCTCGGGCATCAAGGTGAACCAGACCAAGATGACGGCCTACGTCATCAGCGGCGCCTTCGTCGGGCTCTCCGGCGTGCTCTTCATGTCGCGCGTCAATGCTGGCTTGCCAAACGCCGGTATCGGCTTCGAGTTCGACGCGATGACCGCGTCGATCATCGGCGGCACCAGCTTCTCCGGTGGCGTCGGCACCGCGATGGGCACGCTGGTCGGCGCCTTCATCATGGGCTTTCTCAACAACATCATGAACCTCCTCGGGATCCAGTCGTATCTGCAACAGATCATCAAGGGGGGAATCATCGTCGCCGCCGTCGCCTACGACATCATGTCCAAGAACAAGAAGACGGCAAGCCAACTGGGCAACATTGAAGAGCGGGGAAAGGAGGCCTGAGGAACCAGAATGCACTAAAAGAAAACCCAAACGCACCACCAATAAACAAATAAGTCTTGCGGATCATGCTTTTGTAAGAACCCAAATTCTTTTTGAGGAATAAACATGAAACTGACTGGAAAAATCGCACTTTGCCTGGCAAGCGCCTTCCTGCTGACCTCGACCGCCGCTTGGAGCCAGGCGCCAGCCCCGAAGGATGGCAAGAAATACCGGATCGCCTACATCGCACGTGCTCAGGGTGACTCCTTCGCTGCCTGGCTGGCCGATTCCGTCGTCAAGGAAGTGAAGAAGTACCCGGATACGCAAGTCACCGTTTTCGACGGCCAAAGCAAGAACGAAATGATCGCGTCGCACATTGAAAACGCCGTGACCAGCAAGTACGACCTGATCCTCCTGCAACCGCTCGACTCCGAAGCGCAGGTTGCACCGGTCAAGGAAGCGATTGCCGCCGGCGTCAAGGTCGTCACGGTCAACAACCGCATCAACGACGAAACCGTTCCGGCCGTCGATGCCGACCCAATGCAACAGGCCGAAGTCAACGCCAAGCTCGCCATCAAGCAGGTGCCGAAGGATGCGAAGGTTGTCGTCCTCATGGGACCGGCCGGCAACATGCACTCCGACAAGCGTCGCGAAGCCTGGGCGAAGTACTTCTTCGACGTGCGCAAGGACGTGAAGATCGTCGGCGAGCAGATCGCCAACTGGAACAAGGACGAAGGCATGCGTCTGATGGAAGACTGGATCCAGTCGAACCCGAAGATCGACGCCATCGTCTCGATGAACGACAACATGGCCGCCGGCGCGCTGGAAGCCGTCAAGGGTTCGGGCGCCAAGTCCTACCCGCTGACCTACGGTGTTGATGGCACGGCCGAAGCCTGTCTGAAGATCAAGGCCGGTGAAATGACTTCGACCTCGCTGCAAAGCGCGTTCTCGCTGGCACAACTGTCGGTGAAGATGAGCCACGAACTGCTGACCGGCAAGAAGGTCGCTTCGCCGCAGTTCATCACGGCCGAGCTGATCACGAAGGAAAACGCCGACAAGTTCATCGCGATGCACAAGGAACTCGGCAACATCAAGTAAGTTTCAACCCCCTTTGGTGGCGGTCGACTCCCCGGCCGTCACCTTTTCAACCCTCAGGATAAAGTAAATGAAAGCCCTGTTTCTCGACAAACAAAACAGCCTGTCCCTGCGTGACGAACCGTTGCCCCAAGACCTGGGCGCCAACGATGTGCGTATCAAGATTGCCAATGTCGGGATCTGCGGCAGCGACGTTCACTATTACCTGCACGGCAAGATCGGCGGTTTCGTCGTCAATGAACCGATGGTGCTCGGCCACGAGGCGAGCGGCACCATCACCGAAATCGGCAGTGCCGTAAAGAACCTCAAGGTCGGCGACCGCGTGTGCATGGAGCCCGGCATCCCCGACCCCGCCAGCAGCCAGACGCTGCAAGGCATGTACAACCTCGACCCGGACGTGCGTTTCTGGGCGACCCCCCCGATTCACGGCTGCCTGCGCGAAACGATCGTGCATCCGGCCAACCTCACCTTCAAGCTGCCGGACAACGTGAGCTTTGAAGAAGGCGCACTGGTCGAACCGCTCGCCATCGGCGTGCATTCGGTCAAGAAAGCGCGCGTTTCGCCGGGTGACACCGCCCTCGTGCTCGGCGCCGGCACCATCGGCCTCGTCACCGCACTGGCGGCCATCGCCGGCGGATGCAGCCACGTCATCGTCGCCGACGCCAAGCAGGAGAAGCTCGACTTCATCCGCAAGAACTACGACGCGCGCATCAGCACCTTCAACATCACGAGCGGCGACCTCAAGGACTACGTCTATCAGCAGAACCCGCAAGGCGTGAATATCGTCTTCGAAGCGAGCGGCGCGCCGCGGGCGATCCTCTCGACGACGAGCTTCCTCGCCCCCGGCGGCAAGGTCGTACTGATCGGCATGCCGCAGGAGCCGGCGCCGATCGACATCGTCGAAGCGCAGTGCAAGGAAATCGAGTTCCTCACCATCTTCCGCTACGCGAACGTTTACGACCGCGCGATCAAGTACATCGCCTCCGGCCAGATCAACGTCAAACCGCTGATCACGCATCGTTTTGAGTTGAAAGACGTCGTCAAGGCCTTTGATTTCGCCGCCGGCATGCCGGGTGACGCGATTAAGATCATGGTAAAACTGCCGGACTAAGGCACCCCAAAGCAGTAAAATCCTCGCGCGGTCGCTTCCGGTTTTCCGGGGTTGGCCGCGCAGTCGCGTGTGAGGAGTACGTTTCAGACCAGGCAAGAATGGCTCGGTGGAATTGGAGGATTCCCGGGCCAGAAAATAACGGGCGATGCCCGTCAAAAACCGCCTGGACGAAACGCGCTTTCTCGACAAGAATCAAGCAGATTGCATCGCCGCACCGCAAGGCCGCTTTCAAAAATTCGATAACAATCGCCAAGGAAAGAAACATGAGCACTAGCCCTCGAACCGTCCTCGGAATCGACGCCAGCACGCAGAGCCTGAGCGCCGTCCTGCTGAACAGCAACACCGGAGAAATCCTCTGGAGCCGCTCGCTGGCCTATCGCGACGACCCGCGTCTTCTCGGTTTCGGCTTCGAGCACGACACGATGGTCATGCCCGCACGCGAACCGGGCGAAGCCGAGCAGCCGCCGCGCCTGTTCATCGCCGCGCTGGAAGCGCTCTTCGCCGACCTCAAGGCCGCCGGTTTCGACACCGCCGCGATTGCCTCGATCAACACCTCGGGCCAGCAGCACGGCCACGTCTATCTCAACGAACAAGCCAAAGCCTCATTCGCCCGCCTGCGTGACGCGGCGAGCGCCGGCGACAATCTCCTGAACCTCCTCGCCGACAGCCTCGCCTACGGCGGCGCGCCGATCTGGAAGACGGCCAACACCGCCGCCGAAGCCGCGCACATCCGCGAAGCCACCGGTGGCAAGGCCGCCATCATCGAGCGCACGGGCAGCGACATCCCGCTGCGCTTCGCCGCCACCGTGCATCGCAAGCTGGCGATCCGTTACCCGGCGGCCTATGCCGACACGCGCCACATCCTGCAGATTTCCAGCTTCATTCCGGCGATCCTCGCCGGCGACTGCACGATCCCGATCGACTTCGGCAACGCCTGCGGCACCGGCCTGATGAACTACTCGAAGCGCCAGTGGGACGACGTGGTGATGAACGCCGTCGCCGGCGACCTGCCCGGTGGTGCCGCCGCGCTGGCCGCAAAATTGCCCCCGATCGCGCACCCGCTCGCCATTTGCGGCAGCATCGCCGCCTACTTCCAGACGAAGTACGGTCTGGCCGCCGACTGCAAGATCGTCGCCGGTTCGGGCGACAATCCACAGTCCAAGGTGCTCGCCACCGGTGACCTGCTCAGCCTCGGCACCAGCTTCGTTTACATGATCTCCAGCCCGGACGGCAGCGTCGACATGGCAGGCACCGCCAACGCCATGTACGACGGCCTCGGACGCCCGTTCAACTTCGGCTGCCGCACCAACGGCGCGCTCGCCTGGGACCGCCTGCGCCTGCGCCACGGCCTCGGCGCCAAGGACTACGCCGCCTGCGACGCCTCGCTCGCCAACACTGCGCCGGGTAGCCGTATCCGCTTCTGGCATCCGGACACCGAGTCGTTCCCGATCGTGCATTCGAACCCGGAACCGGTTCGTCTCGACGACGGCCCCGCCGACTTCGCGCACGACTTCGCCGCGGTTGTCGACAGCTCGCTCGGCCTCGTCTATCGCTACGGCATGAAGATCGCCGGCCCGGATGCTGCCAATGACAAGTCGCCGATCAGCGTCTGCGGCGGCCCGTCGACCAGCGAAGGCATCATGAAGCGCATCGCCGCCATCTGGAACCGTCCCGCAATTCAGGCCGGACAAGCCGGTGCCGCACTTGGCGCCGCCGTTGCCGCCGCCGTGGCGATCGTCCCGGAAGGCGAACGCGACATCGTCGCCGAGAAGCTGCGCCAGGCGATCTTCACCGGCAAGGGCGTCATCCAGCCCGATCCGGAGATGGTCAAGGCCTATCACGCCGAAGGCGGCTACCTCGACCAGCTCGAAGTGGCATTCGAGAAGCTGCGCAAGAGCTGAGCCGACGACGCGTCATCGAAACAAAGCGCAGGCCGGAGACTCTGAAAGAGGCTCCGGCCTGTTTCATTTGGGCATGTACATCGACATCCCGCTTGAAAGTGCGCCGGACCGCTCCCATTATCGGAACTACCGCCCGACTTCCACGGAATGACGACCATGGCCCCGACCACCGAATCGCTCGCCCGCCCGCGCTGGATCCGTCTGTTTCTCTGCCTCATGGCGCTGCTTTCAGCCTCATCGCTGCCGCCAAATCCCGCACTCGCGCAGCAGGGCGTTGGCCAGCCAAGAGCGATTACGCCACGCGGCGAACTCGCCGCAGATGAAAAGGCGACCATCGATCTCTTTGAGCGCACGCGCGAGTCGGTCGTCTACATCACGACGAGTTCGCGGGTGCGCGACATCTGGACGCGCAACGTCTATTCGGTCCCACGCGGCACCGGTTCGGGCTTCGTGTGGGACGACGCAGGCCATGTCATTACCAATTTCCACGTCATCGAGAACGCCAGCGAGGCGCTGGTCAAGCTCGCCGACGGACGCGAGTTCAAGGCGTCGCTAGTCGGCGTTTCGAAGGCGCACGATCTCGCCGTGCTGCGCATCAAGATTCCCAACCGGCGCCCTGCTCCCGTACCCATCGGCACCAGCCACGACCTGCGCGTCGGACAAAAGGTTTACGCCATCGGCAATCCGTTCGGCCTCGACTGGACGCTGACCACCGGTATCGTCTCGGCGCTCGATCG
>NZ_JAGOIT010000071.1 GCF_017995515.1 Propionivibrio sp.
ACCTCCACCAAGAAGGCGAAAGAAGATTCGTCCGGGTCCCCATCGTCTAGAGGCCTAGGACACTACCCTTTCACGGTAGGTACCGGGGTTCGAATCCCCGTGGGGACGCCAGGGTTTCAGGAGGTTGCGCAATGCGACCTTCGTATCGAGCAGTACTGGAGTGGTAGTTCAGTTGGTTAGAATACCGGCCTGTCACGCCGGGGGTCGCGGGTTCGAGTCCCGTCCACTCCGCCAGTAACACCGTGAGGAGCCTCTGGTTCCTGACACAGGAGAGCGCTGAGATGTCAGCGTTTTCCGCGTGGTGTTACAAAACGGTGTCACGTCTGTGATGCCCGCGGCATTTTCCGGCTTTCTGGAGATGCTGCCATGTCTTACCTTTCTTATCACCACGGGTCCTACTGGTTTCAATTGCGCGTTCCCGCGCTCTTGGTTGCCAAGTACGGCCGCGTGCTTCGCGTTCACCTTCGGACCCAGGAACGTTCGGTCGCTCAACACCAGGCCTACCAGATGGCCGGCCAGTGGCTCGAACGCTTCCAGGCCGGGCGCCTTGATCCGGGCCATCTCAATCACCCCCCGCGTCAGAATAGTTGTCGCCTCTTTATGATGTTGAACCCGGGGCGACAAGGAAGAGAGATGGCACGGTACGGAGAAGCATTCAGGAACAGGGTGGTGGCACGGTTGTTGCCGCCGGAGAGTGCCGAAGTGAGCGAGGTGTCACGGGAGATTGGGGTTTCGGTGCAGACGTTGGAACGCTGGCGTGCGCGCGCTCGACTCGAAGCGGTGATTACCACCGCGGCGATGGACGAAAGCGGCAAGAGCGCCTGTGTCGTTCCCGGCTCCGCCGGAAGCCCTGTGCGGCCCCCGCTGGAATCGCGCTCTCTACAGTTGCCGGAACGGTTGCCGACAACTACTCGCGATGCCATGAAAACGCCGAGCAGCTGATTGCGCTGCAGGCGTGGATCACTGAGATGAAAAAGGCCGCCGAGACCGGCGGCGAGTAGAACGAGAATTAGGCGATCTTCGAAGCCGATAAGCTTGCTGGCGACCATTTGGAGTGCATCGGTTACGCAGTGAGCGTGCAATAATCAAAACGCACCATCCGACACCGGGCCTCACCGGTGCCCGCCTCGCGCAATGCGGGGCGGAGTCACTTTTACTAATGCGCCGTAAGTTGTTGACTATTGGTGGTCGAAAGTGTCGTTTTTAAGGCCTTGAATAATATGGTAGAAATTAGAGTTTTATTCGTTTGCATGGGCAACATCTGTCGGTCTCCGTTGGCCGAAGGCGTTGTCCGGTGTCTGGCCGATCGCGCGAAAATAGGGGCTTTCGTGGAAGTCGATTCGGCCGGCACCTTGGCCTACCACGCCGGCGAGCAGCCCGATCCGCGCGCCAGAAAGGTCGCCGCCAGTCGTGGCTATGATCTGTCGAAAATGCGCGCGCGGCGTGTGGCCGAGGACGACTTTTCCCTTTTCGACCTCGTGCTTGCCATGGACCGGCAGAACCTTGCCGCGCTCGAGCGCGTTTGTCCGGAGGAGCATCTGCACAAGTTGCGCCTGTTCATGGAGTACGCGCAAGACTGCGAGGAGGACGAAATCCCCGACCCGTACTACGGCGGTCCGGATGGTTTCGAGCGCGTACTCGACTTGTGCGAAGCCGCGGCACGCGGCCTGATTGCGTCGATCGCCGGTCGCAAGGGGCGCTGCTAATCGAGCTTCTTCAGATAGTCCTTGGTGAAGACCTTGTCCGGCAAGTCGCGCAGCTTCATGCTGTTGTATTCAAGGATCGACTGGTTTCCAGCCTTGAGCGCGTCTTCCATGATCAGACGGGTCGGGCGCAAGCGGCCTTCCATCGTCTGGAAGTTTTCGTACTTGCAGACCTTGAGCAAGCGGTTCGAGAGCGAATAGAACTCGGCTTTGAACGGCCAATTGTCCTTCTTCCGAACCCAGTAGACGACCTTTTGATAGGTCACGCTGCGGTCGACGGCGATCAGCTCAAGGACATTGTAGGTTTCGTTGTCGATGGTTTCGGTGCGCAGGAGCTTCGGGTGGTAATCGGAGGCGAAATTGGCGCGCGCCAGGTCGCCGTTGGCCACCTGACCTGTCAGTCGCTGCGACAGGGAGATCCGGATCGGCTGCGATACGTCGGGCATGAACACCCACAGATCGCGGCCCTTCATCAGGATGATCTGGCCACGTTCGGAGGCCGGCTCGGTGACCATGACCACGGTATTGCTGTTGCCCTTGGAGAGTACGCGGTACTTGCGCAACTCGCTTTCCTGGCCGGGCTGCGAGCTCGTAATGTCGATATCGACCTGGAAGCCTTCGCTGGGGAAGCGCACGAGGTCCGCTTTCTCGACAATTTCGCGAGCCACCGGGTCGTCGACCGGAGCTGCCGGCTCCGCCTCCTGTGCATTGCAGAACATTGCCGGGATCGCCAGCGAAAATGCGGCGAGAAATGACGCAAGCTTGACACGTGGGTGCCGGGTAGTCATGATTTCCATCGTTTTTTCCCCATTGTGCTGATCACAGATATGGTCGGCAGAGAGCCTTCCGATGAGCGTCGTCCGCCTGGAACACATATACAAGGATTATCTGCTTGGCGATCAGAAAGTCCAAGCACTGAAGGACATCACTTTGTCCTTCGATCCGGGTGTCTTTCTGGCGATCGCCGGTCCATCGGGCAGCGGTAAGACGACGCTGTTGAACCTCATCGGTTGCATCGATACGCCAAGTCGCGGCAAGATCTTCATCAACGATCAGGACGTCAGCGGTCGGAGCTCTGACGAACTCGCCGATCTGCGCAGCCGATCGATCGGTTTCATCTTCCAGACGTTCAATCTTCTGCCGGTGCTTTCGGCAGCGGAGAACGTCGAGTACCCCCTGCTTCAACGGCGTGACGTTTCGGAAAGTGAACGCAAGAAACGCGTCGGCTACTTCCTCGATATCGTCGGACTGTCGAAGTTCTCCAGCCATCGTCCGAATCAGTTAAGCGGCGGTCAACGGCAGCGGGTGGCCATCGCGCGTGCGCTCGCCATTCTTCCCTCGATCGTGTTGGCTGACGAGCCGACCGCGAATCTCGATCATCACACCGGCGAGGAAATACTCTTGTTGATGAAGCAGATCAACCGGGCATTCAATACCACCTTCATCTTTTCAACACACGACAAGCGCGTGATTGCCAAGGCGGATCGCCTCGTGCGCGTCGAGGATGGCGAAATATCCGCGCTCGGCGTACGTTCCAATTCGAAATGGTCTCTTGCCAGTCAGCGGCGGCCATCGGATTCGCCTCGGCAATAGCGCAAACAAATCCGCCGAAAGGGCAGGCATGCATCGAAAGAATTCACAAACGCTGTTCCAGTCGCTCAAGCCCGCAGTGCTCGCGGCTGCCGTATTTTCGACGATGCCGGGCTGGGTCAGCACGGCGAGCGCCGCCGACGGCGAAGGGCTCGCCTCTCCGCGATTGCTGCTGGCGGCCAGCGATGCCGGAGATGACGGCATTGGCAGTCGTGACGAGCTTTTCGGTGACGATGCCGACTTGCCAAAGGCCGAAGCCGAGTCGCAAGCGAAGCCGGCAGCAGCGGGGAGCGGGATCAAGGGCTACCTGCAGTTCGAGATGGCCAGGACGATTTCCGAGCCGGTGCATTGGTCGAAGATGCTGACGCGCGCCGAACTTGGCTCGCAGGGTAATCTCGGCAACGGCGTCAAATGGAAGCTGGGCGCGCGTGTAGATTACGACGCGGTCCATGACCTCTATGATTTCTACCCGAGCGACGTCAAGGACGATCAACGCTTCAATTTGTACCTGCGCGAAAACTATCTCGATATCAGCGCCAACGACTGGGATTTCCGTCTGGGAAAACAGAACGTCGTGTGGGGGGAAATGGTCGGTCTGTTCTTTGCCGACGTCGTCTCCGCGCGCGACATGCGCGAGTTCATCCTGCCTGAATTTGATGCGATGCGTATTCCCCAATGGGCGGCGCGGGCCGAGTATTTCAAGGACGATTTTCACGCCGAGTTGTTGTGGATTCCGGTCGCCAGCTACGACGAGATCGGCGAATCCGGCGCCGAGTTTTATCCCTATCAACCGACGCAGCCGGGCGTCGGCGTGACCTACCGCAACGAGGACATTCCGGCACGAACGATTGCCAATTCAAACTACGGCTTGCGGTTGTCGACACTGAAGAACGGCTGGGATATGTCCGGATTTCTGTACAGTAGCATGGACGTCACCCCGACCTTCTACCGCGATCTCTCGAGTTCACCCGGGACGATCGTCTACGAGGCCAGGCACGATCGCATCGATCAGGCCGGCGGTACGCTGGCCAAGGATTTCGGCTCGATCGTCCTGAAGGCGGAGGCGGTCTATACGCATGGACGTCAGTTCACCGTACTGCGCCTTGATGACAGCAACGGCGTAGTGCCGCAGAACACGCTCGACTGGGCGGTCGGTCTGGATTTCGATCTGCCTTCGGATACACGGCTCAACGTGCAAATGTTCCAGCGTGCGTTTTTCGACTACGACCCGGGTCTCATTTCCGATCGCCACGAGAATGGTTACAGCTTGCTCGTCAGTCACAAGTTCACCGACAAGCTGGACGCTCAGGTGACCTGGATTTCGAGCTTGAACCGTACGGACTGGTTGTTCCGTCCGAGGATGACGTGGCAGTTCGAGAGGAACTGGCGCCTGGCTGCCGGCGTCGACGTGTTCAACGGACCGGCGTACGGCTTGTTCGGGCGGTACGACGCAAATGATCGGGTCTACTCCGAGGTTCGCTATAACTTCTAGGTGCGGCGTCGTTGGTCTGGCGGCGGATTTCGTACGATAAATACGACAAAGCCGGTCAAGGCGAGGCAACGCGGCGGCGTGCGAGGGGGTTCCTGCTCGATAACTCCATTCGCTATCATGAGGTCTCGTTCCGCGTCGTTGCGGGCGTTGATGAGTTTGGCTCTGGCGAGGAAGGCGAATGTCAACAGGGGATCTGCCCTATGTGAGTGTCGATCAGCTCCAGATCGGCATGTATGTCTATATCGACCTGAAGTGGTTTCAGCATCCGTTTGCGTTCAATAACTTCAGGATAAAGGACGAGGAACAGATCGCGACGATCCGCGGGCTCGGACTGAAGCGGGTGCGCTTTGATCCGGCTCGCAGCGAAAGCAAGCCAAAGCCGCGCGAGACCGAGAAGTCCACGGCAGCGCTCGTGCACGCAGAACCGGCGCTGAATGAGCATCCGGCATTGGCCGCCAAGCGCGCGCTGATCGAGAAGATCAAAGAGCAACGCGAGGCGGCGGCGCGCATCGAGCACGCGTTTGTCGATACGGCTAAGACCATCCGCGACGTCGAGAAGAATTTGCTGAGCGACCCGGAGAAAACTGTCGCACAGGCGAGCAAGCTGGTCGGAAAGATTGCCGATTCAATCCTCTCGGCGCCCGAGTTGGCGATCCACGTCATGGGCGACAAGATCGGCGGCGAGGAACTCTACTTTCACTCCCTGAACGTGACGATGTTGTCGTTGATGGTCGCGCGGGAAATCCGGCTGCCGCAGGACGCGGTGCAACCGCTGGGCATGGGGGCGCTGTTCCACGACGTCGGACGCCGGCAGATTCCGGACAAGATCCTGATGAAGATGGAGCCGCTGACCCAGGCGGAGAAGAACCTCTACGAGCTGCACTGCCAGTACGGCGTCGAGATCGGGCAGAAGCTCAAATTCGTTCCAGCCGCGCTGGCGGTCATCGGCGAGCACCACGAGCTATACGACGGCAGCGGTTACCCGAAGCGGCTCAAGGGTGACGCGATCAGTCTGCTCGCGCGCATCGTCGCCATCGCCAACTACTACGACGAGCTGTGCAACCCGACGAACGTCCTGACCGCGATGACGCCGCACGAGGCGCTGGCGACGATGTTCGCCAAGCTGCGCACCAGGTTCGATTCCCGCCTGCTGCAGATTTTCGTGCGCTGCCTCGGCGTGTATCCGCCGGGGACGGTCGTTCAGCTTTCCAACGGCGTGATCGGCATGGTCGCGACGATCAACACCGCGAAACCGATGAAGCCGATGGTTGTGGTCTACGATCAGGAAATTCCCAAGGAGGAGGCGTTGCTGGTCGATCTGGAAACGGACGCCGAAGTGAATATCGCCAAGGCGCTCCGGCCGGGGCAATTGCCGCGCGAGATCTATACCTACCTCAATCCGCGCAAACAGGTCAGCTACTACTTTGACGCGAGTGCCGCGAGCAAGGAGTCGGTCAAGTCATGAGCGACCTTGATCGCCTGCTGCTCGACCACACGGAGCAGATGATCTTTCTCGTCGAGCCCGAGAGCTTGCGCATCGTCAGCACCAACCGGGTTGCCGCACAGACACTGGGTTACGAAATCGAGCGTCTGCTCGAAATGAACATCCTCGACATCGAGAGCGCGCTGCAGGACATCTTCTATTGGGAGGAAGTGCGCGCCGGGCAGGTTGCCAACATCGAGTCGCAGGAAGCACTCTACCTGTGTGCCGACGGCTCGATGCGCGCGGCGGCCAAGACCGTCCGGCTGGTCGAGCAGGACGGCCGGCGCTGGCTGATGGTTCAGGCGCGCGAGATCGGAAACCAGTTGCGTGTCGAGGACACGCTGGCGCGTACGACCTCGCAACTGCGCGCGACGCTCGAATCGACCGGCAACGGCATCCTGGTCATCGACTGGCAGGGCAGGATTGCCAGCATGAATCGCCTGTTCAGCACGATGTGGCAGGTACCCGAGGAATTGCTGCTGAGTCAGCTCGATGAGGAAATTCTCGGCTTCGTCGCCAGCTCGGTCGCCGAAAGCGACCTTGTCCGCGCGCGCTTGCGCGAGATCGTCGATGGCACCGAGACGGACGACCTGCTGCATCTCGTCGACGGGCGGGTCTTCCAGTGCAAATCGCTGCCGCAATACCTCGAGGAAAGGATCATCGGCCGCGTCTTCGGCTTCAACGATATCACCGAGCGCATTCGCATCGAAAAGGACCTGATCGCCGCCCGCGAACGGGCCGAACTCGCCAACCAGGCCAAAGCGGATTTTCTGGCGATGATGTCGCACGAAATCCGCACCCCGATGAACGGCGTCATGGGCATGACCAGCCTCCTGCTCGACACGCCGCTCGTTGCCGAGCAGAAGCGCTATCTGGAAATCATCCGTTCGAGTTCCGAGGCGCTGCTCGCGATCATCAACGACATCCTGGACTTCTCCAAGATCGAGGCCCGGAAACTCACGCTGGAGACGGTCGACTTCAGCCCGTGGGAGTTGCTCGAAGACCTGGCTGACCTCTACGCCCTGCGCGCAGCCGAGAAGGGGCTTGAGTATGCGTGGAGTGCCGACCCCGAGATGCCCGAGCGTCTGGCCGGCGATCCCGGGCGGATTCGGCAGATCCTCACCAACATCGTCGGCAACTCGCTCAAATTCACGCACACCGGCACGATCGCGCTGAACGTCAGCCGTCAGCCCGACCGGAACGGGCGCGTCGTTCTCCTTTTCGAGGTCAGTGACACCGGCATCGGCATCGCCGAAGCGAACCTGAGCAAGATTTTCGCGCCCTTCGAGCAGGCCGATTCGACGACCACGCGCAAATACGGCGGGACCGGACTGGGCTTGGCAATCTCGCGCCAGCTTGTCGAACTGATGGCGGGAAAGATGTCGGTGATCAGCCAGGAAGGGCGCGGCACGGTGTTCAGCTTCACGCTCGAATTGGCGCGCGCCGATGATACGGCCCCGGCCGTCTCGATGCCGGCGACGTGGCACGGGCGGCGTATATTGGTTGCCGAAGGCAATCCGGTCGCCCTGGCCGGCCTGGTGTCACGCCTGCGCCACTGCGGGCTGGATGCCGAAGGCGCGCTCGATGCGGCGAGCGCCGCCGAGCACATCGCGTCGGCCGTTGCGGAGAACAGGCCGTTCCGTTGCGCCGTGATCGCCGATGCCCTCCTCGTGGACGCGCCTGAAGCACCGTCGCCAATCACGCTGGCACCGCTCAAAGCCGCCGGTACGGTCCTCATTCGCTGCCTGGCGGCGGGCTTCCGTGGCGAGGCGCAACCGATCGAAGGTGCTACCCCCGCGCTGTTCCTGCACAAGCCGATCCGTCGTGCTGCGCTGCGCCAGGCGCTGCTGGAAGCGTTTGGCGAGGCGGCGCCGGTGCCGGTACGCACCGCACCGGCTTCGCGCTGGGGCAGCGACGCGGCCTGGAAACGTGAAAAACGCCTGCTCGTCGTCGAAGACAACGCAATCAACATGACGGTCGTGCGCGGCGTCCTGAGCAAGCTCGGCTACACGCAGATCGACAAGGCGCGTGACGGCGTCGAGGCCGTCGACATGGCCGCGCAGACTTCCTACGACCTCATCCTGATGGATTGCCAGATGCCGCGCATGGATGGTTATGCGGCGACGCGCGCACTGCGCGAGCGCGGCGTGCGCACGGCGATCGTGGCGATGACGGCACACGCATTGAGCGGCGACCGGGAGAAGTGCCTTGATGCCGGGATGGACGATTACCTCACCAAGCCGGTCGTCATCGATGCGCTGGCGGCGTGTCTGGAACGCTGGCTGAACCGCGAGCCGGCGACGGCTACAACGGCTTCCACCGTCGCGCCGCCCGCCGGCGAGGCAGCGGCAGCGAGCGCTGTTGCCGAAGAAGCGTTTCACCACGCTGATTTTCTCCGGCTGATGATGGGCGACGAAGTACTGGCCGAAACGCTGGTGAAGATGTTCGTCGCCAACACGCCGGACGACATTGCGCGCCTCGGGGAAATGATCGGGCACGCGGATGCCGACGCGGTGCGCGCTGCGGCACACCTGGTCAAGGGCGCGGCGGCGAACATGTGCGCGCCCGGTATCAACGCGGTCGCCTACAAGATCGAACGCGCCGGCGCGGCGGGCGATCTCGCCAAGGCGCAGCGGGCGCTGCCGGAGCTCGATCGTGCCTGGCGCGCCTATATTGCCCACCCGGCCGTGATCAGTTATCTGGGTGGGCAGCAGCTGCGCTAGACGCGGGCTGCCTGATCGGCAGCGTGATGCGGAAGGTCGTGCCGCGACCGGGTTCACTGTCGACCTCGACCTTTCCGTGGTGTTTGCGAATGATTCCGTGCGTGATCGACAGGCCGAGCCCGGTGCCCGTGCCGACCGGCTTGGTCGTGAAGAAGGGGTCGAAGATGCGGTTGAGAATCTGCGGCGGAATCCCGGCGCCGGTGTCGGTGATTTCGACGCAGACGTTGTCTCCTGCGCGATAGGTGCGCAGGGTGATGACGCCGCGCTCGGCAATCGACTGCGCGGCGTTGACCAACAGGTTCATGAAGACCTGATTCAGTTGCGACGGGATGCACTCGATCTCGGGGATCGATCCGTAATCCTTCACCACCTCGGCCTTGTACTTCAGCTCGTTCCAGACGACGTTGAGCGTGCTTTCCAGCCCGGTCTCGATGCTGGCCCACTGCATCTCGGTTTCGCTGACGTGCGAGAAGTCCTTCAGATCCTGCACGATGCGTTTCACCCGCTGCAAGCCGTCGACCGATTCAGCGAGCAGGTCGGCGATGTCCTCTCGTAGATAGCCGAGTTCGCCTTCTTCCTTGAGCGCGTTCATCGCGTCGCGCGTCGTCGGCGATAACTCGCCTTCATGTTTTTCGTAGGCATTGATCAGGCGGAGCAGGGTCGCCACGTAGTTCTGCAGCGCGCCGAGGTTGGAGTTGATGTAGCCGACCGGGTTGTTGATCTCATGCGCGACGCCCGCCGCCAGTTGCCCGATCGAGGCCATCTTTTCCGACTGCAGCAGCTGGTTGTGCGCTTCCTCCAGTCGTTCGATCAGCACCCGCTGCTCGGCCTTTTCCTTGTGCAGCGCCTCTTCGGCGCGCTTGCGCTCTTCCAGTTGCTCGCGCAGCGCTTCGGTCAGCGCGGCCACCTGGCGCGTCAGGCGGAGCTCCTCGGTCGTCTTGCGGTCGCGCACGCATTTTCTGATCGCATCGGCCAGCAGGTGCATGTCGATGGGCTTGGTGATGTAGCGCTCGACGCCGATCGCCAGCGCCTCGCGCAGGCTGCCGTTCTCCCTGTCGGCGGTGATGACGATGATCTGGGCGTCGGGATCCTCCGACTTGATCGTTTTGCTCATCAGCAGGCCGTCCATGCGCGGCATGAAGATGTCGGTCACCGTCACATCGGGCTGCCATTCCCGCCACTTCGCCAGACCTTCCTCACCGTCGGTGGCAACCTGGATTTCCGAGACGAAGCGGCCGGCCAGGTGCTTCATCTGGGTGCGCAGGATCGGGTCGTCGTCGACGACGAGGACGCGGGCCTGGATCAGTCGGGGTTCGCGGTTGGCTGGGTTCATGGCGCGGGGCTAGTGCGCTGCGTCGTCGAGCAGCGATTCGTCGAGGAGAACCGAGCCGTCCGGCCCCCAGATCACGCGGGTGATTCCCGGTTCGATCGCTTCCAGGCGCTTGCGCTCGATCTCCTCGGCCGAAAGGGCGCCAGCTTCGAGGCGAACCTGATCGGCGAGTCGTTGGTTCTCCAGCGTCAGTTCGCGTAGCGTCAGCACCTGGCCGAGCGTGGCGATCAGTTCGTAGTCGTTCCAGGGCTTGGAGATGAAGCGGGTGATGCCGGCCTCGTTGATCGCGCCGATCAGTCCGTTCAGGTCGGCGTAGCCGGAGAGAATCAGGCGCGCGGTTTCCGGCTGGATTTCGCGGAAGGACTTGAGGAACTGGACGCCATTCATCAATGGCATGCGGTAGTCGGAAAGGACGAGGTCGTATGCGGTGCTGCGCGCCTTTTCGAGCGCTTCCTGCGGCGAACTGAAGAGGTCGACCAGCAGCTTCTGGCTGACGTCGCAAATGGTGCACGGCGTGAGCTGCAGAAGGCGGCGCAGCGCCTTGAGGATGGCCTCGTCGTCGTCGACGATCAGGATGCGGGTCATTGTTTTGCTTCCTCCGGAGGGGGCGTGCGGATATAGATCGGGGCCGTGTGGTTCTCTCGCCGCGCGTAGTCCTGAATCTGCCGGATGAGCGAGGCGTCCAGGATGTAGTCGGAGGAGAGCAGGAGCACGCCTTCCCGACTCATCAGATCGCGTGAGAGCACCATGCCGACCTTCAGGTCCGCGTGCGAAATCGGTTTTTCGAGGACAACCTCCTTCTTCAGGCCGCCGAGCATTTCGAGAAACGCATCCACGAGCTGCGGATCGTAGCGCTTGCCGCGCGATTGCTGCAGCAGCGCTTGCGCTTCCTCCGGCGACATGCGCCGCTCGGCGAGCGTGCCGCTCTGCAGACCATCGTAGTCATTGGCGATGGCGAGGATGCGCGCACCGATCGAGATGTTTTCGCCGGCGATGCCATCCGGGTAGCCTTGTCCGTCAAAGCGCTCGTGGTGGGCGCGGACAATTTGTGCCGAGTGCTTCAACTCGTCCAGCGGCATCAGCGCCGCCGCGCCGTTTGCCGGGTGCTTTCGGTAATACGCCAGATCCTCGCCGCTCATGCGCGAAACCGGTCGGCTGAGCAGGGTGTCGGGGAAGCCGATCTTGCCGATGTCGTGCAGCAGCGCGGCGAAGAAGATGTCCTGCTGGTCCTTGGGCTCCACGCCGACGTGCTTGGACAGCCGGCGCGCCAGGTCGGCGACGCGTCGCGAGTGGCCGGCCATGGTGCCGGCGCGCAATTCGATCAAGCCGGTAAACATCTTGATCGAGGTCAGGAAATTCTGCTTCAGGCGCTCGTTCGCCAGGTTGAGGAAGTCGTTGATCTGGGCGATTTCGGCCGTGCGCTGCTGAACCTTGTCTTCGAGATTGGCGTTGAGGTCCTTGAGTTCCTCGTTTTGCGCCTGCGAGAGCGCAAGCAGACGGGCGTTCTCGTGCGTCAGACGCTGCCGTTCCAGCGCGTCGCGCACAATGAGCACCAGGTCGTCGTCATTCCACGGCTTGGCGATGTAGCGGTAGATCTCGCCGCGGTTGATGGCGTCGATCGTCGAGGTGACGTCCGCGTAACCAGTGAGGAGAAGCCGAACCGTATCCGGCCAGCGCGCCCGTACCTGTTCGAGGAAGCGCGCGCCGTCCATTTCCGGCATGCGCATGTCGGAAATCACCAGATCGACGTGCTCACGTTCCAGTATCTCAAGGCCGGCCTTGCCGCTCTCGGCCGTGTGGATCGCGTAGCCGCTTTTGCGCAGCAGGCGGCACAGGGCGGACAGGATGCCGGGCTCGTCGTCGACCAGAAGAAGGGTAATCGCGGTTTCCGTGCTTTCGTTCATCTCGCTGTCTCGGCTGGTTTGACCGTTCCGAGGGGCTCGTTGTCGTAAAGCGCGGTCGGTTTCCCGATGGGCCCCGTTGCCCGTAAGTATATGAGGAACCGCTACGCGATTCGAGGGCTACTGGCCCGCTCCTCCCATCGCCTGGTAAAGCGCAATGCTGTCGCTCAGCCGTTGCGCCTGCGCCGACGCCAGGCCCAGCCGGGTTTGCTGCGCCTGCTGTTGTGCAACGATCAGTTGCAGGTAGCTGGCCGCACCCAGCCGGTAGCGGTGCCCGATCGCCTGCAACGCTGCCTGCGCCGCCGCCTCGGCGGCGGCTTGCGAATGCAGGGCTTGCGCGTCGTGTTCGATCGCGCGCAGGGTGTCGGCGACGTTGCGCAAGGCGTCCAGAACCACGCCCTGGTAATTGGCTGCAGCCGCGTCGAAGTCGGCGAGCGACGCGCGTTTCTCGGCGGGGAGCGCGGGGTTGAAGAGCGGTTGCGTCAGTTGTCCGATGAGCCCCCAGACGGCGGAGGCGCCGCCGAACAGCGCGCCGGTGGTCAGCGCCTGCGAGCCGAGACTGGCGCTCAGGTTGAGTTGCGGGTAGAGGCGGGCGACGGCGACGCCGTAGTCGGCGTTGGCCGCGTGCATCAGCGCTTCCGCGGCCTGGATGTCCGGGCGGCGACGCACCAGTTCGGACGGAACGATGACGGGCAATCGTTCGGGCAGGGCAAAGGCGGCCAGCGTGAACGGCGGAACATCACCCGCGGCGGGCGCTCGTCCGGCCAGCGTGGCGAGCAGGTGCTCCGTCTGTTCCAGCTGTTTGCGCAGCGCCGGCAGCCCGGCACGCGTCTGTTCAACCTGCGATTCGAGGCTGGCGAGCTCGTCCGGTGACGCCTGGCCGAATCGCAGGCGTTGGCGCGACACGGTCACTTGCGCGTCTTCCAGTTGGACGATGTTTTCTGTCGCGTCGATCTGCGCGGCGAGTCGCGCCCGGTTGATGGCGGCGTTGGCGATCGTTGCCGCCAGGGTCAGCTGCGCGGCGTCCAGTTCGAAACGCCGGTAATCGGTACGGGCCGCCAGTGCTTCGAGCGCGCGGCGGCTGCCGCCGGCCAGATCGAGGTTGTAGCGCACCCCGACGCTGGCGCTGTAGAGGCTGAACTCGCGCGCGTCCCCGCTCACTCCCTGGCTGCTGGGGCTGGTGCGCTGGCGCTGTGCGCCGACGCCGAGATCGACCTGCGGGTACTGCGTCGCGCCGGCCTGCGCGGCCTGGAGCTCCTGCGCCTGACGCAGCGTGGCGCGGGCGGCGGCGAGCGTCGGGCTGTGGTTGAACGCCTCGTCGATCAGCCGGTCGAGCGCCGGCGAACCGAGCGTGCGCCACCACTGCGCCTCGATCGGCAGTCCTTCGACCAGCTGTTGCGCGACGCCGTGTTGCGTGGCGGTCGTTGCGGTTGTCGCTGTCGTGGGCGTGGCCGTGTAGCGATCCACCGGCGGCGCGGCGGGGCGCTGGAAATCGGGGCCGACCGTGCAGCCGGAAAGCGCGGCGGCGAGCAGGCCGAGCACGGCAAAACGTGTCGCAACACCTTGTGCGGGCAAATTCGCCATGCGCGGGTTCGTGAGAGGCGATTTTGTGCTCATTCCAGCTCCCTTCCTTCGCCGGCTTCTTCGTGCGTTACGCCGTCGCGGATGTGATAGATGCGCTTGAACGTGGGAATGATCTTTTCGTCGTGGGTGACGACGATGATCGCGGTTTCGTACTTGCGCGCCATCTGGTTGAGGATGCGGATCACGGCCATGGCGCGCTCGGAGTCGAGCGGCGCGGTGGGCTCGTCGGCGAGGATCACCGGCGGCCGGTTGACCAGCCCGCGGGCGATGGCGACGCGCTGCTGCTCGCCGCCGGAGAGTTGCGACGGCATCGCTCGGGCGCGGTGTTGCACGTCCAGCGCGGCGAGCAGTTCCAGCGCCCGCGTGCGCGACTCGGCGTTTCTGACCCCGGCGAGCATCGGCAGCAGCGCGACGTTGTCGGTGACGTCGAGAAACGGGATCAGGTACGGCGCCTGGAAGACGAAACCGATCTTGTCGCGACGCAGCGCGCGCAGGTCGCCGACCTTCCAGCCGTCGTCGTAAATCAGTTCGTCGCCCAGCGTCATCCGCCCGGCGGTCGGGTCGATGACGGCGCCCAGGCACTTGAGCAGGGTGCTCTTGCCCGAGCCGGAGGGGCCGATCAGACCGACGACTTCCCCGGGTTCGACGTGCAGATCGACCCCTTTGAGCGCATCGACGGCCGTCTCGCCGCTGCCGTAGCGCTTCTTCAATCCTTCGATGCGGATGCCTTTGGTGTTCGTCATCTCAGCCTCCGATGGCTTCGGCCGGATCGACCTTGAGCGCGATGCGGATGGCGACGACGCTGGCCAGCACGCAGATCAGCAACACAGCGAGAAAACCGGCGGCGGCATCCGCCGGGATCAGCAAGACGTATTTGGGGAAGATCGGCGCGGAGAGCGTGGCGGCGATCTTGCCGACGACGAAGCCGATCACACCGAGCGCGATCGCCTGCTGCAGGATCATCGCGGCGATGGTGCGGTTGCGCGTGCCGATCAGCTTCAGCACGGCGATTTCGCGGATCTTGTCCATCGTGAGCGTGTAGATGATGAAGGCGACGATGGCGGCGCTGACCAGCGCCAGGATCACGAGAAACATGCCGATCTGCCTGGCCGAGGTGGCGATCAGCTTCCCGACCAGGATGCCCTCCATCTGCGTCCGGGTATAGACGGTGTAGCGTTTCCAGCGGCGGATGGTTTCCGCCACCTCATCGGGCGCGTGGCCGGGTTTCAGCGTCACCAGCACGGCGTTGACGAAGGCGTTGGTGCTCTGCGAGGCGATCACCGCGTCGAGCAATCCCGGTACGCCGGGCCGGTTGAACGCCGGATTGGCCTCGCTGCGACGGCGGCTCTGCCAGATGGCGTCGTTGTCCTTGAGGAACTGCGCCTCCTGTGCGTCCTTGAGCGGGATGAAGACCATCGGATCGCCGCCGGAGGAGACCATGCGGCGCGTCAGCCCGACGACGGTGTAGAAATTGCGCCGGATCGCCAGCCGGTCCCCGACCTGGAAGCCGGTGGCGACGTCGGCCACCGCTTCGTAATGGCCGCGCGTGATGTGGCGACCGGTAATCAGGTACGGCGGCCAGCCGGGGGTTGTGCCCGAGCGGCCGGGGGCGATGCCGACGACCATCGCGCGCACGTCAGCATCGCCCTTGCGCACCTGCATGGTCAGATAAGTTACGTTGGCCGCGGCGGCCACGCCCGGAATGGCGAGGATGCTGCGATACACGTCGTCGTTGAGGCTGGACGATTCGGCGTACGGCCCCAGGGTGTCTTTCTGCACGACCCAAAGCTCGGCGCCGCTGTTGTCGAGCAACGCCTTCCCGTCATCGACCATCCCGCGGTAGACCCCGGCCATGACCAGGGTGACGCCGATCAGGAGCCCCAGTCCGACGCCTGTGAAAACGAACTTTCCCCAGGAGTGGAGGACGTCGCGTCCGGCCAGGCTGATCATCGGGCGACTCCGGCAAGGCGTTCGACGACCCTGATGCGATTGTTTTCGCTCAGCGCCTTTTCGCTATAGACCACCACCTGGTCGCCTTTTTCGAGGCCTTTCCGGATTCCGACGTAACCGGCGAGGTCCGCGGCGCCCGCTTCGACAGGCGCGAAGGTGAGGCGACCGCCATCGACCTTCCAGACGCCGACCGCATCCCCGCGGCGCCGGAGGGCCGCGTTGGGGAGCGCCGGCGTCGCCGGGCGGGGCGGAAGATCGACGGTGACCTCGGCCAGTTCGCCCAGCGGCGGCAGCGGTCGGGTCGCTGCATCAAGAACGACCTTGGCCAGCAGCTCCTCGGTGACCGCATCGGCTTTCGGTTCCACGCGCAGAACCCGGCCGGACAGGGCCGCTCCGTCACGCGAACGCAGGACGACGCGCGCGGGCAAACCGCCGGCCAGTCCGGAAGCGACGATCTGGTCGAAACGCACGTTGATCCACAGGCTCGCCGGATCGATGATCTCGATGACCGTCTGGCCGGCCACGACGGTCGTTCCGGGGTCGGCCTCCCGCGCCGCGACGAGGCCGTCCGCCGGTGCGATCAGGCGCAGATTGCGCCGTTGCGCCCGCAGCCCGTCGAGGTCGGCGCGCAGCCGGACGACGTCCAGCCGCGCAGCGGAGAGGGCAGCGTCGGCGATCTGCAGTTCCTGCCGTCTGGTCGCGACGGTCTCCTCGCTCGTCGAACGGACCGTCAGCAGCTCCTCATAGCGCTTTGCCTGCGTCTTCGCATAATCCTGTCGTGCCTCGGCTTCGCGCAGCGCCGCTTCCGCCCGCCGTGCCGCCGATGCCTGCGCCTGGACGCGGTCGTCGAGGTCGACCGGGTCCATTTCGCCGAGCACCTGTCCCGCCTTGACCAAGTCGCCCACGTGCACGTCGAGGCGCTGGATGCGTCCGGCGGCGGTCGGGCCGATCTTGTACGCGTACCGCGCCTCCACCGTGCCGACGCCGAACAGTCCCGGCGCGATCGCCCGTTCATCAACGGTGGCGACCGTCACCGCCACCGGTGCCAGCGGCCCCGAGCGGAAAACGACATAGACAAAGAGCAGCAGCAAGGGAGCGACAATCGCCAGCAAGGCCAGCGTGCGCTGTTGCAAGGGAAATTTCGTCATGACCGGCTCCTGATCCCGTCGCGATAAATGGCGAATACCCGCGGCGCTTCGCGACGGATGCGCGCCATGTCGCCGGCCAGCAGCGACTGCATGATCAGCCCCTGGATGGTGCCGATGAACAGGGTGATCGCCGCCTCGGCATCGAGATTTCCGGCCAGCTCGCCGCAGGTCTTGCCGCGCTCGATCAGGCGGTCGAGGCGTTCCCGGTAGCGACGCAGCAGCGTCTCGGCGATCTGTTTGGCCGGCGTCGGTTCGGCACGCTGCAACTCGCCGAACATCATGCGCGGCACGCCCGGATGTTCAGCGACGAAGCCGATGTGGCTCATGAACATCGCCTCCATCGCTGCGAGCGGCGAATCGAGCGTTTGAATGGCGCGGTCGATGCGGGCCAGCAGGTTTTCCGCCACCCACTCCATGACCGCCTGCCAGATCGCTTCCTTGCTCGGGAAATGCCGGAACAGCGCGCCCTGCGTGACCTGCATGTGCTTGGCGATGGCCGCAGTGGTGATCTCGCTGGGGTTCTGTACCCCGGCCAGCTGCACGACGGACTCGACGGTCGCAGCCCGACGTTCGTCAGCGGGTAGATGCTTTGGAAGGGACATGATTGCTGTCTTGAAAGATGAAAGATAGTAAACGGTTACTATCTTACCTTCGGGAGAAAATAATGCAAGCGTGTCTCCGGTGCGGCAACGCACTCATGCAATCATGCCGGACCGGCCTCTCTGTGGTTCATCTGAGAGGTTGTGAATAAACCTAAAAAACTCAGTTCCTCACCGCAAAGGCGCAAAGATCGCGAAGGTTCGCAAAGAAAATCAAGGCGCTACGCGAACAGCATCTATCTTCCATCGCCACCCACAGGGTGAATGGTCAAGTACGATCAACCTGCTGTTTCCTTTGCGATCTTTGCGCCTTCGCGCCTTTGCGGTGAGGTTTTCAGGATAAAT
>NZ_JAGOIT010000015.1 GCF_017995515.1 Propionivibrio sp.
CAGTCGTGCGATCTCGCCCAGCGTGATCGCGTCGTTGCGGAACACCTTGACCTCCTGCCCCAGCTCGCCGAAGTACTGGACGATGTTGTAGGTGAAGGAGTCGTAGTTGTCGATCATCAGCAGCATACTGCGTTTATCCTATTGTTCTATATAGCAACTGACCCAGAGAACAAGCTGCAATACCCGCTTGGATACCCGCTATTTCTTTTGATACCCCTGCGCTTACGTTCTGGAACCGAATGCACTAAAACCTCTATTGTCCTCTATATCTGCGCCGACTCAAACCAAGCCGAAGCCAACACTGAAATACTAGCTCGCTATCAAGACTTAACGTAATCGTCGACTACTGAAAACTATCCTCCGGTTTTGTCCTGCTCTCACACCAAACTCAATGCCCACAACCTAGCCCCTCAGTTCGATAGGCAATGCATCGTTTTCCTGCCACTACCACCGCCAACGATTGATCGGTATTGTGTACAACATTTTGCAACATCAGTCAGTGAGACCCACATGTCCATTTTTGCCAGTGACGTCATCCCCTTTTCACAAGCACGTGCCAAACTTTCCGACTTGGCAGATCAGGTCAAAGCAGGTGCCGAGAAGATCATCACCAAGAATGGTGAAAGCTACGTTGCGCTGATTGACTCTGACCGGCTGGACTACTACCACCAGTTAGAGCGTGAGCGTATCCACCTGTTGCTCATCAGTGAGGCAAGCAAGGGACTTGACGATATTGCGGCTGGACGTACTAGCGACGCACGCGGCACCGTGCAAGCCATCAAGCATCGCCGTAAGAGCGCAGCCTGATCGTGGCGAGCCAGGAATCCCTAAAGACTACCGTCAAGCTCACTTCAAACTTTGAACGGAACCTCGACGAGATCGAGGCATTCCTTACCGAAGCAGAGGCACCACAGGCCTTTGATGCGCTGCTTGATGAGCTGACGGAAACCGTCATTCCCAACCTCGAACGCTTTCCAGCTATGGGCCGCTCATTCCTCAGCCGCCCTATCCGCTCGGTTGAGACCAGTAATGGCATTGACATTATTCAAGGCAAATTGTCTGCAATCGGCGAAAATGCTGAAGTGCGTGAATACGTTCTTGAGCACTACCTGATGCTTTACGCACGCGTTGGGTCAGTGATTCATCTGCTCTCGATTCGGCATCACAAACAGTTGTCGTTCGACTTTCAGCATCTCTGGACCGCCAGTTAGCCCCAAACCGTTTGCCCAACCAATAAAAATACGCGCATTGCCACTCAGACATGACACAAGAAACAAACAATCTCGCCGCTGATATCTGGTCCCTCGCTGATCTACTGCGGGGTGATTTCAGGCAGAGCCAGTACGGTCGCATTATTTTGCCGTTCGCCCTGCTGCGGCGTCTGGAATGCGTACTGGAAGCCAGCAAGGAAGCTGTACTCAAACAGGTTGTCTGCCTTTACATCAACGATGACGTACTTCGAGCTAGCTGAGCTAACAAAAACGAGGCTTCACTACGCGCTTCACACCCTCCTTGATTGTTTTTTCGTTGAAATTAATGAGCAAGCCGAGACGTTTGTCAGCCAACCTTAGGTAGGTGAGGAGTTGCGCTTCATGTATCGCTTGAATACGTTCAACTGCTTTTATTTCAACAATGACTTGTTCCTGTACCAGCAAGTCGATACGAAAACCGTCGCCCAACGCAGTGCCTTTGTATTCCAGCGGGACTGCCTTCTGTCGCTCGACGCGAACACCGCGCAAAGCCAACTCGCGCGCAAGAGCGAGTTCGTAAGCCGACTCCAACAGGCCCGGTCCCAACAGACGATGCACCTCAATCGCTGCACCGATCACCTCGCCCGAAAGATTGCTGTCGTCCATCTCTGCGTTCTCTGCGCCTCTGCGCACTCTGCGTTGAAAGCGGTTTCCTGAATCAATCCAGCCGCGTATCCAGCCCCTGCTCAGCCAATTCCGCCGCGCGCAGGACGGCACGCGCCTTGTTCTGGGTTTCCTGCCACTCGGACGATGGATCGGAGTCGGCGACGATGCCGGCGCCGGCCTGCACATGCAGCTTGCCGTCCTTGACGACGGCGGTGCGGATGGCGATGGCGAGGTCCATGTCGCCGTGGAAACCGAGATAGCCGACGGCACCGGCGTAGATGCCGCGCTTGGTTGGTTCGAGTTCGTCGATGATTTCCATCGCCCTGACCTTCGGTGCTCCGGAAACAGTGCCGGCCGGAAAGGTCGCCTTCAGCACGTCGAGCGCGTTGAGGCCGGGTTGCAGCTTGCCTTCGACGTTGGAGACGATGTGCATCACGTGCGAGTAGCGCTCGATGGTCATGTTCTCGGTCAGCTTCACCGAGCCGACCTTGGCGACGCGGCCGGCATCATTGCGGCCGAGGTCGAGCAGCTGCACGTGCTCGGCGCGTTCTTTCTCGTCGGCCAGCAGCTCGGCGGCCAGCGCCTGATCTTCTTCGAACGACGTCCCGCGCTTGCGCGTGCCGGCGATCGGCCGCACGGTCACCGTATCGCCTTCAAGGCGCACGAGAATTTCGGGCGAGGCGCCGACGACGTAGAAGTCTTCGAGATTGAAGTAAAACATGTACGGCGACGGGTTGAGCGAACGCAGCGAGCGGTAGAGCGCCAGCGGGCTGGCGGCGAACGGCTTGCTCATGCGCTGCGAGAGGACGACCTGCATCAGGTCGCCTTCGGTGATGTAGTGCTTGGCCTTGAGAACCGCCTGCTTGAAGTGCGCCTCGCCGAACATCGACACGGCGGGTTGCGACGGGCGCGGCGTTTCGGTCGGGATATTGGCCGGCTCGCGCAGCTTGGCGAGCAGCTCCTTCAAGCGGACTTGCGCCTTCTGGTAAGCGCCCGGCACGCCCGGCTCGGCGTAGACGACGAGCGTCAGCTTGCCGGTGAGGTTATCGACGACGGCGATTTCTTCCGAGAGCAGGAGCACGACGTCGGGCGTACCGATGTCGTCGGCGCCCTTGTTTTCCTTGCACGTCCTGGTCAGCCTGGTTTCGACGTAGCGCACGGTGTCGTAGCCGAAGCAGCCGACGAGACCGCCGCAGAAACGCGGCAGGCCGGTCGACGGCGCGGCGCGGAAGCGCTTCATGAACTTGCCGATGAACTCCAGCGGGTTGGTGTCATCCTCGCGCTCCGAGATGCGATTGCCGGTGAGCACCAGCACCTGATGCGCATTGACGACGATGCGCGTCGGGCTGGCGAGGCCGATGATCGAGTATCGACCGAAACGCTCGCCGCCCTGCACCGATTCGAGCAGGTAGGTATAGGGACCGTTGGCGAGCTTGAGGTAGATCGAGAGCGGGGTATCGAGATCGGCGAAGGTCTCGAGCGTGACGGGGATGCGGTTGTAACCTTCGGCGGCGAGCCGATTGAAATACGATTCGGTCATGAACGACTCCACAAACAATTACTGCAACAGGAGATGCGGCACCTGCAGGATCGACAGGCGTGCCGGAACACTACGCGGGGGTTACTGGCAGGGACGCCAGGGCCACGCCTCCGCCCAGAATGCGGGCTCAAGATGCAGATTGTCGGGAGTGTGCTTCATGCGGCTTCGAGTTTCCGGATGCGCTGTGCTGCGGACAGGACGGTGGGGACTATAGCATCGCAATCGAGTTCCTGCACATCGCGGCCTTCGTTGTACCCATACGGCAGCAGGAAGACGCGGCAACCGGCGGCGCGGCCGGCGAGGAAATCATTGACCGAGTCGCCGACGAACAGGGCGTCGGCCGGCGAGACGTTGAGCCGCCCGCAGGCCCAGACGAGCGCCATCGGGTCCGGCTTGATTTTGGGCAGCGTATCGCCGCTGACCACCACGTCGAAATAGCCGGCCAGCCCCGTCATTTCAAGCAAGGGGATCGTGAATGCATGCGCCTTGTTGGTGATCACAGCCATCGGAATGCCCTTGGCCTTGAGGTCGCCCAGCCCCTCGATCACGCCCGGGAAGCAGCGCACGTTGCGGCCGTTCTCGCGCGCGTAATGGTGGCGGAAGCTGGCCAACGCTTCGGCTGGCGGCGGTTGCGTGTCGTCGACCTCCAGCGACCCGGCCAGCGCACGCTTGACGAGGTTGGGAATGCCTCGCCCGACATAGCTGCGGATGGCGTCGACTTCCGGCGCCGGTTTCCCCATGTCGCGCAGCATGGCGCTGGCCGCGGCGTGCAGGTCGGGGATGGTGTCGAGCAGTGTGCCGTCGAGATCGAAGAGGACGGCACGGACGGCGAGCATTTCGTTCACGGCGCGCCCTTCCTCAAACCTTGGCCAGTTCGGCGCGCATGGCGCCGATGATCGAATCGTAGCGATGCGCATCATCCGGCCGGCTGGCGCCGTAGATCGCCGAGCCGGCGACGAAGGTATCGGCGCCGGCGCGGGCAATCTCGGCGATGTTGTCGACCTTGACGCCACCGTCGACCTCCAGGCGAATCCTGCGCCCGCTCTCGCGCGCGTAGGCGTCGATGCGCGCACGCGCCTGCCGCAGCTTGCCCATCGTCGCCGGGATGAACTTCTGCCCGCCAAAACCCGGATTGACGCTCATCAGGAGGATGACATCGATCTTGTCCATCACGTAATCGAGATAGTCGAGCGAAGTCGCCGGATTGAACACCAGACCGGCCTGGCAGCGGTTCTCGCGGATCAACGAAAGGCTGCGATCGATGTGATCCGACGCTTCCGGGTGGAAGGTGATGACGTCAGCGCCCGCCTTGGCAAAGTCGGGGATCATCCGGTCGACCGGCTTGACCATCAGGTGCACGTCGATCGTCGCCTTGGTCAGCGGGCGGATCGCCTCGCAGACGAGCGGGCCGACCGTCAGGTTCGGGACGTAGTGGTTGTCCATCACGTCGAAGTGGATCCAGTCGGCGCCGGAGGCGATGACATCGGTGATTTCGGCGCCGAGCCGGGTGAAGTCGGCGGAAAGGATGCTGGGGGCAATGACGAACATGGCGATAACCCGAAGGAATGAGAAAGCTGGAGGATGGACGATTCTACCGTGAAAGCGCCCCCCGGCCGTAAGCGCCCGGCGCTCAGCAGTTCAGCAGTTCGGCAGGTCGATTTGTGACGGGTCGAGATACTGCCCGGCGTACTGCAGATAGACCTGCTGCTTGACGAAGACGTCGAACAGGTCGGGGTCGATGTGCCCGTCGCGGCTGAAACGTTCGAGGACACGCAAGGCCTGCGAGAGCTTCATGCCCTGCTTGTAGGGGCGGTCGCGCGCGGTCAGCGCCTCGAAGATGTCGGCGATACCCATGATGCGCGCCTGAACCGACATGTCGTCGCGTTTCAGCCCTTTCGGGTAGCCGGCGCCGTCCATGCGTTCATGATGGCCGCCGGCGTATTCGGGCACGTGCCGGAGGTGTTTCGGCCACGGTAGCGATTCGAGCATCCTGTTCGTCGCCACGATGTGATGGTTGATTGTCTCGCGCTCGGCGTGCGTCAGCGTGCCGGTGCGGATGGTGAGGTTTTCGACCTCGTCGGCACTGAGGAAATCGGCTTCGACACCCTCCGGGGCAACCCAGCGATAAGCCTTGGCGATGCGCCGCACACGCTCCTGGTCACTATCGCTCATCGCTTCGACACCGATATTGACGTGGTGCAGGAAGGCGCGATCACTGTCGATCGCCGCGCACAGCTCCCGCCAGCGCAACTCGGCCGCTTCGCGTTCGGCCCCGGCCACGACGGCGCGCAGCATGGCGAGTTCGGCATCCCGGCGAACGACTTCGAAACGCGTATCGACGAGCTGGATGCGATCGAAGATCGTCTGCAGCTTGGTCGCCTTGTCTACGACGTGAACAGGCGTCGTCACCTTGCCGCAGTCGTGCAGCAGGCCGGCGATCTTGAGTTCGTAGCGATCCTTGTCGCTCATGGCGAAGCCGGCCAGCGGCCCGTCGCTGGTGAGTTCAACCGCCTCGGCCAGCATCATCGTCAACGCCGGCACGCGCTGGCAGTGGCCGCCGGTATAGGGCGACTTCTCGTCGATCGCCAGGTTGATGAGCTTGATGAACGACTCGAACAATTGCTCCAGTTGACTGACCAGCAAGCGATTGGTCAGCGCCACCGCGGCCTGGGAGGCGAGCGACTCGGCAAGGCGCTGGTCGGCGCTGGAGAAGACGCGCGCCGAGCCACCGTCCGGGTCGATCGCGTTGATGAGTTGCAGGACACCGATGATCTCGTTCTCGTGATTCTTCATCGGTACGGTCAGGAACGAGCCCGAACGGTAGCCCGTCACTTCGTCGAACTTGCGCGTCCCTGAAAAATCGAAGCCGTCCGCCGTGTAGGCATCGGCGATATTTACCGTTTCCGCCTTGAGAACCGAGTAGGCGGCGACCAGCGACGTGTTGGGCATGCCATCCTCGCGATACAGCGGCAGATCCTGGAAGCGGCCAGACATGGGTTCGCCACTGGCGCCGCCCAGTGCCAGACCGAGTGAATCGGTGCGCACGATTTCGAAGCGCAAGGACTTCCGGTCTTCGCTGACGCGATAGAGCGTTCCGCCGTCGGCGTGCGTGATCGCCTTGGCGGCGAGCAGGATGTTCTCGAGCAGGCGGTCGATGTCGCGCTCGTCGGAAAGCGCGGCGCCGATCCGGTTGAGCTGTTCGAGACGCGGCAACAGGTCGTTCAGATCTTCCATCGCAAACGGCTAGAACTCGAAGACCTGGTTGTTTTGCAGCATATGCGGTTTGAAGCGGCCGCCGAGGGCCTCGCACGCATTGATCTCGCGCATGATGCGCTCGACCTGGCCGGACTTGAGGTGGGTGATGTAGACCTCGGCGTCGCGTTCCAGCTTGGTGAGCCCGGCGTGCAACAGCGTCGGGCAGAGATGCCGGGACAGCGTCGCGAGCGCGGCCTCCTCGTTCGAGAAGGCCGTTTCGATGATCAGGTAGCGCAGGTTGTCGATGGCGTTGAGCAGCGGCCAGAGTTCGTCGTTGCTCGTCGTATCGCCGGTGAAGACAAGACTGCCGGCACCGGAATCAAGGTGGTAGCCGACGGCCGGCACCGTGTGCACGGCGGGGACGGCGGCGATCGTGCGGCCGCCGAGATGCGTTTTTTGCCCGACCTCGATCGCCCGGTACTGCATGACCGCGTCGGCGCGAATCGCAATCTCGCTGAAATCCGGCCAGATCGCCCAGTTGAAAATGTGGCTCTTAAGGATCTCGAGCGTCGCCTCGGTCGCATGAACGATGACCGGCCCCTCGCGCCGGTCGCCCACCGTGTCGATCAGGAGCGGCAGCGCGGCAATGTGGTCGAGGTGTGAGTGCGTGATGAACACGTGATCGATGAGCACCAGTTCGTCGAGCGACAACTCGCCGACACCGGTGCCGGCGTCGATCAGGATGTCGTGGTCGACAAGCATAGCCGTGGTGCGCAGATGGTGCCCGCCGATGCCGCCACTGCAGCCGAGAACCCGAACTTTCATGCGATCTCCTGACGCCTCGAACCGTTCTGACGATGCTTACCGGCGCGCCTAGGCCTTGAGGAAGAATTCCATCTTGGCGCCGGCGATCTCGATGATGTCGTGATCGCTCAACTGATGCGCCTGGGCGGCGATCGCCTTGCCGTTGATCGTCGGAAACTGCGCGCCTTCGACGTGCGTGATGAAGTAGCCGTGCGGCCGGCGGGCGATCACCGCGACCTGGACGTGCGGTTTGCCCAGCGTCGTCAGGGTCTTGGTCAGGAGCAGCTCACGGCCGGCGTTGACACCGTTGAGGATCTGGATCGCGCCGGTTCCGGGCGGTGGCGCGGCGGCGGCATTGGCTGAGGCGGCTGCGAGAACGGCTGCGGGCGAGGCCATTTTTGGCGCGGGGGCGGGCGCGGGTTGTAGCGCGGGCGGAGCCACCGGAATCGCGGACTCGACCGCATCCGGCCCCCGCTGTTCGCTGTTCGCGCGCAGCACCATCGTCTTCTCGTAGTCCGACGGTTCGGACGGCGCGGCCTGTTCGGTGATGTACTTGAGCTTGTACTTGCCCATCTCGATGACGTCGCCGTTTTTCAGGAAGTGCTTCTTGACCGGCTGTCCATTGACCAGCGTACCGTTGGTGCTGTTGAGGTCTTCAAGGAACGAGTCGTTGAGGATGGTCACCACCGCCGCGTGCTCGCCGCTGATCGCCAGGTTGTCGATCTGGATGTCGTTGTTCGGCTTGCGGCCGATCGACATGCGCTCCTTGACCAGCGTGATCTCCTTGAGGACCAGCCCGTCCATGCTCAGTATCAGTTTTGCCATCGCCTATCCTTTTCGCTTCTTCTCGATTTTTACCTGCGTCAACGCGCCTTGAACCAGGCGAACATGCTCGGCCACCCGTCCCGGCCGGCCGGGAATGCGCGCAACACCTTCACCAGAATGACGGAAACATTATCACGACCGCCGTTGTCGTTGGCCATCTGGATCAGCTGCGTCGCTGCCAGGTCCAGGTTCGCCGCAAGCATCTGCAAGGTCAGCCGGATTTCGTCGTCCTCGACCATGTCGTTGAGGCCGTCCGAACACAGGAGATAGATGTCGCCGGGGAGCACCGCGTAGTCGTGGATCTCGGCGTCGACCTCCGGATCGACGCCGATGGCGCGCGTCACCAGGTTCTTGTTGAGAGAGAAACGCGCCTCGTCGGCGCTGATCAGGCCGCTGTCGATCTGCTCCTGCAGCAGCGAGTGGTCGCGCGTGATCACGCTCAGCTCCCCGCCGCGCAGACGATAAAGCCTGGAATCGCCGATGTGCGCGACGGTCACCTGATCGCTGTGAAACAGCGCCGCGACCAGCGTCGTGCCCATGCCGGCGTACTGCGCCTGGGTTTCCGAGGCATGGTGGATGGCCCGGTTGGTCACCGCGATCTTGTCGCGCAAGTAGGCATGTGCGTACGACTTGCCGCTCGCCGGGTCGATCGCGTGCGGCGGCGTCGCCGCGAAGGCGGATTCGAGTTCGGAAGCCAGCAGGGTAGTCGCCATGCCGCTTGCCACCTCGCCGGCGTTGTAGCCACCCATGCCGTCGGCCAGAATCGCGAGACCGAGATTCGGATTGGCGAGCACGGCGTCCTCATTGTGCCCGCGCACCATCCCCGGGTCGGTCTTGACCACGATTTCGAGTGACTCGCTCACGTTCTTCTGCGTGTTGACCACCTCGTCTCCCTATTACTTCTCGTACCCGGCATCGCTCGCCGTCGCGCAGCACGCGCGCAGCGCCCGCGCCATCTCGTCAGCCGACTGGAAACGCTGCGCCGCATCCTTGCGCGTCGCGCGCTCGATGACCGCGGCCAGCGCCTCCGACACTTGCGGATTCAGCGCGCGCACGTCGGGGCAGGCTTCGTTGGCGATCCGGGACATCAATTGCCCCAGCGATTGTCCGACAAATGGCAGCTGTCCGCACGTCAACTGAAAGAGCATCACACCCAGCGAATACAGATCACTGCGGCCGTCCACCTTCTTGCCCAGCAACTGCTCGGGCGACATGTAGCTCGGCGTGCCGAGCACCATGCCGGTCTTGGTATGCGACGAGTCGGTAAGGCGCGCGACACCGAAGTCCATGACCCGGAGCTGACGCGTTGCGGGGTCGTACATCACGTTGCCCGGTTTCACGTCGCGATGCACGACGTTGTTGGCATGGGCGCAGGCGAGCGCTTCGGCGATGCGTGCGCCGATGCTGGCGACTTCGGCAAAAGACAACAGGCTGTCGGGACGTGTAAATGGTCGCAGATTGCTGCCTGCCACGAACTCCATGGCGATGAAGGCGAGCTCGCCGTCTTCGCCCGCGTCGAGGATCGCCACGATATCCGGATGCTGCAGACGGCCGGCCGTCTCGGCCTCGCGGAAGAAGCGTGCACGCACGTCGGCGAGTTCATCGGGCGCGAAGGCCTGGCTCAGCGCCAGCGTCTTGATCGCCGCGGGGATTCCGGTTTCACCATCGCGCCCGAGATAGACTTCGCCCATGGCGCCGCGGCCGAGCTTCTTCTCGATACGGTAGTGACCGATCTGCGCCGGCAGCGGGTCGGGTGGCTGATCGATGTTCTCATCAACCACGGTTCGACGCGGCGCAGCCGTTTGGGCGACGGTTGATCTTTCGCGCGCCACAGGAGCCTCGCGGCGCTTGTTCTGCAGTACAAGGCGAGCGAGCAGCACGACGCCGACAACGAACGCCACGCCACTGACCAGCAGCACCGGAAGCCAGCCAGCGTTCCAGAACACCATTTCGTGCATGCCCACCTCGCTTTCGACGCCTCATACCGGCGTCGCTCGGCATCTCCCGATCAGCCGCCGTAAGGCAGCTCGACGCCCAGACCTTGTTCGCGCGCCATTGCTTCGAGACGCACGGCGACGGCGATGTCCTGGATCGCCATGCCTTGCGATTCGAAGATCGTGATCTGCTCGGGCGAGGTACGGCCGGGATGGCGGCCGATGATGACGTCGCCCAGTTCAACCATCTGGCGCTCGCTCAGACGGCCCTTTTCGAGGAGCGGCAGCAGGTCGCCGGCCTCCTTCAATGCCGTCTCGACACTATCGACGACGATCGGACGGCACAGCTTCAGGACATCCTCGCCGATCTCGCGCCGGATCACCGAGTTCGAGCCGGCACCGTTGATGTGCGTGCCCGGCGACAGCCACCCAGCGTCGAAGAGCGGCGTCGTCGCCGTGGTGACGGTGCTGACGATGTCGCTGCCGCGCACGGTCTCCTCCGGCGAGGCGGTCGGCACCACATCGATCCGCAGGCGCTCGCTCATCTTCGTACAGAACGCCGCGAGCTTCTCCGGGTTGCGCGCGCAGACCTTGACGCGGCGCAGCGGACGCACGGCGGCGATCGCCTCGATGTGCCCCTCGGCCTGCCAGCCGGCGCCGAAGACGCCGAGAATCTCGGAATCGGGCCGCGCCAGCCAGCGCGTAGCGACGCCGGACGCGGCGCCGGTGCGCATCATGCCGAGCAGGTCGGCTTCGAGCACGACGCGCAGCGTGCCGGCCGCCGCGCTGAACACATGCACGAGGAAGCGCACGCCGGAGCGGTTGCTCGTGTAGGCCTTGTAGCCGATCGCGTCGCGCCCCGGCAGCGCGCCCTGCAGGATGTGCAACGCCGTCTGCGGCAGACGCGTGCGCTGGCGCGGGATGTCGATGGCCTTGCCGAACGACAGTTCGCGATGCGCTTCCTCGACGGCGTCGAGCGCCAGATCCATGGTCAGCAATTGAGCGACGACCGATTCATTCAAAAACAACGACATAAAATCCCCCGGAATGGATGCAAAACGGCAATGGCTGGATTTTAGCGGCATTCCGGCGCACGCGGGCGGCCATGCCGGACAGGGGGGTCCGTATAATCGACGCGTCCTCGCATTCCCGACGCCCGCCCTGGGCGTCCCAGACTCCAAGACCCGGATCCGCCATGCGCCGCTTACTGCCCGTCGTGTTTTCACTCTCGCTGTTCCTATCCACCGGCGCGTACGCCGCCCAGTGGTCGCGCATCGCGACCAAGGACAAGGTGCGGCTCGAAGTCGACAGCGCAAGCGTCGTCAAAAGCGAAGACGGGAAGCTGAAGCTGTGGCATCGCGAGGTCCAGCCGGCGCCGAAGGTGCCCGATTCAGGCGCCTTCACCTTCATCCGCCGCACCCTGATGACCGAATTCAACTGTGAGAAGCGCACGACAACGCCGCTCCGGCAGATCCATACGGCACCGGACGGCAGCGAGCTGAAAGCCGAGACCTTCGATGGCGCCGAGGCGCAGCCGGTGCTGCCCGACTCGGCGATGGAGATCGTCTTCAACTACGCCTGCCGGCAAGCGAAAAATCCGGAGGCGAAGACGGAAGCCGCGAAGCCCGCCGAGGCGCCCCCCACCCCGGCGGCCACGGCCGAAGCCCCGGTCGCGGCGGCGGCCGCAGCCACCACGCCAGCGGTCGAAACGCCGGCCAGGAAACCGGCCAAGGGCAAGAAAGGCAAGGAAGAGCCGCCGCCACCGCACGTCACGCCGCACTGGAGCTACAGCGGCGCGAACGGCGCCGACAAGTGGGGCAGCCTGGACAACGAGTTCGCGACCTGCGGTATCGGGCAGCGGCAATCGCCAATCGACATCCGACGCACGGTCAAGGCCGACCTGCCGCCGATCCAGTTCGCCTACAAGCCAATCCCGCTATCGATTGTCGATAACGGACACAGCATCAAGGTCGACACGCCGGACGCCGGCGGCATCACGGTCGACGGCGAGAGCTACGAGCTCGTGCAGTTCCACTTCCACAAGCCGAGCGAGGAGAAGATCAACGGCAAGGCCTACGACATGGTCGTCCATCTGGTGCATCAGGCTAAGGGCGGCAAGCTCGCCGTCATCGGCGTGCTGATGGAAGCGGGCAAGGAGCAGAAGCTGATCCGCACACTGTGGACGCACCTGCCGCTGGAACAGGAAAAGCCGGTCGTGCGCGACGACGTGAAGATCGACCCGACGCAGCTCATCCCGCCGAAGCCGGGCTACTACACCTTCCTCGGCTCGCTGACGACGCCGCCGTGCTCCGAAGGCGTCCTCTGGCTGGTGATGAAGACGCCGATCCAGGTATCGAAGGAGCAGCTGGCGAGTTTCGCCACCGTCTACAAGAACAACGCCCGCCCGATCCAGCCAACCAACGGGCGCGTGATCAAGGAATCGCGCTGACTCCGGGGATCACGCCTCGCCGAGGTAGGCCTTGCGCACCCGGTCGTCGGCGAGCAGATCCTTGCCGTGGCCGGAGAAGCTGATCGCGCCGGTCTCCATGACGTAGCCGGTATCGGCGACATCAAGCGCCGCCTTGGCGTTCTGTTCGACCAACAGCACCGTGACGCCGGCGGCGTTGATCTGCCGGATGATGTCGAAGATCATGCCGACGATGATCGGCGCGAGGCCGAGCGACGGCTCGTCCATCATCAACACCTTGGGCTTCGACATCAGCGCGCGGCCGACGGCCAGCATCTGCTGCTCGCCGCCCGAGAAAGTGCCGGCCTTCTGTTTGTGCCGCGCTTCGAGGATGGGGAACAGTTTGAATATCCGCTCGCGGTCGGCTTCGACCTCCTCGCGGTTGTGGCGCGCGTAGGCGCCGAGCGTCAGGTTTTCGTCGACCGTCAGGTTGGGGAAGACGCGGCGGCCTTCCGGCACGAGGACGATGCCCGATTCGACGATGTCCTTGGTCTTTTCGCCGGTGATGTCCTTGCCGTTCCAGCTGACCGTGCCGCCACCGATCTTGACCAGCCCCATGATCGAGTTGAGCGTCGTGCTCTTGCCCGCGCCGTTGGCGCCGATCAGCGTGACGATCTTGCCGGCCGGGACGTCGAGACTGATGCCGCGCAGCGCACGGATGCCGCCGTAGTGGACCGAGAGATTATTGATAGACAGCATTTATTCCACCCCCAGATAGGCTTCGATGACCTTGGGATTGTTCTGGATTTCCTCGGGCGTCCCGTGCGCGATGGTGACGCCGTAGTCGAGCACGTACATGCGTTTGCAGACGCCCATGACGACCTGCATGTGGTGCTCGATGAGCACGATGGTCAGGTCGAACTGGTCGCGGATCTTCAGGATGAATTCCATCAACTCGACCGATTCCTGCGGATTCATGCCCGCCGCCGGCTCGTCTAGGAAGAGCAGCTTCGGATCGGTCGCCAGCGCACGCGCAATCTCCAGCCGGCGTTGCGCGCCGTAGGGCAAAGCTGCTGCCGGCGCGTTCTCGTGATGCGCGAGGCCGACTTCGGCGAGCAGCGCGCGGGCGCGCTCGTGGATGCGACGCTCCTTGGTCATGTAGGAAGGCAGACGCAGCGTCGCTTCGACCAGGTTCGTCCCCATGCGCATGTGCTGGGCAACGAGGATGTTGTCGAGCACGCTCATTTCCTTGAACAGGCGAATGTTCTGGAAGGTGCGCGCGACGCCCAGTTTGGTGATCGCGTGCGGCTTCATGCCGGTGATGTTCGTGCCGCAGAACTCGATCCTGCCGCTCGTGGGCTTGTAGACCCCGGTGATCAGGTTGAACGAGGTCGTCTTGCCGGCGCCGTTCGGGCCGATCAGGCCGATGATCTCGCCGGACTGGACGTCGACGTTGAGCGCGGTCACCGCCGCGAGGCCGCCGAACTGCTTGTTAACGTCGGTCGTTTTCAGAATCGAGGTCATTACTTGCCCCCCTTGCCTTGCGCGGAGGCGCGTTTGGGCAGCAGACCGATCCGGGACAGCGAGTTCCAGTTGAACTCCGACTTGCCCATCAGCCCCTGCTGCCGGTAGATGACGACGACCATCAAGAGCGCCGAGAAGAAGACCATGCGCAGGCCGGGAACACCGTGGGTCACCATGAAGCCGAGATTGAGCGGCCCGTCGAGGAAACGCAGCGCCTCCATCGCGACGGTGACGACGATGGCGGCGACCACCGAACCGGTGATCGACCCGACGCCGCCGAGGACGACGATGAGCAGGATGTCGAAGGTCTTGAGGAAGATGAACTGCTTCGGGTCGATCGTCGTCAGGTAGTGCGCCAGCAGGCCGCCGGCGATCCCGGCAAGGAAGCTGGAGATGGTGAAGGACAGGACCTTCATGCCGAAGACGTTGACGCCCATCGACTCAGCGGCGATCTCGTTGTCGCGAATCGCCTTGAAAGCTCGCCCATAGCTGGACTTGATCAGCAGTACAAGGAACAGCGTGACGACAATCGCCGAACCCCACGCCCACCACATCGTCGTGAAGCGCGGCAGGCCCTTGAGTCCGAGCGAACCGTTGGTCACCGTCTGAAGGTTGGTGAGCACGACGCGGATGATCTCGGAGAAGCCAAGCGTCGCGATGGCTAGGTAATCGTCACGCAGACGCAGCGCGATGACGCCGAGCAGCCAGCCGATGAAGCCGGCGATGACGCCACCGAGCAGCAGCGCCGGGACAAACGGAATGTGCACGTTCGCCAGCCAGGGAACGATCGGCTGCAGGACGTAGTTGGCTTCCTTCTGATCCGGCGACATGGTGAGGATGGCGCAGGTGTAGGCGCCGACCGCCATGAAGCCGGCGTGCCCGAGGCTGAACAGGCCGGTGAAGCCGTTGATCAGGTTGAGCGACAGGGCGAGGATGACGTTGATCGCGCAGAGCTTGAAGATCTGCATCGTAAACACGTCGAACGTGCCCTCGAAGACGAAGAGCAGCGCCAGGCCGACGATGGCCGCGCCGAGCGAGAGCAGCGTGCTCTGGCGCTTGGAAAGCTGTGTGTGTGGCGTATTCATTTGACCCGATTTCATTAGACCTTCTCCCCCTGGTTCTTGCCGAGCAAGCCGGTGGGTTTGACGAGCAGGACGACGATCAGCAGGATGAAAGCGAAAGCGTCCTTGTAGCCGGTGAACTCCGGCAGGAAGGCGATGGTCATCAGCTCGATGATGCCGAGCAGCAGGCCGCCGAGCACGGCGCCGGCGATGCTGCCGATACCGCCGATGACGGCCGCGATGAAGCACTTCAAGCCGGGCATGATGCCCATCAGCGGCTCGAGGCGCGGGTACTTCATCGCCCACATGATGCCGCCGACCGCCGCCAGCGCACTACCGATGGCGAAGGTGATCGAGACGATCTTGTTCACGTCGATCGCCATCAGGCGCGCGGCGTCGATGTCGGTCGACACGGCGCGCATGGCCATGCCGGTCTTGGTGCGATGCACGATCCAGAGCAGCGCGGCGAGGATCAGCGCGGTGACGAGCGGGATGACCAGGCTGACGGTGGAAACGCGCACGCCGCCGAACATGAGGTTCTGCGAGAAGAACGCCGGCACCGGGAAGGCCTTGGGACGCGCGTCGAAGAGCACGATGGCCAGATTCTCGATGAGGAACGAGGCGCCGATCGCGCTGATCATGATCGAGATGCGCGGCGAATCACGCAGCGGACGGTAGGCCGCGCGCTCGAGCCCGACGCCGAAGACCGTGGTCAGCGCGATGGCAACGACGACCGCCAGCCACCAGGGCATGAAGAAGGTACTGACGCCGAAGAAGGCGAGATAGCCGCCAAGCATGAAGACGTCGCCGTGGGCGAAGTTGATCAGGCGGAGGATGCCGTAGACCATCGTGTAGCCGATGGCGATCAGCGCGTACAGGCTGCCGAGCGACAGTGCATTGACGAACTGCTGGAGAAAAGTTTGAAAATCCATGACGTTCTTTCAGAAGCGGCGGCGCGGTTTCACGCTCTTGTTTTCGGCGTTGATAACCGTGCGGATGCTTCAAGAAAAATCCGAATGCGCCGGCGAACTCGGCCGCACATTCGGATTCCTGGTGCAAGCTGACTATAAATGTAGATGATAGGAGCACAGATTCTCTGCGCGATAGCAGCTTTTCTTCGTAGAGCCGCTTCAATCGCCCGGTGTAACCGGGCTCCTACCACATCGCGGCGAACTAGCCGCCGCACACTACCGGATCAGGGCTTGACGGTCGTCAGGAAGACGAACTTGCCATCCTTAACCGTCTTGAACACCGCCGCCTTGTCGGCGTTGCGCTCAGCGTTGATGGTGATGGAACCGGCAGAGCCTTCGAAGTCCTTGGTCTGCGTCAGCGCTTCGCGGATCTTCTCCGGCTCGGCAGAATTGGCACGCTTGATCGCGTCGAGGACGACGAGGTAAGCGTCGTAACCGAGCGCTGCAACAGCCGGCGGCTCCTTCTTGTATTCGTCGCGGAAGGACTTCAGGAAGGCTTCCGAGGTCTTGTTGATCGGCACGTCATTGGCGAAGAAGGTGGAAACAATTGCGCCTTCGACCGCGGCACCGCCAACTTCGAGGAAGGCGTTGATGTCCCAGGTGTCGCCGCCGATGAACTTGGCGGTGATGCCGAGATCGCGTGCCTGCTTGATGATCAGCGCGGATTCCGTGTAGTTGCCCGGCGCGAAGATGACGTCCGGCTCGAACTGCTTGATGTTGGTCAGCTGCGCCGAGAAGTCCTGGTCGCCGGTGTTGTAGTCGGCCGTCGCGACGATAGCCTTCTCGTCGCCGGAGAGCTTGACGAAATGATCGACGAAGAACTTGGCGAGGCCGACGGAGTAGTCGTTCGACACTTCACGGATGATCGCAACCTTCTTCGCCTTGAGTTCGTTGAACGCGTAGGCAGCGCCGACGGTGCCCTGGAACGGATCGAGGAAGCAGACGCGGAAGTAGAAATCGTTGCCCTTGGTCACGGCCGGGTTGGTCGCCGAAACGGCGACTGCGGGAATCTTGGCTTCGGCGAAGATCGGGCCACCGGCCATCGACAGCGAACTGCCCCATGAGCCGAGCACGGCGTTGACCTTCTCCTTCTGCGCAAGCACGGTCGCGGCGTTGGCGGCCTCCACCTTGTCCGACTTGTTGTCGACAACGACCAGTTGCACCTTCTTGCCCAGCACTTCCGGGGACAGCTTGTTGGCCAGCTTGATGCCGTCGTATTCGTCGGCACCGCCCGCGCCGTTGGCGCCGGTCAGCGGCTCGAACACGCCGATCTTGATGACGTCGTCGCTGCTGCTGCTTGAGCCGGAACACCCGACGATGGAGACGCTGGCGGCCAAAGCTGCCGCGAGCGTCAAGAGAGAAAATGTCTTTTTCATGGAAGCCCCCTGGTGATGGTCAACGATCGAATCGGAGTAACCGCCGGATGCTACAGAGCGCCATTTTTGCCGTCAAGACAAAGATCTAGTCGGATCGATCGGAGCACGAACGGCATCCAAGGTGTCCGGAACGGAGCTCCACCCATTAGTCATGAAAACTTGCCTGACTTGCAGAATTCGCCGAACGTTCCGTAGAGCACCCAGCCATTCGAGGTACAGGAAAGAAGCCGTTCAACGTAGCGCCCTGCGACCGAAGGGAGCAAGGCTGAACGCCATATCGATTTCCCGCCGTTGAAGTACTTTGCGACAAGCGCGGGAGTTGCAGCGCCCTCCGCATTCGCCGATGGAAATGCCTGCGCCTTCAGAGAACAGCAAGGCAGCAAGGCGACGCCTGGAAAACCTTGCTGCGTAGCACAAACGTGCTACATTGGCCTCCATTACTTTGTCTGGAGCCTGACATGCCAACCACCACCATCCGCCTGCCGGATGATCTGAAAACCCGCATTGCGGCCGCAGCCAAACACGCCGGAACGACGGCTCATGGCTTCATTCTCGAGGCAATTATCGAGAAAGCAGAGCAAGCTGAACGCCGCGCCGATTTCGATGCCGTAGCGGAAAATCGCTATGCCGGCGTTGTGTCCACCGGGAAAACCATCCCGTGGCAGGAAATGCGCGTTTATCTGGAAGCGCGCATGGCCGGCAAGGCGACGAAGCGCCCCGTTGCACGCAAACTGGCACGCTGATGGCGTCTTGCATTGAGTTGGCGCCGGAGGTTGCGGAGGATTTCGATCGCATCCTCGATTATCTGGCCAGCCACGAAGAGGAAAATCCTGTGCAGCGCATTGGCGAAATCATTGCCGCTCTGGAAATTCTGGCGCAGAACCCGTTGATCGGTCGTCCGGTGGCAAATGCCAAGCGCGAACTGGTGATCGGCCGTCGTTCACATGGGTATGTCGCCTTGTATCGCTACGTACCCGAGATGGATGCGGTATTCGTGCTGGCGATCCGCAACCAGCGCGAAGCCGGCTACTCCGAACGCGACCCCGCCAGGTAAAGCGCTTGTCACCGCATCGCCGCAACTGACTTGCGTCAGTTGGCCGGGACAATCCGAACGGCGGGTTCCGGATCGGTTATCTGTCATTCGCGCTACCGGATTCTTCCATCCCGCCATGCCGGTTGCTGGCCGAAAGCGCTATTTCGCCACTGCGCTGACTTCACTCGCAACCATGCTCAATCAACCTTGAAACCTCAGTTCAAACCACAACGACACAACGGACACAACGAAAAGCAAGGTTTTCAAACCCTGCGGCATCGTCACCCGCCGGGTGAATCCCGAATGAGTCATAAAGCCTTGCTTTTCCGTCGTGCGCGTTGTGCACGTTGTGGTTAACTGCTTTTTCCAGGATAGAGCAAGAACCAACCCTGGGCCGTTCGCGGCCCCGGACCCCTTGCCGAATCGGGGATCACGCCAACCCGTGCTTCACCTTGCTTTCCTGCTCCTGCACCTTGAATAGCCCGAAGCGCGGCAGGAACTTGTCCCAGTCGATGATGTGGCTGTCGATTTCCGGGCCGTCGATGCAGGCGTGCTTGCGCACCATCTTGCCTTCGATGTTGACCGGCACCATGCACGCGCCGCACATGCCCGTCGCGTCGACCATGATCGAGTTGAGGCTGGCGACGGTCTTTACGCCATAGGGCTTGGTCAGGTCGCTCACCGCGCGCATCATCAACGGCGGGCCGATGGTGACGACTTCGGCGATGCTGCGGCCCTTGCTCGTCTTGCCGTTCTTGAGCATTTCCTCGAGCGGCGTGGTGACGAAGCCGTGCAGGCCGAAGCTGCCGTCGTTGCTACAGTAGATGAGATCGAGCTGGTCGCCGAATTCGGCCTTGAGCTGGCCCATGCGCTCGTCCTCGCCGACCCAGAACAGCAGGTTGGCGTTGCGGAAGCCCGAGATCAGCGTCACGTGGTTGCCGAGCCTGAGATGCTCGCGTGCGATCGGGTAGACGGGCGGCAGGCCGACGCCGCCGGCGGTGAAGACGACGGTTTCCTTCTCGGCATCGTACTGATGCAGTTCGCTCGGCTGCCCAAGCGGCCCGGCGATGCCGGTGAAGGCTTCGCCGATCTGCATCTTGTTGATGTTGAGGCTGGTCGTTCCCATGCCCTGCACGACGAGGCAGATGGTGCCGGCCTTGGCGTCCCAGTCGGCGAGCGTCAGCGGGATCAGTTCGCCGTCCGGCCAGGCGAGCACGCGCACGAACTGGCCGGCGCGCGCCGATTTGGCAATCATCGGCGCCTTGACGATGAACTCGACGATGCCGCCGGCGAGTTCGATCTTGTCGACGATGGTCTGCGGCGTCGCGCCCATCTCGGTGTATTCGCGCGCCGTTTCGACCATGTGCGCGATCTGCTCGTGCGAAAGGTCGATGTCGCCGACGATCTCGCGCGCCGCGGCCTGGCCATCGCCGGCGGCGCGGATCGCCGTCGAACCGCCGCGCGCCGCATCGCCGCCCGAGTAGATGCCGTCGAGCGAGGTCTTCATCGACCCCTTGGTGGCGAGGTCGATGGTGCCCCACTTGGTCGTCTTGAGGCTCGGCTCCGAATCCTTGATGATCGGGTTCGGGGCGTTGCCGAGCGCCATGATGACGAGATCGGCCTTCATCAGCTCCTTCTCGCCGGTGGCGACCGGACTGCGGCGGCCGGACGCATCCGGTTCGCCGAGCGCGATGACTTCAAGGTTCGCCGCCTTGACGAAGTGCGTCTTGTCGTCGCCGATGAATTCGCACGGCGAGCGCAGCACCTTGAGCTTGATCCCCTCTTCCAGCGCGTGGTGCAGTTCCTCGACGCGCGCCGGCATTTCGCTCTGCGTGCGGCGATAGACGATGGTGACGTTGCCGCCGAGCCGGCGTGCCGTGCGCGCCGCGTCCATCGCGGTGTTGCCGCCGCCGATGATGATGACTTCCTTGCCCTTCGTCTCAGGCAGCGGCGTCTCGTAATCGGCGCGCAGCCCCTGCATCAGATTGACGCGGGTCAGGAACTCGTTGGCTGACATCACGTTGAGCAGGTGCTCGCCCGGCACGTTCATGAAACGCGGCAGCCCGGCGCCGGTGCCGACGAAGACTTTCCAGAAGCCGGCCGCACGCAGGTCCTGCAGCGTCGCCGTCTTGCCGACGACGAAGTTCTGCACGAACTCGCCGCCGAGCAGCTTGATCTTGGCGACCACGTCGTCGATCAGCGAATTGGGCAGGCGAAACTCGGGAATGCCGTAGCGCAGCACGCCGCCGAGCGCGTGGAAGGCTTCGAACACCGTCACCGGGAAACCCTCGGCGGCGAGCAGGTAGGCGTTGATCAGACCAGCCGGCCCGGAGCCGACGATGGCGATCGGCGGCTTGACCGCACGCGCCCACGGATCGGGCACGCTGGCAAAACGTTCGACCACGCCGTCCGGATTGACGACCTTCTCGCGCTGCGGCAGGAACCACTCCAGCTGGCCGATTTCGATCGGCTGCTTGGTGTGCGCGCAGACGCCCTGGCATTGCAGCTCTTGCGGGCAAACGCGGCCGGTGACGTTGGGCAGCGGGTTGCAGCTCTCGATCAGCTCCATCGCCTCGCGGAACTTGCCGTTACCCATCAGCTCCAGCACCTTCGGGATGTGGATCTTGACCGGACAGCCGCCCTTCGGATCGGCCTTGCCGGCGACGTGCAGGCCGATTTCGCAGGGACGCTCCTCGCACTGCTTGTCGCGCAGCACTTCGAGCCAGACGATGAGATCGACTTCGCGCGCGCTGTAGCCGAGGTTCATGTAGCCGAGGTAGCCCTGGTTCACCAGCTCGAAGTCCGTGGACCGCTCTTCGGGCGAACGGATGTACGGCGGGATGAAACTTTCCGCCGGCCAGCCTTCGGACAGCCCCTTGAACATCGGATAGCGCTCCGACAGATGCTGGTCAATGGCGCGCACGAACTTGCGCTTCAAGCCGAGCGGCACGTTCCAGACAAAGCGCATCAGCACCTTGCTCGTATCGTCGTCGCGCAGCAGCAGACTCCAGAACGTCTTGATGAAATCTGCGCCGAGCTCGGGCTGTTTGAACTCCCAGACGATCGCGTTGGTGCCGTCGGCGATGAACATGTCGCGGAACGCCTGCGGGTCGGCAAGCAGCCGGCGCTGCAGGAGCGCCATCTGGTGGTGGAAGGTTTCGACCGCTTCCGATTCCTCGAGCGCCTCAAGCTGGGCCTGCGTGCTCTCCAGCGACTTGCCGGCATCGAGGTAACGGAAGAGGTCTTCCCGGCCGGCGGAACCGGCGTTGGAGTTGCCCGTGCTCATCGAATGATCTCCGCGTCGCAGTTGGCCGACACCCGCTTGACGCGCGCCTTGAGCTCAGGTGTCGGCGTCACGCGCTCAAGGATGCCGGGGATCAGGCGCCCGACTTCGCGGCTCTCGCCATTGACGACGATGCGCGTCTTCTCAAAGAGCTCGGACAGATCCTGGTAGCAGGTCTTGCAGTTGGTGCATTTCACCTGATCGGCCTCGTCGTACGTGACAAGCGCATCGGCCGTCGCTGTCGCCGCAGCCGGCGCATTGGCGGCAGGCGCGGCACCGGAGACCGGCACGATCGGGATCGTGACGCCGTTGCCGACCTGCGCCTTGCTCGACGCCGCCAGCTCCGACATGGCGCGCGCAAAGCTGTCGATCGACGAGTCGCGCTGCTTCATGCCGTCCTGCACCTGTGCCTTCAGCGCGGCGATGCCGGCCTGGTATTCGGCGCTCATCTTCGAGACGTGCTGGCCGGCGAGGTATTGCAGCAGATGCCAGTACTTGCGCCGTTCCTCGACGAGCGCAACGACCGAAGGCGAGACACGCAAACGAATCAGACGCTTCTTGCTGTCGGCCGAGTAGATGAACGGCGTCTTGCCGGCGCGTTGCGACTCGTGCAGATCGATGAACTCGTCGATCGGAACCAGTCCTGCCTCGTTGCCGTTGAGCTTGCTGAACTGCTTCTTGAAGCGGATTTCGCCGAGCGCGAAGTGCGCCGGCGTCAGCGCCATCGTCATCAACTGCAGCTCGCCTTCGGCGTCGAGGTATTCGAGCGAGGTGCTGCTCCAGGTCTGCTCGGGATCCGGGTTGCCGTCAAGCGAGAACCACTCGTGCAGCGTCTTGCCGCGCCGCGGGTCATGCACGAACACGGGGTTCATCCGGCTCTCGACGGCCAGGCGCGACTGGCGCGCCGAGATGTTGTCGGCGATCCCGTGCTCGCCCTGGCACGGCGTATAGACGTCGAGCACGGCGGGCGAGTCGGTATAGGAGAGGAACTCCATCGTGTTCTTGAGGAAGTGCCCCTGCAGCGCGGTGCTCGTCGAGCAGACGAAGACGTTGGAGTGGAAGGAGGCGATCAGACCGAGCTCCTTGCGCGCCTCGTGCTTGCCGGAGGACGCTGCGCCGACGCGCGCCAGATCCGAATCCTGGCCGATGAAGCTCGACGTCGACGCCTGCCCGCCGGTATTCGAGTAGGCTCCGGTGTTAAGCACCAGCACCTTGATCGGCGTGTCGCTCGCCAGGATGCGCGAGAGCGCGCCGAAGCCGATGTCGTAGGTCGCGCCGTCGCCGCCGATCGTCATCACCGTCGGCATGAGCGCGATTTCCTCTGCCGTGAAATCCTTCCACTCGAGCATGCGCAGCGCCGGTTCCTGTTCCTCGGGAACGTACGCGTCCTCCAGTTCCAGGCGGGCGACGCGCAGCGCGCGCACGTCGGCGACCATCTGCGCCGAGATGCCTTCAAAGATGCCCTTGGCCAGCGGTTGTGCGTCCTGGAAGAGGCTGTTCACCCACGGATCGTTGTAGGCATTGAACGGGAAGGTCGAGGCATAGACGCTGCTGCAGCCGGTCGAGTTGGCGATCACCGCGCCGGCCGGGCCGTTGCCGGTCGGGCCGCTCTCGTAGAGGTAGAGCCGTTTTTCCAGCGTCGCGATCAGTTCGCCAATGCGCTGGCCGCGCGCCGCGTCCTTCTTGCCGAGCGTCGCCTGCTTCGCGCCGAGGTCGGCGATCAGTTGTTCGAGTTCGGCGATGTGCTCGTGCCGCCGCTTGTCGGTGATCGCGTGGTTGGTCGCCATCACGAGACGGATGGCCGTCACTTCGCCGCAGCCGCGACAGCCGCCGTGACCGCCGGTCGTCGAGTAGTAGTTGGAGCGGTCGAGCAGCAGGCGCTTGATCTCGCCGCCCGGTTCGATCGCGTCGTCAACGAAGCGCGCCGGCGTGTTCGGCAGCTTGCTCATGAAGTCGAAGCGCTGCTGCAGGGTCGACAGCAGCGCCGCGTCCTGTTCGTGCGGGACGAGCGCCTTCGGGCCGCAGACATCGACGCACTCAAGACAGCCCGTGCACTTCCACGGGTCGATATTGGCGGCAAACAGCCCGCCCGTACCGGCGACGGATTTCTCCATCGCGTCGAAGAACGGCCGCGTCTTGGCGACCGGATAGGTAGCCAGCACGTCGACCAGTTTGGTGAAGTTACCAAGCAGCGTCGCCTGCCGCGTCGTAATCCTGGCGGCGGCTTCGGCGACGAGCTCATGGAAGGCGCGCGGCGTCTTGCTCTGCCGGTACGCTTCGCGCACGGCTTCGGTCACACCGAAGATCTGACCGCGCATCGCTTCGCGTTGGGCCTCGGTGATGTCGAGCGTGTCGATGGCGGTGAGCAGCAGTTCGTGGATGTCGTGCACCGAATTCGGGATCGCCGCATCCGGGCAGACCAGCGCGCATTCCATGCAGCCGGTACAGACGTCGGGGTTGAAGATCGGCACGGCGCGCCGGAACAGCCCCTTGTCTTTCGCTCCGGCGGTGCCGGCCGGCATGAAGAGGCCGGTGCCCGGCAGCACCGGCGCTTCGCCAATCGTGCCTTCGCGGAAAGGCTTGGCGACCATTTCCTCGAAGTACTCGCGGTCGAACATGCCGCCGCAGGCCGACGAACCGCCCGGCTGGCACATCGCCGCCGACAACGAGGCGTTATGCAGGGTAATCGGCGCCGGCCGCGCGTCAATCTTCTTGAACGCCGCGGCGCTGTAGTCGACGCGCGTCGTCGACTGCAAGCCTTCGCGGATCACGGCCATATTGCCTTCGACGACCGCTGCGCCCTTGGCGCCGAACTTCTTGGCGATCTGCTTGCCGATCTTCTCGAGGATCGCGTCGGCCGAGGCGCCGGCGGCGACCTGCCGGACATGCCCGGCGACGGCGCCGATGAAGGCGATGCCCATCATGCGCGTCGCCAGTTCGGCCGATGGCGCGTTGCGCTTGGCGACACCGAAGGCGTCGATGATGAAGAAGTTGATGTTCTTCTCGCGGATCGTCTTGCGCGCCGCCGGCGGCAGTTCGGTCCAGACTTCCTCGGGCGTGGCGTTCGACTGCATGATGAAGGTGCCGCCCTCGGCCAACCCGCGTAGCGGATTGGTGTGGCTGAACGCGCGGTGGTCAGGCGAGATGACGACCTCGACGTCCTCCAGTTCGGCGTTGGTGATCTTGATCGGCTCGGGCGAGAGCGTGATGTAGAAGTTGGTCGGCGCGCCGCTCTTCTCGGAACCGTACTTCGGCGCCGACTTCGAGTGCATGTCGAGCACGCCGGCGAGGATGTCGGTCAGCAGCTTGCCCGAGGCGATCGTGCCGTAGCCGCCGACCGAATGGAAACGCACGCGGAAGGCCGAGTCCGGCAGCAGGCGCGGGTTGTCTCCCGTTTCGAGCGCCATCAGCTCGGTCGCCGGATACGCTTCGCGCAGCCGCTTCTGCAGCTCGGCCATGCGCGGCGACGGGCTCTTGGAGAAGAACTGCGAGCCGAGGTAGATCAGCGGTGCGCTGCTGCCCTGGCCTTCCATGTTCTTGAACGCAGCGATCAGGTGGCGCGGCTGCAGGTCGTGTCCGCCGAGACCGAAGATCGCGGTGGTCAAACGCGGCATCGTCTTGATCGCCGGGATGCCTTCGTGGCGCATCTGACTCGCGTTTTCGCAGCCCTTGAACAGCGCCTGCGTCACCAGCGTAGTCAGTGCGGTCTGCTCGGAACGCTCAAGCACGGTGACGGCCTTCTTGCCCTTCAGCGCAGCGACGACTTCCGCCTCCGGGAAGGGCTGCAGCAGCTTGATCGAGACGACGCCGACCTTCTTGCCCTGGCTGCGCAGATGGGTGACGACCGCTTCGACGTCGTCGGTCACCGAACCGAGGCCGACCATCACCATCTCCGCGTCGTCGCACATGAAGGTATGGACCGGCGAATACGTGCGACCGGTCAGCGCCGAGTATTCATCCATGGCCTGACGCACGAGGCCCGGCACTTCGCTGACGAAGTGCGTGCGGTGGTCGGCCGAGCCGGCCTGGAAGTCCGGCTGGTTCTGCACCGCGCCGGTGAGGCCCGGATTGTTGATGTCGACCTGTGCCGGCACCAGCTGGCGCGTGCCCTTTTCGAAAGAATTGAGCCACTGCCGCCGCCACTGACCGTGCAGCTCCTCCGGCAGCCAGGCGAGCGTCTTGGCGACCAGTTTGCCTTCGTTGTCCTTCTCGATCTTTTCGCCGTTGGTGGCGAGGAATTTCTTCAGCGCGGCGAGGTTGGTCGGCGTGATGTCGCTATCGCGCCGCATCAGGTACTGCGACAACTGAAATACGCGCCCCTTGGAACCAAACAAAACTTCCTGTGCCAAAGTCGGCGCCTTGATACGTCCGGCCGGGTCGCCGAGGTATTCGCGCAACAGCTCGGGTTCGGGCATGCGCGCCTCGCTCATCATGTGGCTGGTGGCAAAACCGTCCATCGCATTGGCGACCGGGATCAGCGAGAGCGCCGAGACGCGGTAGGAAATCGCCGCCAGGTCGGCCGCTTCCTGCGGGTTCGAGCCGAAGAGGATGGTGTAGCCGGAGGAAAGCAGCGCGTAGACGTCGTCGTGTCCGGCCATCACGTTGAGCGAGTGCTTGGAGACGACGCGTGCGGCCACCTGCAGCACGAAGCCGCCGACCTTCTTGCCGACCGTCACATAGTGCGATTCGAGCGCGTACAGGATGCCCTGGCTCGACGAGGCGTTCGAGACGAACTGGCCGCCGGTCAGCGTCGCGCCGAGCGCGCCGCTCTGCGCCGAATGCTCGCCCTCGGGCTCGAAGAAGAACGGGTGCTTGCCCCAGACATTGACGCCGCCTTCGGCACGGAACGCTTCATAGATCTCGGCGATCTCGGTCGATGGCGTGATCGGGTAGCCGATGACGCCGCCGCAGACGTTGCTCATGACGTGCGCCACCGCGCCGTTGCCGTGGATGACGCTGGAGATGCCGGGATATTTCACTTTTGAGGCTTTCATGATGACCAATCCGAAAAAAGGGATGCGCGGCAAAAAGCCAGACGCTATGGAACGACCTGACCAGACAGTGGAATAACGGACGAAGGCTTTAGCGACGCCAATCCGTTACAGGCAGTGGCGCAGAAATTATCCGGAGGCACTCACCGGGAGTTTGGGCACCGGCAAGCTGGCGGACGGGAGGCAACTGGCGCGGGCGAAGACACGAGCACTCGCCACACGATCCGCAAGAGAGAAAAACGACAACGCTTCGACTGCCACAACAACACCGGGAAACCCAATGACCATGAACAAGCACCTTTAGCAAACCCCGGCGATGAGCGCGCGGGCGTTACCTACAATGTTCTGATACGGATGTTCTGCAAAGCCAATGATGTGCTGTCGATTCGACGTACCGCATCGGGAAAGACAGATCCGGACGGGTACTTTCGAATCGGCTGATGTAGCCTCAAGTATGCGGCGACAAGGGGGCGAAAGCCAAGACCTGATATCAAAAATCGGCAAATCCCCGGCCGGAACGCAAGCGGCGGCTCAGGCGCGCGCCGGGTCGAAGAAGCGGTAGCAGTTCTTGCCGGCGAGCTTCGCGTCGTACATCGCATGGTCGGCCTGACGCAACAACTGATCGCCCGACGGATCACCGTCCTGCAGGAAGAACGTCACGCCGATGCTCGCCGAGCGCTCGAAGGTGGTTCCGCCGAAGGTCACCGGTTCAGCCGCCGCAGCGAGCAGGCGCTCCAGCGTCGTGACGCTGCTGCGCTCATCCGGCAGGTCGAGAAGCACAGCCACGAATTCGTCACCGCCCAGGCGGGCGAGCGTATCGCCTTCGCGCAGCACCCCGCGCATCCGGTTCGCCAGGTTCACCAGCATGTGGTCGCCGGTGCCGTGGCCGTACAGATCGTTAACGCTCTTGAAACCGTCGATGTCGATGAAAACAACGGCCAGTTTCTGGCCTCGGCGCAACGACTGCGCCATGCTCTGCTGCATGCGGTCGGCCAGCAGGAGGCGATTCGGCAGATTGGTCAGCGCGTCGAAGTGCGCGTTATGCTCGAGCTCGCGCTCATGCTGCTTGAGCGCGGTGATATCCGAGAACAGGCCGAGATACTGCGTCGTATTACCTTCGTTGTCGCGCACGGCACTGATCGTCAGCAGTACGGCGAACAGTTCGCCGTCCTTGCGCCGGTTCCAGACCTCGCCGCTCCAGTAACCATCCTCGGTCAGACTGCGCCACATGGCGCGGTAGAACGCTTCGTCATGCAGGCCGGAGCCGAGAAAACGCGGATTGGTGCCGAGCACCTCCTTGCGCCGATAACCCGTAATCGCGCAGAACGCCTCATTGACGTCGATGATCATCGCATCCGGGTCGGTGATCAGAATGCCCTCGCGCGCATGAGTGAAGACGCTCGCCGCGAGGCGCAGCTGTTCCTCGTCCTGTCTCTTTCCGGTGATGTCGCGCGAAACGCCGAAGGTGCCGATGATCGTTCCTTCCTCGTTGCGCAGCGGCACCTTGGTCGTGGACACCCAGGTGTCGGGCTGGTGGAACCAGGTTTCGCGCTCTTCGATGTTGAGCGTCTTGCCGGTGCGGATGATTTCGAGTTCATCCGCTCGCGCCTGCTGCGCGTGCGCCGGCGAGAAGAAATCGAAGTCCGTCTTTCCGACCGCCTCGACCGGATCGCTCAGGCCGAACAATGTCGCCTGCGCGCGGCTGGTACGGATGAAGGCGCTGTTTCTATCCTTGAAGTAGACATAATCGGGGATGTTGTCCATCAAGGCCTGCAGCAGGAAGCGCTCCTGGGCGAGCGCCTCGCGCTCGTCGTTGAGTTCCTGGGTTTTCTTGTCGAGCAGCAACTCCGCCCTGAGCCGCGCCACGCGCTCGCGCCGCACCAGTTCCTGCAATTTGGCGATTTCGTCCTGCCTGCTTTCCTCGGCCGCCATTCCACGCCCCACCAGATCCTTGGTCGAATCTGGATCGTACCGCTACAAATCTTCACGGTCGAGATCGTTTGGCGCCGTGGACGAAAAAAAGCCGGGAGCATCGGCTCCCGGCCCTTCAAGCGTGAAGAAGATCTGATTACAGCAGCGACTTCAAGAGCTTGCCCATTTCCGACGGATTGCGCGTCACCTTGAAGCCGCACGCTTCCATGATCGCCAGCTTGGCCGCCGCCGTGTCGGCGCCGCCGGAGATCAGCGCGCCGGCGTGGCCCATGCGCTTGCCGGCCGGGGCGGTGACGCCGGCGATGAAGCCGACGACCGGCTTCTTCATGTTGGCCTTGCACCACTGCGCGGCGTCGGCCTCGTCCGGGCCGCCGATTTCGCCGATCATGATCACGGCATCGGTCTCCGGATCGTCATTGAACATCTGCATGACGTCCTTGTGTTTCAGGCCGTTGATCGGGTCGCCGCCGATGCCGACGGCCGACGACTGGCCGAGGCCGATCTCGGTGAGCTGGGCGACCGATTCGTAGGTCAGCGTGCCGGAGCGCGAGACGACGCCGATACGGCCCTTCTTGTGAATGTGGCCGGGCATGATGCCGATCTTGATTTCGTCCGGCGTGATGAGACCTGGGCAGTTGGGGCCGAGCAGCAGCGTTTCCTTGCCGCCGGCGGCGATCTTCGCGCGCATCTTGCTGCGCAGTTCGAGCATGTCGCGCACCGGGATGCCTTCGGTGATGCAGATGGCCAGGTCGAGGTCGGCTTCGACCGCTTCCCAGATCGCCGCGGCGGCGCCGGGTGGCGGCACGTAGATGACGGAGACGGTGGCGCCGGTCTGCTGCGCGGCTTCCTTGACCGTACCGTAGATCGGGATGCCGAAGATGGCTTCGCCGGCCTTCTTGGGATTGACGCCGGCGACGAAGCAGTTCTTGCCGTTGGCGTATTCCTGGCATTTCTCGGTGTGGAACTGGCCGGTCTTGCCGGTGATGCCCTGGGTGATGACCTTGGTGTCCTTGTTGATGAGAATCGACATGTTCTTTGGCTCCCTTACTTGACGGCCGCAACGATTTTTTCGGCCGCTTCGGCCATCGAATCCGCCGGAATGATCGGCAGACCGGAGTCTCTCAGCAGCTGCTTGCCGAGTTCCTCGTTCGTCCCCTTCATGCGCACGACCAACGGCACGTTCAGCTGCGTTTCGCGCACCGCCGTGATGACGCCGTTGGCGATCGTGTCGCACTTCATGATGCCGCCGAAGATGTTCACCAGGATGCCCTTGACGTTGCTGTTGCCGATCATGATCTTGAACGCTTCCGTCACCTTCTCGGTCGTCGCGCCGCCGCCGACGTCGAGGAAGTTGGCCGGCTCGCCGCCGAACAGCTTGATCGTGTCCATCGTCGCCATCGCCAGGCCGGCGCCGTTGACCAGGCAGCCGATGTTGCCGTCGAGCGAGATGTAGGCCAGGCCGAATTTGGAGGCGGCGATCTCGTTCGGATCTTCCTCGTCGAAGTCGCGCATTTCCATGACTTCGGGCTGACGGTAGAGCGAGTTGTCGTCGATGATGATCTTGGCGTCGAGCGCCTTGATGTCGCCGGTGCCTTCGAGGATCAGCGGATTGACTTCGACGAGCGAGGCGTCGGTCTGCATGTAGCACTGGTACATGCCCTTGAGCAGCTTGACCGCGCGCTCGACCGACGCGTCCGGGATGCCGATGCCGATGGCCAGATCGGCCGCCTGCGTGTCAGTCAGCCCGTCGGCCGGATCGATGTAATACGTGAGGATCTTCTCCGGCGAGTGATGGGCGACTTCCTCGATGTTCATGCCGCCCTCGGCCGAAGCGATCATCGTCACCTTCTGCGAGCGCCGGTCGGTCAGCACCGAGACGTAGTATTCCTTGCGGATGTCGGCGCCTTCCTCGATCAGCAGGCGGCGCACCTTCTGCCCGTCGGGTGCGTTCTGGTAGGTGATCAGCTGCATGCCGAGAATCTGGCTGGCATACTGGCGCACTTCGTCGATCGACTTCGCAATCTTGACGCCACCGCCCTGCCCGCGTCCGCCGGCGTGGATCTGTGCCTTGACGACCCACACCTTGCCGCCCAGCGTCTCGGCCGCTCGCACGGCCTCGTCGACGCTCTGGCAGAACACCCCGCGCGGCACGGCCACGCCGAACTTTTTGAAAAGTTCTTTTCCCTGATATTCGTGAATGTTCATTTACCTTCCTTGCCTGAATGTAAGTGAAGAGCATTGGGCAGATCTTTTGCATCCTCCTCCTGCCCGGGGTTTCCGCTGCGATACCAGCGCGGGTAAAAGCGCCTGACCGCTTCCGAATGTGCTACGAGGGCGTGACAGCGTTCGAGCTGATATGGCTTGTGCTTGCTGTCGTCGTTGTCGAGAACTTCACTGGCGAAGGTCTGCAGAGCCACGGTCGGCAACTGCATCAGCAATTCGCTGACGTGCGCGCAGCCGCGCGTGCCGCCGTACAGATCCTTGACCGCCTTGCGGAACCCGTGAAAGAGGTTCAGCCCGACGATCCTTGAATAGTCCGGCGGAACGCTGTCGCAGTGGCCCATGTAGGGCGCTGCGTCGGTACACGCGGCCGCTTCGAGGATATTCATCTTCGCGTCAATGGTGACGCGCACCGACATGTCGTGCACCGCCTCGCCGGGCCGGCGCAAACCGGAGGAAAGCGGGTAGTCCTGGTCTTTCGTATCGACGATGCGCGCCTCGATATCCCACAAGCCGTCGGAACGCTTGAAGCCTTCAAGCGCGACGCTGCGCAGATGCAAGCGCGCGCGTTCCGCAGTCGGAGGAGGAAGAGGCATCGTCAATCCCGAAAGTGACAAGTCAGTAGCGCATTTATTCCGGATTCAACTTTCGATTTTCAATCTAGCACACCACCTGCAAGCGGCAAGCCGAACCCTGTCTCCCGACAGCCACCTGCCGCCCACCCACCAGACCGACCAAAACGCGCGCGCAACGGCGCGAACCCGTCGGTCAGACATGGGGCAGAAGCTTCAAGTGACTGATCGCCCTGCTGTTCTCCACGGCCAGCCATCGACCGTGATCGTCGTACTGCTTTTCTTGTAGTTACATCAGCGCGTACCCGCCCAGGCCACGTTCGGCGAGGCCGAAAACCCGGCAACTGGCGCACGTTGCCCGTTCGAGTACGGATTTAACGAAATGTTCAATATTATTTAACGATTATTGACCGCCATGGGCGAAGGGCCGAAAGCACGAAGGCGAGCCGGAAGCCCCGGCTCGCCTTCGTGTCGTTCTCGCGGCGGGTCAGACCGTGAACTGGTTCACCGACTTGTTCATCCGCTCGACGATCGATGTCAGGCGGCCGACCATCGACTCGGTCTGCGTGACGACGGCGACGTTCTGCTCGGTCATCGACGCCACCTGCTCGACGTTCTGCGCGAGCAGCGTCATCGCTTCGCGCTGCTCATCGGACGCGTGCGAGATTTCATTGACGCGCTGGATGGTGTCGCTCATCTCGTCGTTGATCTTCTGCAAGGCATCCTGCGCCGAATGCACGAGCGAAACGCCTTCCTCGACCTGCGAGGCGCCGGAGCGCATGCCTTCGACCGCGCGCTGCGTATCCTGCTGGATCAGGTCGATCATGCTGCTGATCTGCTGCGTCGCACGGCCGGTACGCTCGGCCAGCTTGCGCACTTCGTCAGCCACCACGGCAAAGCCGCGCCCCTGCTCGCCGGCACGTGCCGCTTCGATCGCGGCATTGAGCGCCAGCAGGTTGGTCTGGTCGGCGATCTCCTTGATTTCGCCGGCGATGTGGCTGATCTCGGCGGAACGCTGGCCGAGCGTCTCGACCTTTTCTGCCGACTCCTTGACCGTCCCGGCCAGCGCCGTGATCGTCGCACACGCTTCGCCCGAGCGTTTGGCGCCCTCGCGCGACACGTCGCCGGTGTTCAACGCGACTTCCTTCGTCGTGTATGCGTGCTCGGCCACTTCGCCGATCGACACGGTCACTTCCTCGACGGCCGCGGCGGCGGCCGACGTCGCCTCGCTCTGTTTCTCGGCCGAGCGATGGACGACGTGCATGCCGGCTTCGACCTCAGACGTCGATTCGGCCACATGCCTGGCGGTATCGGCCATGCCTTGCACGGTCGCCTGCACCGAAGAAACAAAGGCATCCATCCGGTTCACTACCGACCCAAGCATGTCGGATCGTCGAATCAGCAGGCGTCGCTTAAGGTTACCGGTCGTCAAAAGACTCTCGGTCCAGTCCGCCATCTTGTCGAGATCACGGCTGAGCTTCGGCACGAAAAATCCCACAAAGTAGATCGCATAGGCAATGGCAAGGCCCATCAGCGCTTCATGAACCCATCCAAAATCGAGGCTAAAAACCACTTCGGAAAGATCAATACAGCCCAGCAGCAACACCAGGAATCCGAGAAAGTACGTCTGTCCGCGCAGCGAGGTCATCGCCTTGACCAGCGCCGAATGTCTGTAGACGGCGTGGCCGTGAATGATTACCAACGATGAGCTACCCCGGTTGATCTTCTCGTACGCCGCCGTCGCCGCCTCGATTTCTTCACGGCTCGGCCGGCTGCGCACCGACTGGTAGCCGACGATCTGGCCGTTCTCGCGCACCGGCGAGACGTTGGCGACAACCCAGTAGAAGCCGCCGTCCTTGCGCCGGTTCTTGACGATGCCGCGCCACGGCCGCCCGGTCTTGAGGTCGGCCCACATGTCCTTGAACGCCGCCTCCGGCATGTCCGGGTGGCGCACCATGTTGTGCGGCTGGCCGACCATTTCCTCACGGGTATAGCCGCTGACGTTGCAGAACGCCTCGTTGGCTTCGGTGATCACTCCTTTCAGGTCCGTTCTCGAGTAGATGAACTGATTGTCGGGGAGGCTGGTTTCGATGTTGGTCACTGGAAGATTCTTGCGCATGGTTCCCTCGGGTCGATTTGGCGGTTTTCTTGACAGACGCTCTCTGAAAAGAATCAAAGCGATTTTGATCTACATCCAAAGCCGGATAATGCCCGTCGCAGGGAGAAAAGTGTTGTGCGCGCGCCACCCCGACATTGACTAAGGCCTCGGGCCGTTGCGAAAAAGCCGCAGTCGGTCAGTTTTCCAGCCTGGCGGACGTTAGCCATAGAATGCGAGGCATTCCCCACAGCGACCCGCAAGCCATGGACCGAACCCCCATCCTATACACCGTCCTGCCAGCCCATCCCGCCGCACATCGCTTCGAAGTGCGCTGCACCGTCGATTTGCCCGATCCGGTCGGGCAACGTTTCGCGCTGCCGGCATGGATTCCCGGCAGCTACCTGATCCGCGACTTCGCCCGCAACATCGTGTCTATTCGCGCCGAAGCAGGCGGCAAGCCGGTCGCGCTGGAGAAGCTCGACAAGCACACCTGGCAGGCGGCGGCGCTGAAGCACCCGACGGCGCTGACTGTCGTCGTCGAGGTCTACGCCTGGGATCTCTCGGTGCGCGGCGCGCACTTTGACGAGACGCACGCCTTCTTCAACGGCACCAGCGTCTTCCTGCGCGTGATCGGGCAGGAAGAGTCGCCTTGCCACGTCGATATCCAGCCGCCGGCAGGCGAACGCTACAAGGACTGGCGCGTCGCCACGGCGATGAATCCAGTTCAAGCCGCCGGCGACAAGCGCGGCAAAGCCAGGCGCCACGGCTTCGGCCTGTACGGCGCCGAAAACTACGACGAACTGATCGACCACCCGGTCGAAATGGGCCGCTTCAGCCACGCCACCTTTGAGGCCTGTGGCGTTCCACATGAGATCGTGATTACCGGTCGCCACGATTGCGACATGAGTCGCCTGTGCCGCGACCTCAAGCGCATCTGCGAATGGCAGATCCGCTTCTTCGGCGAACCAGCGCCGATGTCGCGTTACGTTTTTCTCGTCACTGCAGTCGGCAGCGGCTACGGCGGCCTCGAACACCGTGCCTCGACGGCGCTGCTCTGCTCGCGTAACGACCTCCCCTACGCCGGCATGACCGGCCTACCCGAGGGCTACCGCACCTTCCTCGGCCTGTGCAGCCACGAGTACTTCCACACCTGGAACGTCAAGCGCATCAAACCGGCGGCCTTCACGCCCTGTGATCTCGAGCGCGAGAACTACACGACGCTGCTCTGGGCGTTCGAGGGCTTCACGTCCTATTACGACGATCTGGCGCTGTTGCGCAGCGGCGCCATCGAACGCAAGGACTGGCTGGAGTTGATGGGCAAGACGATCAGCAACGTGCTGCGCACACCGGGCCGCCTGAAGCAATCGCTGGCCGAGTCGAGCTTCGACGCCTGGAGCAAGTTCTACCGCCCGGACGAGAACACGCCGAACGCCGTCGTCAGCTACTACGCCAAGGGCGCGCTCTTCGCGCTGGCGCTCGACCTCACGCTACGCGCGAAGACCGACGGCCGCGTCGCGCTCGACGACGTCATGCGCGCGCTGTGGGAGAAACACGGCAAGACCGGCGTCGGCGTCGACGAGGACGACATCCGGGAAATAGCCGAGGGATGTTCCGGACTCAAGCTGAAAAGGCTCTTCGTGGAAGGCGTCTCCGGAACGCGCGACCTGCCGCTCAAGAAGTTGCTGGCGCCGCTCGGCGTCGATCTGTCGCTCGAAACCGCGCCGGCGGCGAAGACGCCATCGCTCGGCATCAAAACCAATGGGGACAACGGCGCCAACGAGATTCGCCTGGCCACCGTCTTCGACGGCGGTGCCGCGCAGACCGCGGGACTCGCGGCAGGCGATGCGCTGCTCGCCGTCGACGGCCTGCGCGTCACGCCAACGACGCTGGACCAGCTGCTCGCGCGCCATCAGCCGGGCGACACGGTGCACATCCACGCCTTCCGCCGCGACGAGTTGATGGAATTCACCGTGCGCCTCGACCCGCCGCCGGAAGACAACGCGCGGCTGGCCATCCGGGAAGGTGCCTACCCGCTGCGCAAGCAATGGCTGGGCGGCTGACGCTCACCGCCCGATCAAATCCGTATCGCCGGCTCATCACACCGGGCTGTCGATATCGACGAATTCGCAGTGCAGGTCAAAACGCTCGGCCAGGTGCTCCGCCAGCGCCCGTACGCCGTAGCGCTCGGTCGCATGATGCCCGGCGGCGATGTAGGTAACGCCGGACTCGCGCGCCAGATGGACGTTCTGCTCTGAAATTTCGCCACTCAAATACACATCGACGCCTTGCTCGACGGCCTGCTCGAACAGGCTCTGCGCGCCGCCCGAGCACCAGGCGATGCGCAGCAGCGGTCGGTCGCTGTCGTCATCACCGATCACCTGCGGTGCGCGCCCGAGTTCGGCAGTCAACCGCTGCACCAGCTCGGCCCGCCGCAGCGGCTGATCGAGCCGCCCGAACCAGCCCAGGTCGTGCTCGCCGAAACGGCCGTCGACAACCCACCCCATCCGCTGCGCCAGTTGGGCGTTGTTGCCGAACTCGGCGTGGCTGTCGAGCGGCAGGTGATAGGCGTAGAGATTGATGTCGTGCGCCAGCAGCGCCTTGAGCCGATTCCTGCGAAAACCGGCAATGCGCCCATCCTCGCCGCGCCAGAACCAGCCATGATGAACAAGTATCGCATCAGCCCCGCGCGCGATCGCCGCATCGAGCAGCGCCTGACTCGCCGTCACGCCAGTGACGATCTTCCCGATCGCCGCGCGTCCTTCCACTTGCAAACCGTTTGGGCAATAATCCTTGAAGCGCGCGGTTTCCAGTAATTCGTCGAGATAGTGCGCCAGCGTTTCACGTTTCATCGCTTATTCCTTTTCCTCTGTTCCCCATGCGTAAACTCTGGCTGATTTTTGCACAAAGCGTCACCGTAGCGGTTGCGGTTGTCTTCGTCATCAGCACGCTCAAACCCGACTGGTTGCCGCAGCGCAGCGCCGATCCGGCAATCAGCGGCACCGGGGAGCCCGGCAAACCGGCCGAGACCGCGCCCGGCGGCTCATACCGCGAAGCGGCAAGGAAGGCGCTGCCTTCGGTGGTCCACGTATACACCACGCAGAAGCTCGTCGCGCCCAAACACCCGCTCGTTGACGATCCGATCTTCCGCCATTTCTTTGGCGACTCGGCCGAATCCGAAGACCAGCCCAATTCGGGACTCGGCTCCGGCGTCATCGTCAGCGCCAGTGGTTACGTCCTCACCAACTATCACGTCATCGAAGCCGCCGAGCAGATCGAAGTATCGCTCAACGACGGCCGCGATCTGAAGGCGCGTCTCGTCGGCAGCGACCCCGAGACCGATCTGGCCGTTTTGCAGATTGAGGCGGAAGCGTCGGAGGAACTCAAGCTTCCGGCGATCAGCCTCGGCCGGATGGACGACGTGATCGTCGGCGACGTCGTGCTGGCCATCGGCAATCCCTTCGGCGTCGGGCAGACCGTCACCATGGGCATCGTCTCGGCGCTCGGTCGCTCACACTTGGGCATCAACACCTTCGAGAACTTCATCCAGACCGACGCCGCAATCAACCCCGGCAACTCCGGCGGCGCACTCGTCGACACGCACGGCAAGCTGCTCGGCATCAACACGGCCATTTACTCACGCTCGGGCGGCTCGCTCGGCATCGGCTTCGCTATCCCCATCTCGACCGCCGGCAGCGTCATGGAGCAGATCATCCAGACCGGTACCGTGACGCGCGGCTGGATCGGCGTCGAAGCGCAGGAGATCACACCGGAACTGGCCGAATCGTTCGAATTGAAGGACGCCAGCGGCGCCCTGATCGCCGGCGTCCAGCGCGGCAGCCCGGCCGACGCGAGCGGAATCCGCCCGGGCGACATTCTGCTTTCGGTTGAAGGAAAGCCGGTCAAGGACCCACAGGTCATGCTCGACCTGATCGCCGCGCTCAAACCCGGCGCCAGCGTGCCGTTCAGACTGCTGCGCCAGAAAGCCGAGTTCTCGACGACGATCAGGATCGGCAAACGCCCGCCGCTGACGCGCGAGCGTGAATAACGCGACGAGCGACGGGAATCAGACGAGGTCGGTACCGTCGCTTTCCGGCTTGACGGGCTTGCTGACGAATTTCGCCATCAGCATCCCGAGTTCGTAGAGCAGACAGAGCGGGATCGCCAGCATCAGCTGCGAAATCACGTCCGGCGGCGTGAAGATCGCGGCGATGACGAAGGCGGCGACGATCATGTACGAACGCCATTCCTTCAGCGTCTCCAGGGCGACGATGTTCATCCGGACGAGCACCACGACGACGACCGGCACCTCGAACGTCACGCCAAACGCGAGAAAGGTCGACATCACGAACGACAGGTACTTCTCGATATCCGTCATCCAGGCAACGCCTTCCGGCGCGATGTTCGCCATGAACTTGAACACCGTCGGAAACACGAGGAAGTACGCGAAGGACATGCCGACGAAGAACAACACGACGCTCGCCGCGACCAGCGGCAAGGCCAGCCGCTTTTCGTGCGAGTACAAACCGGGGGCGACAAAGGCCCAGACCTGATACAGGACATACGGCAGCGCGATCAGGAAGGCAACCATCAGCGCCACCTTCATCGGCACCAGGAAGACGCCGACGACGTCGGTGGCGATCATCTGCCCGCCCTGCGGCAATGTCGCGATCAACGGCTGCGCGAGCAGCGCGTACAGTTCCTTCGCCCACGGAAAAAGACAGACAAAGACGATGCCGATGGAAAGCAGCGCCTTGATCAGACGATCACGCAACTCGAAGAGGTGCGAAAGGAAGGTGTCTTCCTGCTGATCCATAGGTCGTCAGGCCTTTGCGGCGGGTTGTTGTTCGGGAGCCACTGCGGGTTCGACCACGGGCGCGGTCGTTACGGCATTCGGCTCGGCTTGAGTACCTGCTGCCGATGTCTGCGCCAGATCATCCAGCGCGCTGCGCGCCGACTGGACGTGCTCGCCGACTGCCGTCTCCACCGCCCGCATTTCCCCGCGGATGCTCGCTTCCAGATTGAGTGCCGTATCCTGCACGTCGCTCTTGAGCTTCCGGAGTTCGTCGAGCTGGATCTCGCGATTGATGTCCGCCTTCACGTCGTTGACGTAGCGCTGCATCCGGCCGAGCAGATGCCCCGCCATGCGCGCCACCCGGGGCAGACGCTCAGGTCCGATGACGACCAGCGCCACGATACCGATCACGACGAGCTCGCTAAAACCGACGTCAAACATGGGTTTGGATTTCCAGGAGGAAGGCAGAAACGAAAAGCGCTGTGAATGATGACATCCTCACAGCGCAACCAGTGGTCGATACCGTTATCGGCTACGACTTCGTCTTTTCCTTGACCTCGCCTTCGATGGTCTGTCCGCCGGTCACCTGCTGCTGCGCCGCCTCGGCGGCCTTTTCCTCGGCCGACTTCATGCCTTCCTTGAAGCCTCTGACGGCGCCACCGAGGTCCTCGCCGATGTTCTTCAGCCGCTTCGTGCCAAAAACCAGCAGGACGATGAGCAGAACGATCAACCAGTGCCAGATGCTGAAACTTCCCATGATGAATCTCCTTTAAACCCGCTTGAGCATCGGCCCGACCGGTTCCGGGCCGCCGACGATGTGCGCGTGCAGATGCGGCACCTCCTGCCCGCCGACCCGGCCGTTGTTGATGATGACACGAAAGCCGTCCGGACTGCCGTTCTCTTCGGCCAGTCGCCTGGCCACCGACAACATCCGGCCGAGCACCGGCTCGTCTTCGGAAGTAATGGTTTGCAGCGAGTCGATGTGACGCTTGGGCACGACCAGCAGGTGCATCGGGCGCGCCGGATTGATGTCGTGAAACGCGAAGACTTCGTCGTCTTCGTAGACCTTGCGCGACGGAATGTCTCCACGCGCAATCTTGCAAAACAGGCAGTTGTCCATGCCGACTCCTCCTGACGCCTACTTCGCCGTCCGCGATTTCTTTTCGTCGATGCCGGAAATCCCCTCGCGACGACGCATTTCCTGCGACACGTCCTCGATTCCCATGCCGTAGAAGGCAAGCAACACCATGATGTGATAGATGAGGTCCGTCGATTCCCAGACGATGTTCAGGCGCTTGCCGTCCTTGGCCGCCATGATCAGCTCGGCGCTCTCCTCGCCGATCTTTTTCAGGATGGAATCCGGACCGTTGGCGAACAACTTGGCCGTATACGAGGTCTCCGGGTCGGCGTGACGGCGCGAAGCCAGGGTTTCGGAGAGGCGGTGCAGAATATCGTGAGTGCTCATTATGCGTAGATTTCCTTAGGATCTTTCAGAACCGGGTCGGTGGCGACCCAGCGCTCTCCCTGCAATTCCAGGAAGAAGCAACTTTCTCGTCCGGTGTGGCAGGCAATTCCGCCGACCTGATCGATGGACAACAGCAGGACGTCGCCGTCGCAGTCCGCGCGAATCGATTTGACTCGCTGGAAGTGGCCCGACTCTTCGCCCTTGCGCCACAAGCGCTGGCGCGAGCGCGACCAATAGACGGCGTTTCCTGTCTTGACGGTCTCTTCCAGCGAGACGCGATTCATCCAGGCAAACATTACCACACGGCCGCTCGCTGAATCCTGCGCGATGGCCGGGATCATGCCGTTCTCGTCCCACCTCAACGCGTCGAGCCAGAACTTGCCCGCGTCCAGGTCGCTCACAGACGCACCTCGATGCCGCGGTCGCGCATGTACTCCTTGGCCTGGCGCACGGTGTATTCGCCAAAGTGGAAGATGCTCGCCGCCAGCACCGCATCGGCCCGCCCCTCGGTCACGCCGTCGGCGAGATGCAGCAGGTTGCCGACGCCGCCGCTGGCGATCACCGGAATATCGACCGCGTCCGAAACCGCGCGGGTGAGTGCCAGATCGAATCCGTTCTTCGTGCCATCGCGGTCCATGCTGGTCAGCAGGATTTCGCCGGCGCCGAGTAGCTGCACGCGACGCGCCCAGTCGACGGCATCGAGGCCCGTCCGGTTGCGGCCGCCGTGCGTGAAGACCTCCCACCTGCCCGGCTCGACCTGCTTGGCGTCAATGGCGACGACGATGCACTGGTTCCCGACCTTGGCCGCGGATTCGGCGACGAGGTCCGGATTGTTGACGGCAGCCGTGTTCATGCTCACCTTGTCCGCACCCGCATTGAGCAGGCGCCGAACGTCGGCGACCGTGCGCACGCCGCCGCCGACGGTCAGCGGGATAAAGACCTGCGACGCGCACGCTTCGACAATGTGCAGGATGATGTCGCGCTGGTCTGACGACGCCGTGATGTCGAGGAAGGTCACCTCGTCGGCGCCCTGCAGATCGTAACGGCGGGCAATCTCCACGGGGTCGCCGGCATCGCGCAGATCGACGAAGTTGGTCCCCTTGACGACCCGCCCGGCGGTGACGTCAAGGCAGGGGATGATGCGTTTCGCGAGACCCAAAGCGTTTACCGTTCTTTCGTAGAGGGAAAAAGATCAATCGCCGTTGAGGCTGTCGGCTTCGGCCTGCGCCGCTGCGAAGTCGAGCGAGCCGTCGTAGATGGCGCGCCCGGCAATGGTGGCGACGACGCCTTCGTGCTCGACGCTGCACAACGCCCGGATGTCGTCCATGTTCGACAGGCCGCCGCTGGCGATCACCGGGATGGTCAGCGCCTGCGCCAGCTTGACCGTCGCTTCGATGTTGATGCCGGAAAGCATGCCGTCGCGGCCGATATCGGTGTAGATGACGCTCTCGACGCCGTAGTCCTCGCACTTCCTGGCCAGATCGATCACGTCGTGACCGGTCAGTTTCGACCAGCCGTCGACGGCGACCTTGCCGTCCTTGGCGTCGAGTCCGACGATGATCTGGCCGGGGAACGCGCTGCACGCGTCGTGCAGGAAACCGGGGTTCTTCACCGCAGCCGTGCCGATGATGACGTAGCTCACGCCGTTGTCGAGGCAGCGCTCGATCGTGTCGAGGTCGCGGATGCCGCCGCCCAGCTGGATCGGAATCTCGTCGCCCAAAGCTGCGACGATTTCCTTGATCGCTCTTTCGTTCTTCTGCTTGCCGGCGAACGCACCGTTGAGATCCACGATATGCAGGCGACGCGCGCCCTGTTCCAGCCAATGGGCGGCCTGTTCGCCGGGAGAGTTGGAGAATACGGTCGCTTCGTCCATCAAACCTTGCTTCAGACGAACGCACTGCCCGTCCTTCAGGTCAATCGCGGGAATGATCAGCATTTTGGAAAACGAAAGTAGTGGAGGGAAAAAGGAATGGAAGGAATGGAGAAAAGCAGGTCCTGTTTATGGGTTCCAGCGTACGAAGTTGGATAACAGGGCGAGTCCGGCTTGCGCGCTCTTCTCGGGATGACATTGGATGGCAAAGATATTATCCCGCGCCACCGCACTGGTAAAGGGGATGCCGTACTCGGTCGTGGCGGCGATGCAGGCACGATCGACCGGATCGACAAAGTAGCTGTGTACGAAGTAGAAACGCGCACCGTCGTCGATGCCGCTCCACAGCGGATGACTCCCGGCGTGCACCACACGGTTCCAGCCCATGTGCGGCACTTTCAGCTTCTCACCGGATGGGCCGATCATCTTCTCCGCCGGAAAACGGCGGACCGGGCCGGCGAAAACGCCGAGACCGGGCACGTTGCCCTCTTCGCTCTGTTCGAAGAGCATCTGCAGGCCGATGCAGATGCCGAGGAAGGGTTTCGTTCGCGCCGCCTCGATCACGACTGAACGCAAACCGCGCGCATCGAGCTCGCGCATGCAGTCGGGCATCGCCCCCTGCCCGGGAAAGACGACGCGCCCGGCGCCAGCGACCACCTCCGGATCGGCCGTGACGACGATTTTCCGGCCATCGGCCACGTGCACCAGCGCCTGCCAGACCGAACGCAGATTCCCCATGCCGTAGTCGATGACGGCAATTTTCCCTGCGGAAGAAGCCATCACAGCGATCCCTTGGTCGACGGAATACTGCCGGCGGCGCGTTCATCGGCTTCGAGCGCGACGCGCAGGGCGCGGCCGAAGGCCTTGAAGATCGTTTCGGCCTGATGGTGCGCGTTCGCGCCACGCAGATTGTCGATGTGCAGCGTCATCAGCGCGTGATTGACCAAGCCCTGGAAAAACTCGCGTATCAGGTCCACGTCGAACGCGCCAATGGTGGCGCGCGTGAATTCGACGCCGAAGACCAGCCCTGGGCGCCCGGAGAGGTCGATCACCACACGCGAAAGCGCCTCGTCGAGCGGCACGTAGGCGTGCCCGTAGCGGCGGAGGCCCTTCTTGTCGCCAACGGCCTTGCTCAGCGCCTGCCCGATCGTGATGCCGATATCCTCCACCGTGTGGTGCGCGTCGACGTGCAGGTCGCCATCGGCTTCGACCTCGAGGTCGATCAGCCCGTGACGCGCCACCTGATCGAGCATGTGATCGAGAAAGGGGACGCCGGTCGCAAGGCGACATTGCCCGGTGCCGTCGAGATTGAGACGCACCGTGATCCGGGTTTCCAGGGTGTTTCTGCTGATTTCGGCTTGCCGCATGAAAGCCTCATGACAAAGGATGTGTTACTGGTGGTAAGGCCATCGCAGGCACGCCGGCAATTACTCAGGGAGGCGCTGCCACGGCCCGAGCCAGCCGCCCGCGGGCTGTAACCGGCACGGCTGCATGATACCATCTGACGCTCCCGCTGCACCCGACCCCTGCGAGCCGTTATGAGCCAATTCTGGAGCCCCCTCGTCCACAGCCTGACGCCCTACGTTCCGGGCGAACAACCCAAGCTGGCCAACCTGATCAAGCTGAACACCAACGAGAACCCGTACCCGCCGTCGCCGCGCGCCGTCGCAGCGATGCAGGCCGAGCTGGGCGCCGATGGCGGCACGCTGCGCCTCTACCCCGACCCGAACGGCGATCGCCTGAAGGAAGCCGTCGCCCGCCACTTCGCCGAGTTCGGCATCAACACACGCAACGTCTTCGTCGGCAACGGTTCGGACGAAGTGCTCGCGCATGCCTTCATGGCACTCTTGAAGCACGACAAGCCGCTGCTGCTGCCGGACATCAGCTACAGCTTCTACCCGGTGTATTGCGGACTGTACGGCATTGAAAGCGTCGCGATTCCGCTCGGAGACGCGTTCGAGATCCGCGTCGACGACTACGCACGCGAGAACGGCGGCATCATCCTCGCCAACCCGAACGCGCCGACCGGGCAACTGCTGCCGCTCGCCGAGATCGAACGGCTGGTCGCCGCGCATCCGCGGGCGGTCGTCGTCATCGACGAAGCCTACATCGACTTCGGCGGCGAAACAGCCATCGCCTTAGTCACGCGCTACCCGAATCTGCTGGTTATCCGTACGCTGTCGAAGTCGCACTCGCTCGCTGGCCTGCGCGTCGGCTACGCGGTCGGCCACGCCGATCTGATCGAGGCGCTCGATCGCGTCAAGAACAGCTTCAACTCGTACCCGCTCGACCGCCTGGCGATCGTCGGCGCCGCCGCGGCGATCGACGACAAGGAACATCTGGAGAAAGCGCGGCAAGCCGTCATGGCCAGCCGCGCGACGCTGGTCGCGGGCCTGGAGCAGCTCGGCTTCGCCGTCCTGCCCTCCGCAGCGAACTTCATCTTCGCGCGCCACCCGCAACACGACGCGGCCAAGCTCGCTGCGCAGTTGCGCGAGCGCCAGATCATCGTGCGCCACTTCAAGCAACCACGTATCAACCAGCACTTGCGCATCTCGATCGGTACCGATCAGGAATGCGCTGCGCTGGTCGACGCCTTGCGGGCGATCCTCGCCGCTTAATCCTCAAGCAGACTGCGCAGCATCCACGCAGTCTTTTCGTGGATTTCCAGGCGCTGCGTCAGCAGATCGGCGGTCGGCTGGTCGTTGGCCGCTTCAACCACCGGGAACAGCTTTCGCGCCGTGCGCGCCGTCGTTTCCTGCGCATCAACCAGATGACGGACCATATCGGTCGCCTTGGGCACGCCCGACACCTCCTTGACCGACGTCAGCTTGGCGAACTCGGAGAAGGTTCCAGGCGCCGGATGGCCGAGCGCGCGGATGCGCTCGGCGATGATGTCGAGCGCGTTCCACTGCTCGGTGTATTGCCCCATGAGCATCAGGTGCAGGCTGTTGAACTGCGGGCCGGTGACGTTCCAGTGGAAGTTGTGCGTCAGTATGTAAGCGCGAGGTACGTGCGTATGGACATGGCGAAAATGGAAGGCAAGTATTCGGTTATTTGAGAGAACGGATCATGTCCACGAAAATTGCAATTTTTGGGTCATATTTGTGATTGATGTCCACGCTGACCGATCTGTCCGTAATTCAGGACGACGAATTTGTGAGCTTGTTGCAAGGTAGCGAGTTAGCGTCTTCGAAGAAGTGGCTACGGTTTGCTGCGAAATCGCGCCAATTTGACCAATGATTCTTATAGCACTTGACCGCAGAATCTCGATCACCTGACAGGCTCTTGCCGACCCAAACTTGTCCTTCGTTTTGCCCGAAAGCTGCCGTAGGCTCCGACGATGAGTTTTCAAGTTTCGCTTCTACAAACCAGTCGTTGAGGAACTCAAACAACCGGCCAGTTCCGGCCGTTTGAGACACAGGAAGCGATGTGACTCGAACGGCCGGTAGTCTTTACGAAAGCTGCCTTCGGTTACCTACGCGAGCCGACTCCCTTTGAAGGCTTTAACCTGGGCAGTGATCGCGCGCTCTGTAGGCAAACGCTCAATCGACGAAGCGCCAAAGAAACCATCAATTCCAGGCATTTTGGACAGCGCGATAGCTACATTTTCCGGTTCATCGAACGGTCCTCCGTGGCAGATGACCAAAATATCCTTCCGCACACGACGACCGGCTTCAGCGATGGTCATGACCTTATCAATCGCTTCATCCAGACTAAATGCCACGGCAGCGCCAATCGTGCCCGCCGTGGTCAGGCCAACGTGGGCAACCAGTTGATCGGCGCCGGCTTCGGCCATCTTGCGTGCATCCTCTGCATCGAAAACGTAGGGCGAGGTAAAGAAATCCTGGCGATTGGCCTCGCGTACCATTTCGATTTCCTTGTCGTAGCCCATGCCTGTGCCTTCAAGGTTGGCGCGGAAGTTACCATCGATCAGTCCCACTGTCGGGAAATTCTGCACGCCCGAGAAACCTGCTTCCTTGAGTTGGGTAATGAAGCGTGGCATCAGGCGGAACGGATCAGTCCCGCATACGCCGGCGAGTACCGGCGTATGTTTAACGACCGGTAGCACTTCGGACGCCATATCCATCACGATCGCATTTGCATCGCCGTAGGGCATCAGACCGGCCAGGGATCCCCGGCCAGCCATCCGATAGCGACCGGAGTTGTAGATGATGATCAGGTCGGCACCGCCGGCTTCGGCCAACTTGGCCGAGATACCCGTACCCGCGCCGCAGCCGACAATCGGCGAACGTTTGGCTTTTTGGTCATTCAAGCGTTGAAGAACTTCTTGTCTGGTCAGGCTCATTGGGCTTTCTCCTAGTCCATTGAATCAATGAAATTGCACCCCATATAGGGGGCATGGGAAAGATGAATCTGAGTGAATTGGAGCGGGACGAGTTGGAGGGCTTGCAGCGCAAGCGGACGGCGCCGGTGGCGCAGGTT
>NZ_JAGOIT010000072.1 GCF_017995515.1 Propionivibrio sp.
ATGAGCCTGATCAATCAAGTGCTGCGCGATCTCGATGCGCGTCGCGCCGCGCACGGTGTCGGCACGCGGCTGCCGAACGACGTGCGTCCTCTGCCGAAGGCGCCGTCGTCAAATTGGCCGCTCGGTATTGCGCTGGGCGTTGCCCTGCTTGTCATCCTGGGGACCGGTTTCGTGATGCGCGACGATGTGGTCGACTATTTTATCCGCAAGACCGCGGTGGATGCGGCCGCGCCGCCGTCCGTGGTTGAGCCTCCTGTTGTTGCTTCGCCCGTCCCTGAGTCAGTCGAGCCAAAGCCGGCGACGGCCGGTGTCGGCGCCGATGCGCCGGAGTCTTCCGCGCCACCGGCCGACGTCGATTCGAGCAGCCTTGTTGCCGGCATGGACGTCAGCCTGCGCATGGCCGATTTCATGGATGTGCCCGCCGAGCCCGCCATGTCGCCGAACGCTCGGCCGGTGCCGGCGGAGGCGCCGGCAAGCACCGGATCGGCGACGCGGGACAAGAAGGCGGTTGGCCCCCATGTCGCAGTGCCTGCGTCGCAGCAAACGCCCAATATGCCGGCGCTGCGACCGGCAGAAGCGCCGGTCGCCACAGTCGAGAACCGGCCCGAAGACAAGCGTAGCGCGCCGCGCGGGAAAGGTGCCGAGTCGGCGCCGGTCATCGAGCGCTCGCCTGCGTCGGGATCGCCGCATGAGCAGGCCGAGGGCGAGTATCGCAAGGCGGTGCTGGCGCTCAATCAGGGGCGAGTTACCGAGGCGGCGGACAACCTGCGCGCGGCGTTGCGCCGCGACGAATTTCACGCGGCTGCACGGCAACTGCTGGTCAAGCTGCTGCTTGAGGCGAAATATCCGGACGAGGCGATTCAGGTTCTGCAGCAAGGCATCGCCAGCCAGCCGGCACAGGTCGGCTGGGCGATGAGCCTGGCGCGCCTGCAGGTCGATCGCGGCGAAGTGGACGCCGCCTGGCGCACTCTCGAACACTCGTTGCCAGCGGCCGGGAACAGCCCCGATTACCTCGGCTTTGCGGCCAACGTCCTGCAGCGCCTCGGTCGTCACGACGAGGCCGCCGGGCAATACCGCAAGGCCGCCCAACTGGCGCCGGCTGACGGCCGCTGGTGGCTCGGGCTCGGCTGGAGCCTCGATGCGCAGGGCAACGCCGCCGAGGCGCGCGACGCCTTCCTGCGCGCCAGGCAGGCCGGAAACCTGAGTCCCGAACTCCTGACACTCATCGACCAGAAACTGCGTTGAACCTGAAAACCTCATCGCAAAGGCGCGAAGGCGCAAAGATCGCAAAGGAAACAACAGGTTGATCGTACTTGACCATTCACCTTGTGGGTGGCGATGGAAGATAGGTGTTGTTCGCGTAGCGCTTTGATTTTCTTTGCGAACCTTTGCGATCTTTGCGCCTTTGCGGTGAAGAACCGAGTTTTTCAGGTTGAATCGCGCGCCTACTTCGGTAACGCACGCGCGACGACGAGCGCCGAGACGCGCGCCGCGCCGTGCAGCTTCAGCGTGCGTGCGCATTCGTCGATCGACGCGCCGGTCGTCATCACATCGTCGACGAGCAGCAGGCGCTTGCCGCTGAAGTCGGTCGAGCAGTGGAAGGCGCCGCGAATGTTCTTGACGCGCTCACGCCAGGGCAATGCGGCTTGCGCCGGGGTGTGCCGTATGCGCTGGCAGCCGGTGGCGTCGATCGGTAGCCCGGTGGCTCGCGCTACCGGTCTGGCGAGTTCGAGCGCCTGGTTGAAGCCCCGCTCGCGCAATCGTTTCGCGTGCAGCGGCATCGGGATGATCAGGTCGGCTTCGACGTTCGCGGCGAGGGTGGCGAGCTGATGACCGAGGAAACCGGCGAGCGCCAGTCGATGACTGTACTTGAGCGATTGAACCAGTCGATCGAGCGGGAAGTCGTAGGCAAACGCGGACTGCGTGGCGTCGTAATGCGGTGGATGGGCCAGGCAACGGCCACAGATCGCACCGTGCGGCGTCGGCAGTGCGCAGAGCGGGCAGCGTTCCGGCGGGAGGCGCGGCAGGTCGGCGGCGCAGGCGCGGCAGAGGATGTCGCGCTCGCTGACGGCGGCGCAAAGCAGGCAATCCTGTGTCAGAAGTCTCTCCGCGCTGAACATTGCCCCGGTCTTCAAGCCCTTGTTTTGAGGTAAAATTGCGGCCCGCGCAACGGGTCAGAATCGATTCCGAACCATCGCTGAAAAGCCGCGATCGGCGCCCGGATTGTGCCAGCCGATCTCCCGCATGTCTCCCTTTTTCATCAGGCCTTGCTCATGAATACCGTTTCCCCCGCCGTTGATCTGACGTCCGATGCCGCTGCGCGCGCGCCCGGTTTCAAATGGACCGTCTCGCAGGTCGAGGCGTTGTACCAGTTGCCGCTGATGGATCTGCTGTTCCGCGCGCAGACGGTGCATCGCGGGAACTTCGATCCGAATGAAGTGCAGCGCTCGGCGCTGATTTCGATCAAGACCGGCGGCTGTCCCGAGGACTGCAACTACTGTTCGCAGTCGGCGCGCTATAAATCGACCGAACGCGAGGTGCTGATGCAGGTGCAGGAGGTCGTCGACGCGGCGAAGGAAGCCAGGGACAAGGGCGCGACGCGCTTCTGCATGGGCGCCGCGTGGCGCGGCCCGAAGGAGAAGGAGCTGGAAGTCGTCTCGCAGATGATCCGCGAAGTGAAGGCGCTCGGCATGGAGACCTGCGTCACGCTCGGCATGTTGAAGGACGGTCAGGCGGAAAAGCTCAAGGAAGCCGGCCTCGACTACTACAACCACAACCTCGACACCGACGCCGAGTTCTACGACCAGGTGATCACCACGCACACGCACGCCGACCGCGTCGATACGATCGCTCAGGTGCGCCATGCGGGGATCAAGGTCTGTTCGGGCGGTATCCTCGGTCTCGGCGAGTCGCGGCGCAACCGCGCGGCGATGATCGCACAACTCGCCAACCTCGACCCGGCGCCCGACTCGGTGCCGATCAACAACCTCGTTGCCATCCCTGGCACGCCGCTCGCCAACAAGGAAAAGGTCGACAACTTCGAATTCGTGCGCACCATCGCCGCCGCGCGCATCACCATGCCGAAGAGCTTCGTGCGTCTGTCGGCCGGGCGCGAGGCGATGTCCGACGAGATGCAGGCGATGTGCTTCTTCGCCGGCGCCAATTCGATCTTCTATTGCGACAAGCTGCTGACGACGAGCAACATCGGCGCAAACCGCGACCTCGACTTGTTCGACAAGCTCGGCCTGCGCGCGATCTGATCGCTGATGAGCGAGAGCGCGCCGTTCGTTGATTCTCATAAGGTCAGGCGCAACTTCGCGCGTGCCGCTACGGCCTACGACGGGTCGGCCGTACTGCAGCGCGAGGTCGCGAGTCGCATGCTGGAGCGGCTCGACTACGTAAAGATCGCGCCGCAACGGGTGCTGGATGTCGGCTGTGGTACGGGCGGCAGCCTGACGGCGCTGGGCGAGCGTTATCCGAAGTCTTTCGTGTTCGGCGCCGACGCCAGTGAAGCCATGTTGCAGGCCGGCCGCGGTCAGCGTAAACGCATGCGCTGGCTGCTACCCTTCATGCGCGGCAACACGGCTTCGCTGCTCTCCGCCGATGCGCAGGCCTTACCGCTGAAGACCGCTTCGGTCGGCCTGATCTGGTCGAACCTGATGCTGCACTGGGTGGATGATCCGCTCGCCGCCTTCCGCGAGTCGCACCGGGTTCTCGACATTGGCGGCCTCCTGATGTTCTCGACCTTCGGTCCCGATACGCTGAAAGAATTGCGCGCCTGTTTCAGCGACGGTCATGAGCACACGCATCGTTTCGTCGACATGCACGACTACGGCGACATGCTCGTCGAATGCGGCTTTGCCGATCCGGTCATGGACGTCGAAATGCTGACGATGACCTACCCCGGCGTGGACGAGCTGTTCTCTGACTTGCGCCGCAACGGCGCGAGCTGTGCCATGCAGACGCGGCGCAGCGGCCTGATGGGGCGCCAGGCGTGGCAGGCGGCGCGCGCGGCCTATGAGAGACTGCTCAAGGACGGCCGTCTGCCGGCGACTTTCGAGGTTGTTTACGGCCACGCCTGGAAAGCGCAGCCGAGCAAAACGGCCGACGGTCGGGCCATCGTCCGCTTCGATCCGAAGCAGCGTCTGCGTTAGCGGTATGATTCGAGGGTGTCGCTTCCGGTTTTCTTAACTTTTACGTTCGCAGGAATACATCATGTTGCAGAAACTTGCTTCCTTTGCCGGCATTCAAGGCCCGGTGGTCACGATCATCATGGACGGCTACGGCATTCCCAAGTCCGATGCCGGCAGCGCCATCGCCGCCGCGCGCAAGCCGACGCTGGACAAGCTGTTCGCCAATTACCCGAACATCGCCTTGCGCGCCCACGGCACCGCCGTCGGCATGCCTTCCGACGAAGACATGGGCAACTCCGAAGTCGGTCACAACGCCATTGGCGCCGGGCAGGTGTATAGCCAGGGCGCCTCGCTGGTGGCCGACGCCATCGCCTCCGGCGCGATCTGGCAAGGCGAGGCGTGGCAGCAGATCGTCGCCGGCGCGAAGGCCGGTCGCGGTGTGATCCACTTCATCGGCCTCTTCTCCGACGGCAACGTGCACAGCCACATCGACCACCTGAAGGCGATGATCGTGCGTGCCAAGGAAGAAGGCGTCAAGGCGGTGCGCGTACATGCGCTGCTCGACGGCCGCGACGTGCCGGAAACCAGCGCGCTCGATTACGTCGAGCCGTTCGAAGCCTTCCTCACCGAACTCAGCACCGGCGGCTTCGACGCGCAGATCGCTTCGGGCGGTGGCCGCATGAACATTACGATGGACCGCTACGACGCCAACTGGAGCATGGTCGACCGTGGCTGGCACACGCACATCCTCGGCGAAGGCAACCAGTTCGCCAGCGCCTCGGAAGCGGTCAAGGCGCTGCGCGTCAAGTTTCCCGGCACCATCGACCAGGATCTGCCGCCCTTCGTCATCGCCAAGGACGGCAAGCCGGTCGGTACCGTCGAGGACGGCGACGCGGTCGTCTTCTACAACTTCCGTGGCGACCGCGCGATCGAAATTACGCGCGCCTTCGAAGAAGCCAATTTCGACAAGTTCGACCGCGTGCGCGTGCCGAAGGTGACCTATGCTGGCATGCTGCAGTACGACGGCGACCTGAAACTGCCGAAGCGCTTCCTCGTTAACCCGCCGGCAATTCTCGATACCTCGGGCGAATGGTTCTCGAAGGCCGGCATCGCCCAGTTCGCCTGCTCGGAAACGCAGAAGTTCGGCCACGTGACCTATTTCTGGAACGGTAATCGCTCGGGCAAGTTCGACGGCGAAACCTATCAGGAAGTGCCGAGCGACGTCGTGCCGTTCGAGCAGCGTCCGTGGATGAAGGCCGCTGAAATCGCCGACGCGATGATCGACGCGCTGAAGAGCGGCAAGTACAAGACGCTGCGCTGCAACTTCGCCAACGGCGACATGGTCGGCCACACCGGTAGCTTCCGCGCAGCGACGATGGCCGTCGAGGCGGTTGACCTGGCGCTGGCGCGCATCCTGCCGGTGATCGACGCGATGGGCGGCGTGGCGTTGATTACCGCCGACCACGGCAATGCCGACGAAATGTTCGAGCTGGACAAGAAGACCAGGCAGCCGGCGCAGAACAAGGATGGTTCGTTCAAAGCCAAGACCGCACACACGCTGAACCCGGTGCCGCTGATCCTCTACGACAATGTCACCGGCGGCAAGCTCGGCCTGAAGCAGACTCCCGAAGCCGGCCTCTCGAACATCGCCGCGACGACCGCTAACCTCCTCGGCTTCGAGAAGCACGCCAAGTGGGACGAAAGCCTGCTCGAGATCAAGTAAGCATCAAGCAAGAGTCCGTTTAGGGTACAAAAAAAGGGCAGGGCGAAAACCCTGCTCTTTTCGTATCTGGCGCGTCGTGGCGCTTGCTTAGCCGGTGATGTAGTTCTCCAGCTGGCCGATGATGAACTTCTGCTGGCTGACCATTTCCTTGACCACGTCACCGATCGATACGATGCCGACGACCATCTGGTTGTCATCGAGAACCGGCAGGTGGCGGATGTGCTTCTCCGTCATGATCGCCATGCATTCCTCGATCGTCGCATTCTGCTTCACATAAACGACCTTGCCCGTCATGACTTCGCTGACCTTGGTCTGGCGCGAGCCCTTGCCCTGCAGGATGACCTTGCGCGCGTAGTCGCGTTCAGAGAAGACGCCGGCGAGACGCTCGCCGTCGAGTACCAGCAGTGCGCCGACATCGACCTCGGCCATGATCTCTAGCGCCTGCAGCACCGTATGGTCCGGCGAAACCGCCGCGAGTTTCCTGTTCTTTCCTTCGATGAGCTGTTTGAGTGTTTTCATGATCGGTTCCCTTTGCGTGGAGTGGTCACGTACAACCGTACAAGTTGGTTAGCGAAGTCCGGCGATGTAGTCGGAGAGCGCCTTTATGTGTTTGTCAGAGAGCTTGTCCGCAATGGTCCGCATCATTCTCCCCGGATCGTTCGACCGTTCCTCGCTTCTGAAGTTCTTCAGCTGGGTCGCTGTGTAATCGGCATATTGTCCGGACAGGCGCGGATACAACACCGGAATGCCGGCGCCGGTCGGGCCGTGGCAGCCGGCACACGCTGGAATGCCGCGCTCGAAATCGCCCTTGCGCCAGAGCGCCTTGCCGGCGTCGACCAGCTTCACGTCCGTCGCTGCCGACGGCTTCAGTTTCTGCTGCGAGTAGTAGACCGCCAAGCTCTTCATGTCCTCGGCGCTCAGTGCGGCGACCATGCCGGCCATGATGTCGTTCTTGCGCACGGCCGGCTTGCCTTCCTCGGCCTTGAATTCCTTGAGCTGCTTGAAGAGATAATCGGCGCCCTGGCCGGCGATGAGCGGGTAGGCCGACGTGGCACTGTTGCCATCGGCGCCATGGCAGGCAACGCAGACCGACTCGGCGATGCTCTTTGCTTTCTCCAGATCCGGTTTGATCGCCGCATCCTCGGCTGCTTGAGCGGAGAAACCGGCGGTGAGGAGCGCCGCGAGTGCCAGAGTGCGAATCATGTACAAACTCCTTTGGATCAGTGCGAGTTCAGAGAGGCGCGAGTTCGGAGAAGCACGGCGTCGCCGATTCCCAAACCTGATATTCTATAGCACTTTCGGGCTGCCTCATGCTAGCCCCATTTCCTTGTCTACCCCACCATGCCGCTATTCCGCACTGCCGTTTTCCGCACGACCGTTGCCAATCTGAACGACCTTCCGGCCGATTCCATCCGGGAAATTGCCTTCGCCGGACGCTCGAACGCCGGGAAGTCGTCGGCCATCAACACGCTGGCCAACCATACCCGCCTGGCCTACGTTTCGAAGACGCCCGGGCGTACCCAGCACCTCAACTATTTCATGCTGGCCGAAGGGAAGTTCTTCGTCGATTTGCCCGGCTACGGCTTCGCCAAGGCGCCCGAGGAAATCCGCTCGCAGTGGGAGGGATTGCTGGCGCCGTATCTTTCCTGCCGCGAGCCGCTGGTCGGGCTGGTGATGATCATGGATAGCCGGCACCCACTGACTGACCTCGACGTGCAGATGATCGACTGGTTTGCGCAGACGGGAAAGCCGATCCACGTGTTGCTGTCGAAGGCAGACAAGCTGACGCGCCAGGAACAGGCGCTGGTGCTGCGCGAAGTTCAGGCCGAGTTGAAGGGAATCGGCGACAACTGCACGGTGCAGCTGTTCTCCAGTCTCAAGCGAACCGGTGTTGCGGAGGCGGAAGCGATGCTGGCTGGCTGGCTGGACATGGAGATTCTGAAGGAAGTCGCGCCTCCGGTCGGTTTGCGCACGGAGAAGGTGGCGCGCGCGAAGAACCGCAAGGCAATTGGCTGGAGCGCGCGCACGGCGGCGAAAGCGCTGCAGAAATAAAAAGCCCCCGGCAAAGGGAGAGCCGGGGGCCAAAAGTGCCTTACATAGATGTAAGGCGCCCGCTCAGGGAGATGAAGCGGGAGACGGTGTGTGCCATCTGCAGACTCAGAGTGAGTCGGTCTGAAAGAAGTTCCCGAACTTGTTCTCAAGTGGCGAGTTTTTTAACGAGAGTGCCTGTATGAACACGACAGCCTTCAATGCCGGTTTTCCCGCAACGCGGTTGCGTCGCATGCGTCGCGACGACTTTTCCCGTCGCCTGATGCGCGAGTCGGTGCTTACGCCCGACGATCTAATCTATCCGGTCTTCGTGCTGGACGGCCGTGATCGCGTCGAAGCAGTCGCTTCGATGCCCGGCGTCGAGCGGCAGAGCGTCGATCGTCTGCTGCAAACCGCCGAACGCGCGCAGACGCTCGGCGTTCCTGCGCTGGCCCTGTTTCCGGTGATCGATGCGGCGTTCAAGACGCCGGGCGCCGAGGAAGCCTGGAATCCGGACGGGCTGGTGCCGCGCGCCGTGGCGGCGCTGAAGCAGGCGTTCCCCGAGCTCGGCGTCATCACCGACGTGGCGCTTGACCCCTATACCAGCCACGGCCAGGATGGCTTGATCGCGGCCGACGATCCGCGCGGCTACGTGCTCAACGACGAGACGCTCGAAGCGTTGGCCAAGCAGGCGCTTTGTCACGCGCAGGCCGGAGCCGACGTGGTGGCGCCGTCCGACATGATGGACGGTCGCGTCGCGCGCATTCGTGCCGAACTCGACAGCGCCGGACAGATCCACACGCGGATTCTCGCTTATTCGGCGAAATACGCGTCGAGCTTCTACGGGCCGTTCCGCGACGCGGTCGGTTCGGCCGGCAACCTCGGCAAGGGCAACAAGTACACCTACCAGATGGACCCGGCGAACGGCGACGAGGCGCTGCGCGAAGTCGCCCTCGATATCGCCGAGGGGGCCGACATGGTGATGGTCAAGCCGGGCATGCCCTATCTCGATATCGTCCGCCGCGTGAAGGACGAGTTCAGGGTGCCGACCTACGCTTATCAGGTGAGCGGCGAGTACGCCATGCTGAAGGCGGCGGCGCAGAACGGCTGGCTGGACGAGAAGGCATGCGTGCTCGAAAGCCTGCTCGCCTTCAAGCGCGCCGGCGCCGATGGCGTTCTGACCTACTTCGCGCTCGACGCGGCGGCCTGGCTGAAGGGGTGATCGGCGTTCATTCGCTGCGCTGGCTCAGGCAGGTGACGTAGAGCATCGGCCATTGCTGTTTCCACTGCGCCATCGGCTCGCGCGCAAAGCCGCTCTTGGCGTACTGGTGCCAGCGGCCGATCACGTAACAGAGCAACGCGTTGGCCAGCGCGCCGAAATCGGCGTCCGCCGCGAGTTGTTCCTGCGTCGCGGCGACGCGCAGCGCCTGCTTGATCGCCGCTTCGATCTTGTCGTGCAGCAAGTTGATGCGCGCCTGCAGGCGCTCGTTTTCGTTGACCAGCGCGTCGCCGATCAGCACGCGCGTCATGCCGCGGTTGCGCTGCGCGAAGCCGAGAAGCAGCGCGAGGATTTGCTCGACCTGGCGCAAGCCCTGCGCTTCCTCGGTTTCAATGCGGTTGATGACGCCGAACAGGCTCGATTCGATGAACTCGATCAAGCCGTCGTACATCTGCGCCTTGCTGGCGAAGTGGCGGTAGAGCGCGGCTTCCGAGCAGTCGAGCCGGGCGGCGAGGGCGGCGGTGGTGATTTTCTCGCCTTTCGGCACCTCCAGCATCCCGGCCAGCGTTTGCAGGATCTGCAGCTTGCGTTCGCCCGGCTTGCCCATGTCGCTCTCCCTGATTGATCTTGTGTCGTTTCTCTTGGTTGAGTCTGCCCGTCTATAGTCGCCCAAGTCGTTTGGGCAAGTCGACAACCGACGCCAGTTTTACGTCAACGTAGGGCGGCTGGCGCGAGCTGGTACTCACCCACACGGCCTTCATGCCGAGCCGTTTTGCCGTCTTGAGGTTGGGCAGCGAATCTTCGACCATGATGCAGCGGTGCGGATCGAGCCCTTCCTTGTGCAGCAAGTGAAGAAATCCGGCGGTCGCCGGCTTGGGCTGGAAGCGGAAACGTTCGACCGGGTAGACGGCCGCAAAGTGACGGCGAATGCCGGTCAGCGCGAGTACCGCCTCGGTGTATTGCTGCGGTGCGTTCGAGAAGATGATCTTGCGCCCGGGCAAGCGTTGCAGCATTTGCTTCAGGCCGCGTTCGGAGACGACCATTGAGGCGAGGTCGTCAAAGGCATGCGTTTGCTGCAGGAAGTGCCGGGGATCGGTGCCGTGGTGCCGCATCATGCCGAGCAGCGTCGCGCCGTAGCGCTTCCAGTAGGTTTGCCGCAGGCGTGTGGCCTCGGCTTCGTCGACGTTCAGATGGCGGCAGATGTACGCCATCATCGATACGTGTATCTGTGGAAAGATGTGCGCGCTGGCGTTGTGCAGCGTGTTGTCGAGGTCGAATAGCCAGGTTCTTTGGGTGAAGCGCGAACCTGCGGGTGAAGAGCCGGCGTCTTCGTGGAGGAGGCTCTTCACGCCGTTGCCCTGAACGACTATTCGCTCTTGATCATCGTGCCGAAGCCGTGGCTGGTCAGGATTTCGAGCAGCAGCGCATGTTCGACGCGGCCGTCGAGGATGTGCACGCTCTTTACGCCGTTGCGTGCCGCATCAAGTGCCGAATGGATCTTGGGCAGCATGCCGCCGAACAGCGTGCCGTCGGCGACCATCGCGTCGATCTGCGCCGGCGTGACGTCGGTGACGACCTTGCCGTCCTTGTCGAGCACGCCCGGTGTGTTGGTCAGCAGCGCGAGTTTTTCGGCCTTGAGCACCTCGGCGATCTTGCCGGCGACGACGTCGGCGTTGATGTTGTACGTTTCGCCGTTCTCGCCGACACCGATCGGCGCGATGACCGGGATGAAGGCGCCGGCCTGCAGATGGCTGATCAGCGACGGGTCTATGGCGGTGATGTCGCCGACCATGCCGATGTCGATCAGGTCTTCGTAATTGTCGCGGTTGTGCAGCAGCAGTTTCTTCGCGCGAACCATGCCGCTATCCTTGCCGGTGAGGCCCACCGCCTTGCCGCCGGCCTGGTTGATCAGGTTGACGACGTCCTTGTTGACCTGGCCGCCGAGCACCATTTCGACGATCTCCATCGTCTCGGCGTCGGTGACGCGCATGCCCTGGATGAATTCACCTTTCTTGCCGACGCGGGTGAGCAGATTTTCGATCTGCGGGCCGCCGCCATGCACGACGACGACGTTCATGCCAACGAGTTTGAGCAGGACGACGTCGCGCGCGAAACATTGCTTGAGCTTCTCGTCGACCATGGCGTTGCCGCCGAATTTGACGACGATGGTCTTGCCGTGGAAGCGCTTGATGTAGGGCAGCGCTTCGGCAAGGATGGCGGCCTCCTGGGCCGGGGAAATTTGCGTGGAGGTCATGGTCGGGCTCCTTATGATGATTGGCCGATTCTACCTGTCGCAAGGGCAAATAAAAAGGCGAACACGGCGCGCAGAGGGCGGTTTGAGGGCGTTGAGTGCGTGTCCGGACTGATAAAATGCCGCCCATGCTTATTCTCGGAATCGAATCGTCCTGCGACGAAACAGGGGTCGCGCTCTACAGCACGGACAACGGCGGCGCGCTGCTCTCCCACGCCCTTCATTCGCAAATACTGATGCACCGCGAGTACGGCGGCGTTGTGCCCGAACTCGCCTCGCGCGATCATATCCGGCGCGCCGTCCCGCTCTTGCGCAAGGTGCTGGCCGATGGCGGGCATGCGCTGGCCGACGTCGATGCCGTCGCCTATACGCAAGGTCCGGGACTCGCCGGAGCATTGCTCGTTGGCGCCTCGTTTGCCGAAGGGCTGGCGTGCTCGCTCGGTGTGCCGACCGTGCCGGTGCATCACCTCGAAGGTCATTTGCTCTCGCCCTTGCTGTCGAAGCGGCCGCCGACCTTCCCGTTCATCGCGCTGCTCGTCTCGGGCGGGCATAGCCAGTTGATGCGCGTGACCGGCGTCGGCGAATACCAGCTGCTTGGCGAAACGCTGGATGATGCGGCAGGCGAAGCTTTTGACAAGACCGCCAAGCTGCTCGGCCTACCGTATCCCGGCGGGCCGGTTCTCGCGCAACTGGCCGAGCAGGGGCGGCCGGACGTGGTGAAGTTCCCGCGCCCGATGCTGCATTCGGGCGACCTCGACTTCAGCTTCAGCGGACTGAAAACCGCGGTGCTGACCAAGGTGCGCGAGATCGGCGAGCCCGACGAGCAACAGCGTGCCGACATCGCGCGCGGCTTTCAGGACGCCATCGTCGAAGTGCTGGTCAAGAAATCGATGCGCGCCGTCAAGGACTGTCGCCTCAAGCAGCTCGTGGTGGCCGGCGGCGTCGGCGCCAATCGCGAGCTGCGCCGGCAGCTCGACGCCGCAGCGCTCAAGGCGCGGATCACTGTCTACTACCCCGAACTCGAGTTCTGCACCGACAACGGCGCCATGATTGCGCTGGCCGGTGCCTTGCGTTTTCAGGCCGGTGTTTCGGCGAAGCCGGCCGGCGCGTTTGCCGTGCGTCCGCGCTGGCCGCTGGCCGAATTGACGATCAAGGGCTGAGCGGATCAGGCCTTCTTCCTGGCACCGATCTTCGGCTCGGTGCCGGCCATCAGCCGTTGCAGGTTCGCCCAGTGCTTGGCGACCAGCGCCATGGCGATGATCGCGACCGCGGCGAGCAGTGGATCGCGGCCCCACAGGAAAAAGGCAATCAGCGGTGCCGTGGCCGCCGCGACCAGCGCCGATAGCGACGAGTAGCGCAGGGTGTAGGCGATGAGCAGCCAGACGCCGAGCGTCGCCAGGCCGAGCAGCGGGTCGAGGGCAAGCAGGACGCCGGCGGCCGTCGCAACGCCCTTGCCGCCGCGGAAGTTCAGGAAGATCGGGAACAGGTGGCCGAAGAACACCGCCAGCGCGACCAGCGTGACCGCACCGGAACCCAGGCCGAAGCGCGGCCCGTAGGTTTGCGCCAGAAAGACCGCCAGCCAGCCCTTGGCCAGGTCGCCGAGCAGGGTGACGATGGCCGCCTTCATGTTGCCGCTGCGCAGGACGTTGGTCGCGCCGGGGTTCTTCGAGCCGTAACTGCGCGGATCGGCGAGGCCGAAGAGGCGGCTGCTGACCATGGCGAACGGAACGGAGCCGAGCAGGTAGGCGAGGACGACGGCGGCAACGAGGAAGAGTGCGGTGTGCATGGCGGAATTCCGGAAATGCGGATGGCTGGGCGAGTGAGCGAATGAACGAATCCGGGCGGCGTAGTGCGCTAGAATCCGCGTCGGTCACCGACACCCGTCTGGCCGTCGATTTTACACTGAGCGAACAGCCTGCCTCATGGACATCATCTTTATCGACGAACTTCGCCTCTCGACCCTGATCGGGATCTATCCGCGCGAGCGGGCTGTACCGCAGACGGTCGAAATGTCGCTGCAGATCGGTACGTCGACCGCGAGCGCGGGCGCCAGCGACGACATCGTCGATACGATTGATTACGCGGTCGTCGTCGAACGGCTGCGCAGCGAACTGGCAACCCAGCATTTCAACCTGCTGGAGAAGCTCGCCGAGTACGTCGCCGGCCTCTTGATCGAGCAATTCGGCGCGCGTTGGGTGCGCGTGTCGATCGCCAAGCTGGGCATGATGCGCGGCGTCAAGCGCGTCGGCGTCATCATCGAACGCGGAGTGCGTGAGTAGGGCATGAGTAGCGCGGCTGATCGCCGCTATCCCTTGAGCGCGACCTCGACGACGGTCGGCGCCAGCGCGCGCATCAGATCGTGCGGATGCACGCCGACGAGAAAGCCGCGTCTACCGCCGTTGATGTAGATCAAGGGGAGATCAAGGATCGTCTTCTCGATGCAGATCGGCATCTGCTTCTTCGTGCCGAACGGACTCGTACCGCCAACGAGGAAGCCGGTGTGCCGGTTGGCGACTTCCGGCTTGCACGGCTCGATCTTCTTGCGCCCGATCTGACGCGCGAGCTCCTTGGTCGACACCTTGCAATCGCCGTGCATGAGAACGATCAGCGGTTTGCCCGCTTCATCTTCCATGACCAGCGTCTTGATCACCGCATGTTCGGCGACGTTGAGCTCGCGCGATGAAACGCGCGTACCGCCATGCTCTTCATAGTCGTAGAGATGATTGGAGTGCGCGATTCCGTGCTGGCGCAGGAACTTCGTCGCCGGGGTTTCCGGCGCGTTTTCGGGTTTCATGGGGTTCTCCTGATGCGGCTACCGAAAGGATAGCAGAGCGGTGCGGGCGATTTCCCTCAGCCGCGCGGATGGTGCGCCGCGTGCAGCGTCTTGAGCCGCTCGCAGGCGACGTGCGTGTAGATCTGCGTCGTCGAAATGTCGGCGTGGCCGAGCAGCAGCTGGACGACGCGCAGGTCGGCGCCGTGGTTGAGGAGGTGCGTCGCGAAGGCATGGCGCAGGACGTGTGGTGAAAGCCGTGCCGGATCGATACCGGCCAGCTTGGCGTGGCGCTTGATCAGTTGCCAGAAGGCCTGACGTGTCATTGCTTCGCCGCGCGCGGTGACGAACAGGTCGTCGCTCTGCTGGCCGTTGAGGATGGCCGGGCGCGCTTCGGACAGATAGTTGCGCATCCAGTCGATAGCCTCTTCACCGAGTGGTACCAGGCGTTCCTTGCTGCCCTTGCCGAAGACGCGGACGACGCCCATGTCGAAGTGCGCCTCGTGCAGTTTCAGTCCAACGAGTTCGGAGACGCGCAGGCCGGTGGCGTAGAGCGCTTCCAGCATGGCGCGGTCGCGCAGGCCGAGCGGCGTGTCGATTTGCGGGACGCCGAGCAGGGCTTCGACCTGTTTTTCCGATAACACCTTGGGCAATCGCGATGGCTTGGCCGGCATCGCGATCTTCAGCGTCGGGTCGGTAGCGACCTGCCCGCGCGCCAGCAAATGCCGGTAGTAGCGCCGCAGCGTCGAGATGTAGCGCGCCTGCGACGAGGCGCGCAGTGTCGTCGAGAGCTCGGCGACAAAGGCCATCAAGGCGGCTTCAGCGGCTTGGGGTAGCGTCGGGTGTTTGTGTCTGTTCAGCCAGACGGAGAAGTGTTTCAAATCGCTCCGGTAGCTGGCGAGCGAGGCCTTGGCGAGGCCGTCCTCCAGCCACACGGAATCGCAGAAGGCGTCGATTTCCGCGCTGTCTTCGGCGCGTATTTCAGTGCCCTTCATGGGCGAGCAGCCAGCGCTTGACGTCGAGCAGGAAACCGCCGCGCTGGCGCGCAAAGCCCCCCAGGCCGCCGCCGGCCGCGATCACGCGATGGCACGGAACGACGAGCGGGAAGGGGTTGGCGCCGCACGCCTGGCCGACCGCACGCGGCGCGTTGTGCAGCGCCTTGGCCAACTCGCCGTAGGTGCGCGTCTGGTGGGTCGGAATGGCCGAAATTTGTTCCCGGACGCGGCGCTGGAACGCTGTTCCGGACGGGCGCAGCGGCAGCGTGAAGACGAAGTCCGGGTCGGCGAGGTAGGCCTGTAGTTGGCGTGCCGCCTCACGCGCGAGGGCGTTGCTCGGCACAACTTCGGTACGTGGTTCGAGATATTCGATGGTGTGGATTTCAGCCTCGTCGCAGCGCACGCCGATGCTGAATCCCGGCGCCGATACGACGGCCTGGTAGATCCCTTCGGTCATGCCGGCTTACCCAGCAGGGCTTGCTTCAGGTCGTCCTGGATCGGCTTGTTACCGATCCAGATCTTGAGGAGCGCATTGAAGAAATCCTCGCCGGCAATGTCGCTGCCGCGGACTTCATTGTTGACCGTCAGGCGCGTCGCACCTTCCGGCAGAAAGTCGATGAACACCTGGGCGCCGGATTTGACTTCGCCGATGCCGAGCATTGCTTCCGAAAACCGGTTCAGCCGCTCCTTCAGCGCCGCGAACTCGCTTTCGGAGTGATTGCTGGCGACGCCGTCCTGCAGCGCGTCGACGAACTGTTGTGCCGTGAGGTCGCGCAGCAGCGTGATCGCGATGCGCTTGGCGCCCTTGGTGGCAAATATGGCGTCGGCGTCGGTCTGCTTCTCCGGCAGGTAGAGCGCCACGGCGTAGACCTTGAAAAAGGCTTTCTTGCGCATTCCGGCGCCGTTGGCGACGAGACTTGCGTTACCCAGACTGGTCTTGTCCTCGAACTTGACGCCGGCCACTTCGACGGCCTGGGCAACATTCAGCGACAACGCGGCGATGACTGCCAGAATCAGTGTTCTCATCACGTCTCCTTGAGTAGGGCCGCGAAGCCGCGGATGCCGCTTCAAACGATCTAGCTGCGTACCTGCCCGTTGCCGAGCACGATCCACTTCTGGCTGGTCAGACCTTCCAGTCCGACCGGGCCGCGCGCGTGGATCTTGTCGGTGGAAATGCCGATTTCGGCGCCGAGGCCGTACTCGAAGCCGTCGGCGAAACGTGTCGAGGCGTTGATCATCACCGACGACGAATCGACCTCGCGCAGGAAACGCATCGCCTTCGAGTAGCTCTCGGTGACGATGGTTTCCGTGTGATGAGAACTGTAGTGGTTGATGTGCTCGATGGCTTCTTCGAGGTCGGCGACGATCCTGACGGAAATGACCGGGGCGAGAAATTCGGTAGCGTAGTCTTCCTCGCTGGCGGCGACGGCTTCCTGGACCAGCGCCTGCGTCTCGGCGCAGCCGCGCAGTTCGACGCCCTTCGCGGTCAGCATCGCGGCGACCGGCGGCAACAGGCGCGCTGCGCCGGCGCGCGCGACGAGCAGCGATTCGGCCGTGTTGCACGTGCCGTAGCGCTGCGTCTTGGAGTTTTCGACGATGGCGAGCGCCTTGTCGGCGTCGGCTTCGTCGTCGAGATAGACGTGGCAGTTGCCGTCCAGGTGCTGGATCATCGGCACGCGCGCTTCGGCCAGCAGGCGCGAGATCAGGCCCTTGCCGCCGCGCGGGACGATCACGTCGACGTACTCGCGCAGGGTGATCAGGTGGCCGACCGCGGCGCGATCGGTGGTGTCGATGACCTGGATTACATTCGCCGGCAGGCCGGCGGCGGCCAGACCTTCATGCACGAGCGCCGCGATGGCGCGGTTGCAGCGGATCGCCTCCGAGCCGCCGCGCAGGATCGCCGCGTTGCCCGACTTCAGGCAGAGCGCCGCGGCGTCGGCGGTGACGTTCGGACGCGCTTCGTAGATGATGCCGATGACGCCGAGCGGAACACGCATCTTGCCGACCTGGATGCCGCTCGGACGGAATTTGAGGTCGCTGATCTCGCCGACCGGGTCGGGCAGCGCGGCGATCTGCTCGACGCCTTCGGCCATCGCGGCGACGCCTTTCCCGGACAAGGTGAGGCGGTCGAGCATCGCCGGTTCGAGTCCGGCGGCGCGCGCCGCGTCGACGTCCGCGCGGTTGGCCGCGAGCAGGGCGGCCGCTTCGCGCCGGATGGCGGCGGCGATGGCGCACAGGGCGGTGTTCTTGCGGTTGCTGTCGGCACGGGCAATGTCACGCGAGGCGGCGCGTGCCTGCTGCCCGACGGTTTTCATGTATTGCGCTATATCCACGGTCGCTCTGCTGAGTTTTGGCAAGCACTGATTATAGCCAGCGAAGGAATAATTTCCTTAAGGAAACGCTGATTTATTCCACCCTACGATGAGCAGCGATGGCCGCGGGATGAGAAAATGCGGGAAGAGTGACAGCGGATAGGCGAGATGACGAAGCAAGCGAGTTTTTCCGAACTGGAATA
>NZ_JAGOIT010000073.1 GCF_017995515.1 Propionivibrio sp.
GTTCAACAGATGGTGTTTGGGCGCGTGGGTCGCCGCGAAATCGAGGCGAATTTCGGTGGAGGCGCGCTCAGTTCAGACGGAGGCGTCCTGCTGGTGCGGCAGGTGGATCGCAAGATCGGCTTGTCGGCGGTGGTCATCGCGGCGCTCTCGGACCCGCGCGCTCCTGAGCGCATCACGCATTCCCTGCGCGACCTCGTCGCCCAGCGCCTGTACGGACTGTGCTGCGGCTACGAGAATCTGAACGACCACGACGTCCTGCGTCACGACCCGCTGATGCAAACGGCCGTGGGCAAGGTTGAAGACCTGGCGAGTTCCCCGACCTTCTCGCGTCTGGAAACGCGCGTCACACGCGCTGACGTGATCGCCCTGAATCGCTTGCTGGTCGAGCAGTTCATCCTGAAAACCTCACCGCAAAGGCGCAAAGATCGCAAAGGAAACAACAGCTGCCGCAGGGTGTGCAACGCCCGATGTTGCGCACCGTTCCAGCGCCATTTCCGCGTGCACACCCTCCGCGCTTCCTTCGGGGCGCACCCCAAGGGTACTTCCTTCGGGGCGCACCCCAAGGGTACTTCCTTCGGGGCGCAAATGAGATTTGCGCACCCTACCGTGCTGTTCGCGTAGCGCTTCGATTTTCTTTGCGAACCTTTGCGGTGAAGAACCGGATTTTTCAGGTTCATTGCCGCACGAGACAAGGTACCCGAAGAACGGGTGCTCGATGTCGACGCCTCGGATGTGCCGCTGCACGGAGAGCAGGAACGGACGCAGTTCCATGGCTATTACGATCACTACTGCTACCTGCCGCTCTACGTCTTCTGCGGGCAAGTGATGCTCGCCTGCGTGCTGCGGCTGTCGCGCATCGACGGTGCGAAGCAGGCCGCCACCGTGGTCCGGCTGCTCACCACGCGCCAGGAGTTCGGCAGCCTGTGCACCAACCCACGCTTTGTCGTCACCACTCTCGATCTGCCGGCTGACGCACTCTATGACGATCTCTATTGCCAGCGCGGCGAGGCCGAGAATCGCATCAGGGAAGCTCAACTTGACCTCTTCGGAACGCGCGCCAGCTGCCACAAGTTCCTCGCCAACGGGTTGCGCCTGATGTTCGCCGCACTCGCCTATACACTGATGCAGCGTCTGCGCGAGATCGCCTTGGCCGGCACCGGATTGGCCCGGGCGACCGCCGCAACGATCCGGGTGAGGCTGCTCAAGATCGGCGCGGCCATCCTGCGCAATACCCCGCCGCGTGCGCATCTTGCTCGCTTCCCACCATCCGCTGCGCACCCTCCGCTTCCACGCGGCCTGCGCCCTGTCTCCGTAGCGCTGACCGAGTGCTGCCCCGGCGCGATGAAAAACAGTGGGGTAAGGGGAAAGTCCGTCCAGAATTCACGCAACCGCCCATTCCTTGAGCAACTTCGTCGCCAGCGCCCTCTTGCTATCCGTTTCGCATGCCCGTCTCGCTGTCAGCAGCAGACTCGTGAAGGTGAGTGCGCCCTGCCGGGCGCGACAAAAAAACTCAGGCGGCCTTGAAACTCAACGCCAGTTGCAGCTGCTCCAGCGCCGCCGGATCTTCGATCGTCGTCAGATCGCCCGGATCGCGCCCTTCGGCCAGCGCCTGAATCGAACGGCGCAGGAGTTTTCCGGAGCGCGTCTTGGGCAGGATGGTCAGGAAGTGCACGCGACTCGGCCGGGCAATCGCGCCCAAGGTCTCGTCAACCTGCCTGAACACCGCCTGCTCGAGCGCAACCCGCTTGTCCGGACTGGAAATGCTGCCCGCGTCCTTGACCACGGCGAACGCCATCGGGATCTGACCCTTGAGCTGATCGGCGACGCCAACGACTGCGACCTCAGCAATCCCCGGATGCCCCTGAATCGCTTCCTCGATCTCGCGCGTGCCGAGACGATGTCCGGCGACGTTGATCACGTCGTCGGTCCGGCCGAGGATGTAGTGGTAGCCGTCCTTGTCCTGGATGCCCCAATCGAACGACGAATAGACCTGCGGCTCGCGGAACAGCGAGAAGTAGGTCGATACGAAGCGCTCATCGTTGCCCCAGACGGTCGACAGGCAGCCGGGCGGCAGCGGCGGCACGATGCCGACGATGCCTTTCTCGTCCGGATCGCACACCGTGCCATCCTCGCGGAACACCTTGAGGTTGTAGCCATAGACCGGAAAGCTCGGCGTGCCGTAGCGGATTTCCGTTTTCTCGATGCCGGGCATCGCAGCGAGGATCGGCCAACCGGTTTCGGTCTGCCAGTAATTGTCGATCACCGGCTTGCCGAGTTCGCGCATGAACCACTCGTGCGTCGGCTGATCGAGCGGCTCGCCGGCGAGGAAGACGTGCTTCAGGCTCGACAGGTCGTACTTGTGCATGTACGCCGGATCGTGCTTCTTGAGCACGCGCGCGGCGGTTGGCGCCGAGAACATCACGTTGACCTTGTACTTCTCGACGATCTGCCACCAGATTCCCGGATCGGGGCGCAGCGGCGTGCCTTCGTACATGATCGTGCACATGCCGGCGATCAGCGGCCCATAGACGATATAGGAGTGGCCGACGACCCAGCCGATGTCCGAGGTCGAAAACATCGTCTCGCCCTCGCCGCCGCAGTAGATGTACTGCATCGACGCGGCCAGCGCGACGGCGTAACCGCCGGTATCGCGCTGCACGCCTTTCGGCTTGCCGGTCGTGCCGGAGGTATAGAGGATGTACGACGGCTCCGACGATTCGAGCCAGGTCACCGGCACGTCGGCGTCAAGGAAGCGTTCGCGCAGGCTCGCATAGTCGACGTCGCGCCCCGCGACCTTGTTGAACGCCTTGTCGAGGCCGCGATCGATCATCAACACATGGTTCGGCTGGTGCGTCGCAAGATCGATCGCGTCGTCGAGCAGGTGCTTGTAGGGAACAGGCTTGCCGCCGCGCATGCCGGCGTCGGAAGAGACGATCAGCTTCGGCAGCGCGTCGTCGATGCGCGTCGCCAGCGAACCCGAGGCAAAGCCACCAAAGACCACCGAGTGGATCGCCCCGATGCGCGCGCAGGCGAGCATGGCAAACGTCGCTTCGGGAATCATCGGCATGTAGATCAGAACGCGATCGCCCTTGCCGACGCCGAGGTGCTGCATGGCGGCCGCCATGCGCATGACCTCGGTCTTCAGTTCAGCGAAGGAATAGACGGTTTCGGTATCCGTTTCGGTCGAAACGAAGACCAGGGCACGGTCGTTCGGCCGTTTGGCGGCGTGCCGATCGACGGCGTTGTAGCAAAGGTTGGTTTCGCCGCCAACGAACCATTTTGCAAACGGCGGCCGCGAGAAATCGAGCGTTTTGCTGAACGGCTTGTGCCAGTCGATGCGCCTGGCTTCGTTGGCCCAGAAAGCGTCCGGATTGTCGATGGATTGCTGGTGAAACTCCTTGATTGTTGTCATAAGGCTTCCTTGTCGCTACGACCAAGTACCCTGCACTTATGGAAAACTAATCCTGTCCGGCGTCTTCTTTCTCCTGCACCGGATCAGTCATGCGCTTCTCGATTTCTGCAAGCGGCAAACCCAGGCCGAATCGGCGTTCGAGTAGCCGCAAGAGCGGCATCACCTGCAAACCTAGCGCCGCAAGATGGGGCATGACCTTGACCACTTGCCCCTCATTGATCAGCGCCAGCGCCTGATCGAGCGCGGGCGCCACCGGCGACACCGCGTCTGCTCCCGGATTGCAAGAAATGACCTGATTGCCGCCGGCCTGCTGCGCCATCTTCAACCGTGAGCCGGCCAGCTCGATCAGCGCACCGCCGGACACAACTGCATCCGCCGGACTGTTGCTGACACCGACGCTCACCGACAAGTTCAATCGCTGTCCATGAACCGCGATGTTTGCCGTACGAATCGCCTCGCGCAAGCGGTTGCCGAACGATTCGCACGCCGCTGCCGGCGTACCCGGCGAGATGACGACCAGCTGGCTGCCGGCGTAGTGGCCCAGGCTGTCCTCCTTGCGGATCTTGCTCGACAACATGGAAATGAAGCGCTGCTGAAGCTGCTTCGCCACATCGACGCCATGCTCCTCACGCAAGGCACCGATGTTATCGAAGCTCATCACCATCGCGCTGACTTCGTTGTTATGCCGCATGGCGTGCGACATCGCCTGCACCGCCTGCAGCTCAACGTACTTGCGCGTAAACAACCCCGTTTCGGGATTCTGGACGTTCTGCTCAAGGTTTTCCTTGAGCTGGTGCTGTGCCTGCACGAGTTTGAGCTGCGAGTCGATGCGCGCCAGCAACTCGGCACCGCCCGTCCCGCGGCTGATGAAGTCGGACGCCCCGTGCGCCTTGGCGCGCTCGATCGCCTCGTCGTTGTCGCCGGCGATCATCAGCATCGGCATCTGCGCCAAGCGCGCCAGGCGCGACGAGCGCACCCGGTCAAGCAGCCCGTTGCCGTCAAGCACCGGAAGGGAAAGCGAACAGATCACCAGCGCGATCGAGTGATCGAGCACCAGCACCTGCCACGCCGCCTCACCATCCGACTCCTCCCGATAATCGTAGAGGTCGCGAACATGCTTGCTGATCGTCGCGCGCACGATGCGCGATTCGTCAACAATCAATATTCTCGGCAACTGGGTCGGACTGTTCATGGGTATCGTCTATCACCGCCTCAAGACACTGCAACCACCACACGGCCGTGCGCCGCACCCTTCAGGAATCGGTCAAAAGCACCCGGCAACTCATTCAAGCCAATCGTACGCGTCATTTCAAGCAAGTTGCGCGGACGCATGTCCGTCGCAAGGCGCTGCCAGATCCGCTGCCGGTACGGTTCGCCGATGTAGCCCGAATCAATCCCCAATAACGAAACGCCACGCAGGACAAACGGCATTACCGTCGTGTTCAGTGTAGTACTGGCTGCCAGCCCGATGCTGGCTATCGTTCCCTGCGGCTTCATCGAACTGGCGATCCAGGCGAGCACGTCGCCGCCCAGATTATCAACGGCACCGGCCCAGACAGCTTTAGCCAGCGGCCGGATCTTCGACAGGTCGAGCGACGAGCGCAAGATCACCTCCGATGCGCCCAGTTGCCGCAAGTAATCCGCCTGCGCTTCCTTGCCGGTCAGCGCAGTCACCGAGTAGCCGAGTTTCGCCAGCATGTCGATCGCCAATCCGCCGACGCCGCCGGTAGCGCCCGTCACGATCACCGGCCCCTTGCCCGGCGCAAGGCCGTTCTCTTCCATGCGGACGATCGCCAGCGCGGCTGTGAAACCCGCCGTCCCGAGAGCCATCGCCTCGAACAGGGAAAGGCCGTCGGGCAAAGGGACCACCCAGTCGGCCGGTACGCGGGAAATTTCGGCATAGCCGCCGTGATGGGCGACGCCGATATCGAAGCTCGTAGCGATCACCTGATCGCCGGCCTTGAAACGCGGGTCGCTGCTCGCTTCGACGATGCCGGAAAGATCGATGCCGCCGATGCAGGGAAAGCGCCGGATGATCCGGCCCGCACCGGTAGCCGCCAGCGCATCCTTGTAATTGACGCTGGAGTAGGCAACGCGAATCGTCACCTCGCCGGGATCGAGCACCGACTCGTCAACGCTGACCAGACCGCTCTTTGTTTTACCTTCAATCTCTTCAATCAAGAACGCCTTGAAGGAACGCATGAATTCTCCTTGATGAACGCGACGCCGCCTGCCGAAGCCAAGATTGGCATCAGGACGTCTGCGTCGCGCAAACGGCGATGATACCCACAAAATACCAGTCGACGGGCAAGCGCTCCACTTCCGCAGACAAACTATAATAATCAGCATGTTACAAGAACAAACCCGGAGCAATAGCATAAAAAAACGGCAATAAAGGTTTACAGGGCGGGATTTTTCTTTTAGATTCCGGCCCCATGTTGTGTCACAAAATCATCACAAACCTGCTTGCCGCTGCCGTACTCGCTCTCTCGGGCGTGTCTGCCGTTCACGCTGCCGAAGTCCAGCCTGCGCTGAGCGACGAGCCTTCGCTGTTCGAACGCTATCGTACCGGCGCGAAGGATTTGATCCTCAAAGGTCTGGAACTGACCGGTATCAAGTACCGCCGCGGCGGTACAGATCCTGACAGTGGACTCGATTGCAGCGGGTTCGTTCAGCTCGTTTTCAAGGACGCGCTCGGCATGCTTTTGCCGCGCACGGCCAAGGAGCAAAGCGAAGTCGGCGACGTGATCGACAAGAAGGAACTCAAGCCGGGCGACCTCGTCTTCTTCAACACGATGCGCCGCGCCTTCTCGCACGTCGGCATCTATCTCGGCGACAACCGCTTCATGCACGCACCGCGCACGGGCGCGGAAGTTCGCGTCGAGGACATGAGCCAGAGCTACTGGGTCAAACGCTACAACGGCGCACGGCGCGTTGTGGAAAACTGACACCGGTCAGTCGAAATCAAAAAAGACGCTTCGGCGTCTTTTTTTCGCTCCGAGCTCGATAACAATTCTCATTTACATGAACAAAAAGCACCGCTATCATGAAGACGTTTTTGCGAAACGTTATCAATACAAGCAAGGAGAAACTCTCGTGTTCCATTCATCCTCGCGCCGCCTGCTGGCGCTTTCCGCACTGTCCGTCGTTCTTGGCTCGGCACAGGCCGAAGAGAAAGTCCTGAACATCTATTCGGCCCGCCACTACCAGACCGACGAGGCGCTCTATGCCGGATTCACGCAAAGGACCGGCATCAAGGTGAACCGGATCGAGGGCAAGGAAGAAGAACTGCTTGAGCGCATCAAGAACGAAGGCAGCAACAGTCCGGCCGACGTACTCATCACCGTCGACGCTTCGCGCCTCGCCCAGGCGCACGAACTCGGACTCTTCGCGCCGGTCAGGTCGCCCGAGCTGGAAGCGCGCATTCCGGCTCATCTGCGCACGGACGACTGGTTTGCCTTCTCGACCCGCGCCCGCGTCATCGTCTATGCAAAGGATGCGGTCAACGCGGACGACGTGCGCAATTACGCCGACCTGGCGAATCTGAAGCTCAAGGGCCAAGTCTGCACGCGCTCCGGCTCGCATCCGTACAACCTGTCGTTGATGGCGTCGATCATCGCCAATCAGGGCGAGGCGCAGGCCGAAGCCTGGGCGAAAGGCGTCGTGGCCAATTTCGCACGCGCGCCCAAGGGCGGCGATACCGACCAGATCAAGGCCGTTGCCGCCGGCGAGTGCGGCGTGACGATCTCCAATACCTATTATCTCGCCCGCCTGATGCGCTCGGACAAGGCGGATGACCAAGCGGTAGTGAGCAAGATTGGCATCGTCTGGCCCGACCAGGCGGCCAAGGGGACGCACATCAACGTATCCGGTGGCGGCATGCTCAAGCACGCGCCGCACAAGGAAGCCTCGGTCAAGTTCCTCGAATACCTGGCGAGCGACGACGCGCAACGCTATTTCGCCGACGGCAACAACGAATGGCCGGTCGTCGCCGGTTTGAAGATCGCCAATCCGGCGCTCGACAAGCTCGGCAGCTTCAAGGCCGACACTTTGCCGGTGGGATCGCTCGCCATGTACCGCGCCAAGGCGCAGATGATCTTCGACCGCGCCGGTTATCGGTAAGCGCTACCGCCGTTGATTGATCTGCCGCGACAGAAAGATCAACGGCAACAAGCCGACGGCGACGATGGCCAGCGAGGCCGTCGACGCTTCGGCCAGACGTTCGTCGGAAGCCAGCGTGTAGGCTTGCGTCGCCAGCGTGTCGAAATTGAAGGGGCGCATGACCAGCGTCGCCGGCAACTCCTTCATCACATCGACGAACACCAGCAGGCCAGCTGACAGAAGGCTGCTGCGCAGCAAGGGGAAATGCACGCGGCGCAGGACGCCGGCCTGGTTCTCGCCCAGGCTACGCGCAGCTTCATCCATATTCGACGTAACTTTCACAAGACTCGCACTCACGGACTGCAACGCCACGGAAAGAAAGCGCACGAGGTAGGCGTAGATCAGCGCGGCAATGCCGCCCGTCAGCAACAATCCCGGGTTGGCACCGAACCAGAGCGCCCATTGCCCGGCCAGCCAGTTATCCAAACGGGTCACGGGAATCAGCACGCCGACGGCGATCACCGAGCCTGGAACCGAATAACCCAGCCCCACCAGACGATTGAGCAGATGCGCCAGACGCGCCCGGACACCGGCCTTCGAGAGCCGGTCGGCGTAAGCCAGCAGAAGCGCGAGCGCCACGGCAATCAGCGCCGTCAGTCCGGCCAGCACAAAACTGTTGCCAGCCAGATGAACGAAGCGCGCGCCGAACCGGGCATCGCCTTCGGTCAGTGCGAGGCGCAGCAACAAACCCGCCGGCAGGACGAAGCCGACGAAGAGCGGCAAAGCGCAGCTTGCCAGCGCGACGACGGCGGCGCCGCCCTTGAGCGCGTGTTCGGCGTGCGGCCGATTCCGAACCGTCGTGTTGTGAAAGCGCGCGCGTCCGCGCGAGACTTGCTCGAGCAGCAGGAGCAGGATCACGAAGGCAAGCAGCGACGCGGCGAGTTGCGCCGCCGCGACCCGGTCGCCGAGCGAAAACCAGGCGCGATAGATCCCCGTGGTGAATGTCTGCACGCCGAAATAGGACACGGTACCGTAGTCGGCCAGCGTCTCCATCAGAGCCAGCGCCGCGCCCGCGACCACCGCCGGACGCGCCAGCGGCAACGAAACACGCAGGAAGCTGCGCCACGGCCCGAGGCCGAGCGTACGCGCCGCCTCCAGCATGCCGCTGGCGCGTTCGATGAACGCCGTGCGCGCCAACAGGTAAACGTAGGGATAGAGGACGAAGACGAACATCGCGACCGCCCCGCCGGTGCTGCGCACGTCCGGGAACCAGTAGTCGCCGCGCCGCCATTCGAAGACGTCGCGCAGCCAGGTCTGCAGCGGGCCGACGAACTGCAGGAAATCGGTGTACACATAGGCGAGCACGTAAGCCGGCATCGCCAGCGGCAGGACCAGCGCCCATTCGAAGAAACGCCGGCCGGGGAAATCGTGCATCGCGGTCAGCCACGCCGTCGCCACGCCGACGACGACCACCCCGCAGCCGACGCCGAGACACAGCCAGAGCGTGCTCCCGACGTAGTCCGGCAGCACCGTCGATGCGAGGTGTTGCCAGGTAGCGCCGGTGCCGCCGCTGAAGATGTTGGCCAGCACGCTGACTACCGGCAAGGCGATCAAGGCAGCGATGACGAACGAGGCAACGAGGAGGAGATTGAACGGGGAGCGTTTCATGGCCGGCCGAAAGTTGAATGCGAATTATAATTTGGGCCGTCGCGGGAACTCACCGAGTCACCGCGCGGCTTTCACCTGGTTGCCCGGATGACCCGGAGACTGCCCGTGCCGAACCGCCGCAATGATCAAACAAACGCCAATGACTCACCTCGCCCACCTCGAACTCGACCGCATCGTCCAGCGCTATGGAACGCACACGGTCGTCGCCGGGGTCGGCTTCCAGATCGTGAGCGGGCGCATTGCCTGCCTGCTCGGCCCGTCCGGCTGTGGAAAGACGACACTCTTGCGCTGCATTGCAGGGTTCGAGCCGATCGCCGAGGGAGAAGTTCGCATCAAGGGCGTCTCGGTCACGCGCCCGGACTTCCGCATGCCGCCGGAAAAGCGTCGCATCGGCATGGTTTTTCAGGATTACGCGCTGTTTCCGCACCTCACGGTCGCGGCCAACATCGGCTTCGGCCTGGCACGAGGTGAAGCTGGCGCCACCGGGCGCGTCGAACAACTGTTGTCTACCGTTGGCCTAGAGGGACAAGGCGGCAAGTACCCGCACGAACTCTCCGGCGGCCAGCAGCAGCGTGTGGCGCTGGCGCGTGCGCTGGCGCCACGGCCGGAACTGATCCTGCTCGACGAGCCGTTCTCCAACCTCGACGTCGACCTGCGCGAACGCCTATCGCTCGAAGTCCGCGCGATCCTCAAGCAGGAAGGCATGACGGCGATCCTCGTCACGCACGACCAGCACGAAGCCTTCGCCATGGCCGACGAGATCGGCGTCATGGCCGATGGCAAGATCCAGCAGTGGGATACACCGTACAACCTGTACCACAAGCCGGCCAATCGTTTCGTCGCCGATTTCGTCGGCCAGGGCGTTTTCCTGCCGGGCACTGTCATCGACAATCACCGCGTCGATGTCGAGCTCGGCCGGCTTCAGTCCCGCCTGCCGCTTGAATGCCTCAAAGGATGCGCCGAGTGCGGCCGGGGTTGTCGCGTCGAAGTACTCGTGCGCCCCGACGACATCGTGCACGACGACCAGAGCCCGACACAGGCCGAGATTCTGCATCGCGCCTTCCGCGGCGCCGAGTTCCTCTACACGCTGCGCCTGACGAGCGGCGCCGAAGTACTCTCGCTCGTGCCCTCACACCACGATCACGCGATCGGCGAACGCATCGGCATCCGGCTTGATGTCGACCACGTCGTCGCCTTCCGCAATACCGTCCTCCCGCGATGATTTCCTGGCTTGAGAGCGCGATCGCCTTCCCCCCCCTCGAACTCGCGTTGACCGAGCCGAACGGGCTGCTTTGCGCCGGCGGCGACCTGTCGCCGAAACGCATCCTCGGCGCGTACAGCCGCGGCATCTTCCCCTGGTACTCAAGGGGCGAGCCGATCCTGTGGTGGAGCCCGGACCCGCGCATGGTGCTGTTTCCATCGGAATTCAAGATCTCACGCTCGTTGCGCAAGACGCTGCGGCGCAGCGATTACACGGTGCGCCTGGACCACGATTTTCCGGCGGTCATCCGCGCCTGCGCCAAGGCCCGCCGACGCGGCCAGCACGGCACCTGGATCACGGCCGAAATGCAGGCCGCCTACTGCACGCTGCATGAACTCGGCTTCGCGCACTCGGTCGAAACGTGGGTCGATGAAACGCTGGTCGGCGGTCTGTACGGTCTAGCGATCGGCAGGATGTTCTACGGAGAGTCCATGTTTTCATACGCGACCGACGCCTCGAAGATTGCCATCGCGCATCTTGCCGGATTCCTCGAGCGCGAAGGTTTCGGGCTGATCGATTGCCAGATGAACACTTCGCACCTTGCCTCACTCGGCGCGCGCGAAATCCCGCGCTGCGACTTCATCGCCCGACTGCAAAAACTGACCGCGATCCCGCCGCTGAACGGCCGCTGGCCGGAGGATGGCGCGTCAATCAGCTGGGCTTGAGCCAGGAACGAGACTACGCCATGTCGCGAATCAACGAATGCAAGCTGCCGTTCTCCTTGCTGCAGTTCTACAACACGGCGACGTATCCGTGCAGCTACCTCGATGACCAGCGCTCGATTTCCGAGGTCGCCACGCCGCCGCATCTGATCACCACCGAGGTTTACGGCGAGCTGGTGCGCAACGGCTTCCGGCGCAGCGGCATTTTCACCTACCGCCCCAACTGCGAGCGCTGTTCCGCCTGCGTGCCGGTGCGTATCCCCGTCGAGCGCTTTGCCCCCAACCGCAGCCAGCGGCGCTGCGCGAAGAAGAACCCGGACCTGCGTGCGCATGAATTGCCGCTCGTCCTCTTCGACGAGCACTTCGCGCTCTATCAGCGCTACCAGGCGGCGCGCCATGCGGGCGGCGGCATGGACCACGACAGCCACGAGCAGTACGCCAACTTCCTCCTGCAAAGCCGCGTCGACAGCCGGCTGATCGAATTCACCGAGCACGGCGAGCTGCGCATGGTCAGCATCATCGACATCCTCAACGACGGTGTTTCGTCGGTCTACACCTTCTACGACCCGGACATTCCCGGCGCAGGCTTCGGCACCTACAACATTCTCTGGCAGATCGCCCAGTGCAGCGCCAACAATCTGCCCTACCTGTATCTCGGCTACTGGATTCGCGAAAGCCGAAAGATGGCCTACAAGGCGGATTTTCGCCCGATCGAGGGCCTGCTCGACGGCGTCTGGCAGGAGCTCCCGACCGAGGGCAACGCCATCCGGACAACATAGCGGAGTAGTATGGCGGGCACACTGCAGTTCGTGTTTTTTCAACAAGGGGACCACCCGTCAAAACCGGAATAAGCATGGCCCTGATTGCTCGCACGCTGTTCCACCACCGCTCGCTGAAGACCCGGATCGCCCTCGCGACGCTGGCGATCTTTCTCGCCAGCCTGTGGGCGCTCTCCTTCTATTCGAGCCACATGCTGCGCATCGACATGGAGCGCATGCTCGGCCAGCAGCAGCTTTCAACAGTCACTTACGTCGCCGCGCAACTCGATGGCGAGCTGAACGAGCGCATCAAGGCGCTCGAGATGATCGCCGGCGCCATCGAACCGGCGACACTCGATTCCCCCGCCGCGCTGCAGGACTTCCTCGACCAGCGTTTTGCCCTGCACAACCTGTTCAACGCCGGGATTAACGCCTACCGGCGCGACGGAACGGCAATCGCCGCTTCGCCGATCGCGCCGGAGCGGATCGGCCTCAACTATATCGACCGCGACTACGTCGCCGGCGCCTTGCTCGACGGCCGTGCCACGATCGGACATCCTGTCTTCGGCCGGACGTTCATATCCCCGATCATCGGCATCGCCGTCCCGATCCGGGACGCGCAAGGCACGATCGTCGGGGCGTTGGGCGGCCTGATCAACCTCGACAACCCCAGCTTCCTCGACAAGATCACCAACAACAGCTATGGCGCAACGGGCGGCTATCTCGTCGTCGAGAAGAAACACCGGATGATCGTCACCGCCAGTGACAAGAGCCTGATCATGCAACGCCTCCCGGCTCCCGGCGAGAGCCCGCTCACCGACCGTTTCCTCGCCGGATTCGAAGGTTCGGGGACGAAAATCAATCAGCTGTCCGTCGACGTCCTGGTGTCGGCCAGGAGCGTCCCGGTTGCCGGCTGGTACGTCGCCGCATCGCTTCCCGTCAGCGAGGCCTTTGCGCCCATCCGCGAGATGCAGCAGCGCATGCTGATAGCGACCTTGTTCCTGACGCTGCTTGCCGGCGGCGCAGCCTGGTGGGTGATGCGCCGTCAGTTTGCGCCGCTGCAGGAAGCCGCGCGAACGATCAACGGCATGGCCGACGAGAGCGTGCCTCTGCACGCGCTTACAGTCGCCGACCTCGACGAGATTGGTCAGCTCAACAGCGGCTTCAACCGACTGCTCGAAACGCTCGGGCGGCGCGAAAGGGCCTTGCAGGCGAGCGAGGAACGTTTCCGCCTGATCTTCGAAAACAGCGGCGACGCCATCCTCATCTCGTCCACCGGCGGGCACATCGATGCAGCCAACCCTGCCGCGCACACGATGTTCGGCTACAACGAAGAGGAATTCCAGCAGCTCGGCCGCAACGGCGTGCTCGACGAAACCGACACGCGCGCCGCTGCCGCCATCGAGGAACGCAAACAGTCCGGTCGTTTCTACGGCGAGTTGCGCTGCAAACGGAGTGACGGTCGGCTGATCGATGCCGAGATCCATTCAACGCGCTTCACGGATTCTTCTGGCAACCTCCACACGATCACCCAGTTGCGCGACGTTACCGAACGAAAGCGCGCTGAAGAAGAGCTCAAGCAACACCGCCACCATCTCGCCGCGCTCGTTGAATCGCGAACGGCCGAGCTGGTGGAAGCCAAGGAGGCCGCCGAAGCCGCCAACCTCGCCAAGAGCGCGTTCCTGGCGAACATGAGCCACGAAATTCGCACGCCGATGAACGCCATCCTCGGCATGGTCAATGTCATGCGGCGAAGCGGCGTCTCGCCCTTGCAGGCCGAGCGGCTGGGCAAGATCAACGCGGCGACGGAACACCTGCTCGGCACCATCAACAGCATTCTCGACTTGTCGAAGATCGAGGCCGGCAAGTTCGCCGTCGAGGACGTACCGGTCAATCCAGGCGACATCGTCCGCACGGCCGGCACGATCCTGCTCGAACGCGCCCAGGCCAGGGGGTTGCAGCTCATCGTCGATACCGATGCGTTTCCGGCAAGCGTCCCGACAAACCTCTACGGTGACGCCACCCGCCTGCAGCAGGCCCTGCTCAACTATGCGACCAACGCCATCAAGTTCACCGAACACGGCAGCGTGGTTCTGCGCGTGCGCGTGTCGGAAACCACGGACACCTCGCTGCTCGTGCGCTTTGAAGTCGAGGACACGGGAATCGGCATCGACGCCGAGGCCCTGCCGCGTCTGTTCGACGCTTTCGAGCAGGCCGACAATTCGACGACGCGCAAGTACGGCGGCACCGGGCTCGGGCTGGCGATCACGCGCCGGTTGGCGGAGCTCATGGGGGGCAGCGTGGGTGCGCAAAGCACGCCGGGCATCGGCAGCACCTTCTGGTTCACCGCGCGCCTGTCGGTGAAGGACGACGGCAGTCACCAAAACACGACGACCTGCGATGGTGGCGCCGAGGCGCTGATCCGCCAACGCCATAACGGACGCAGCGTCCTCATCGTCGACGACGACCCGATGAATCTGGAAGTGGCGCGTTATCTGCTGGAAGACGTCGGCCTCGCCGTCAAGACGGCCGAGGACGGCATCCGCGCAATCATCCGCGTACAGGACAAGGATTGTGCGGCCGTTCTCATGGACATGCAGATGCCGAACATGGACGGGCTCGAAGCCACCCGCCGTATCCGCAAGATTGCTGCCTGCCATACAATCCCGATCCTGGCGATGACGGCCAATGCCTTCGCCGAAGACAAGGCGGACTGCCTCGCCGCCGGCATGAACGACTTCGTCGTCAAACCGTTCGACCCCGACGTGCTCTTTACCACCCTGCTGCACTGGCTCGATCGCAGCCAGGGCGCGGGCATCGCGCCGGCGAACGGCGCCGATCAGGGCGCAGAAGAATCGTCGGAAGCAGCCACGAGGAAAAAGGAATCGAAGTGCTCGTAAATTGCATCGCCTACAAGAACGGATCGCGCATCGCCGATTTGCCGGCCGACGAGATCAGCGACTACCTCCAGCGCGGCGACTGTTTCGTCTGGGTCGCCTTGCGCGACGCCTCCGGGGCGGAACTCGAACAGATGAAGGAGGAATTCGGCCTGCACGAACTCGCGGTCGAAGACGCTCGCCACGGGCACCAGCGCCCAAAGATCGAAGAATACGAGGACTCGGTGTTTGCCGTCATGCACCAGCTGGAAGAACAGGGCGACGGCTACAGCGTCAGCGAAGTCAACGTCTTCGTCGGCCACAACTACGTGCTTTCGGTGCGCAACCACAGCCAGCAACATTTCCTCGGCGTGCGCGAGCGATGCGAGCGCGAGCCGGAACTGCTGCAGCACGGCGCCGGCTTCGTCTTCTATGCGCTGATGGATGCCGTGGTCGACCGCTACTTTCCAATCATGGATCGGCTGGAGTCCGAACTCGATGAGATCGAGGACCAGATCTTCGCCAAGGGCGCCGCGCGCGCCAACATCGAGCGGCTGTACGCGCTCAAGCGCAAGATCACGCTCCTGAAACACGCCGTCGCGCCGCTCATGGAAGCCGCCGGAAAGCTGTTCGGCGCACGCGGTCCGCTCGTCTGCGGCAACAGCCGCGATTACTTCCGCGACGTGCACGACCACCTCAATCGCATCAACACCTCGCTCGAGAGTATCCGCGAAACGATCGGTACGGCGATCCAGGTCAATCTCTCGATGGTCGCCATCGAGGAAAGTGAAGTCAGCAAGAAACTCGCCGCCTGGGGCGGCATCTTCGCCATCGCCACCGCCTTCGCCGGCATCTGGGGCATGAACTTCAAGGCCATGCCCGAGCTTGACTGGCGCTACGGTTACCCGACGGCCCTCCTCGCCATCGCTGGCGCCTGCGTGCTGCTCTACCGTCGCTTCAAACGCGTCGGCTGGCTTTAGCCATCGCGGCGGACCGGTAAGGTAAAATCCGCCGATGCTCTATCCACTGATCAGAAAATTCTTCTTCGCGCTCGACCCGGAACTGGCCCACGGCCTCGGCATGAGCGGCATCGGCTTTCTCAACCGCGCCGGCATCGCCTGCCTGCTGGCCAAACCCATCGCAGCCGATCCGGTCGAACTGATGGGTCTCGTTTTCCCCAATCCGGTCGGCCTCGCCGCCGGACTGGACAAGAACGGCGAGCACATCGACGCGCTGGCCAGCCTCGGCTTCGGCTTCATCGAGATCGGCACGGTGACGCCGCGCCCGCAACCGGGCAACCCCAAGCCGCGCATGTTCCGCATCACGGAAAAGCAGGCGATCATCAACCGCATGGGTTTCAACAACCACGGCGTCGACCAGTTGCTGGCCAACGTCGCGAAGTCGAAGTTCGCGCAAGCCGGCGGCATCCTCGGCATCAACATCGGCAAGAACTTCGACACGCCGATCGAGAAGGCCGTCGATGACTACCTGATCTGCCTCGACCGCGTCTATACCGCGGCCAGCTACGTCGCGATCAATATCTCCAGCCCGAACACCAAGAACCTGCGCGAGCTACAGAAGGACGACGCACTCGACGCCTTGCTCGGCCAACTCAAGGCCGAGCAGACGCGACTGGCGGAAAAGCACGGCAAGTACGTGCCGCTGGTGCTCAAGATCGCGCCGGACCTTGAAGACGAGCAGATCCGGTCGATCGCCGACCTCCTGCGCCAGCACCGCATGGACGGCGTCATCGCCACCAACACGACGCTGTCGCGCGCCGAGGTCGAAGGTCTGCCGAATGCCAACGAGGCGGGCGGTCTCTCGGGTGCGCCGGTTTTCGAGCGTTCGACCGCCGTGCTCAAGAAGCTTGCCGGCCACCTCAAGGGTGAAGTGCCGATCATCGGCGTCGGCGGCATCATGCAGGGCGCGGACGCAGTCGCCAAACTCGACGCGGGTGCCAGCCTCGTCCAGCTCTACACCGGCTTCATCTACCGCGGGCCGGATCTGGTCGGCGAAGTCGCCCGGACCATCGCCGAACGCAAACGCTGAGCGGTGCGCGACAGGGCGTCTTTATAGCCGCCCCGTCTAATCATATGCTCCCAACGTGGTTGATCGGCCACGCTCAAACGGCGATAATCGCAAGCCTTTGCAGCTTTCCCGGACCGTCCGGAAGCCTTGCCCGGACCAGTTCAACCAACCATGACCCACTACCTGTTCATCATCATCGGCGCGGTGCTCGTCAACAACGTCGTGCTGGTGAAGATCCTCGGCCTGTGCCCGTTCATGGGCGTCTCCAAGAAGCTGGAAACCGCCTTCGGCATGGGCGCCGCAACGACCTTCGTGCTCACCGTCGCCACCGGCGCCAGCTACGTCATCGATCATTACCTGCTCATGCCGTTCGGGCTGGAATACCTGCGCACGCTGTCGTTCATCGTCACCATCGCCGCCATCGTTCAGATGACCGAAATGGTCATCCAGAAAACCAGCCCGGTGCTGCACCAGGTGCTCGGCATCTACCTGCCGCTGATCACGACCAATTGCGCGGTGCTCGGCGTACCGCTGCTCAACGTCGCCAACAAGCACAACTTCCTTGAATCGCTGCTTTTCGGCGCCGCCAGCGCCGTCGGGTTCTCACTGGTGCTGGTGCTCTTTGCCGGCATTCGCGA
>NZ_JAGOIT010000016.1 GCF_017995515.1 Propionivibrio sp.
AACAACCCACGGCGTCTCATGCGGTTTCTGCCCAGGCTTGAGACCGTGATGCTCGTGTACATCGTCGGCGCTACCGTGGTCATCATCGCCAGCATGCTTCGCATGTGCATCGTGATGGGCGCCGTCAGCATGTGCTTTGCCAAAACGCTCTTCACCGTGGAAGACCAGGAAGTACATGCGGAACGAGTAGAAAGCCGTGATGAAGACGCCGGCCATGACCGAAAAATACGCGAAACCCGAGCCTGTGATGTGCGACAAGGCCACCGCCTCGATGATCGAGTCCTTCGAGTAAAAGCCGGCGAAGAAAGGTGTCCCGATGAGCGCAAGCGAACCAACCAGCGACGTCAACCACGTGACCGGCATGTACTTGCGCAACCCACCCATGTTCCGAATGTCCTGATCGTGATGCATTCCAATGATGACCGAGCCTGCACCGAGGAAGAGCAGTGCCTTGAAGAAGGCGTGAGTCATCAAGTGAAAGATTGCGACGGAGTAGGCTGACGCACCCAACGCAACGGTCATGTAGCCAAGCTGCGATAGCGTCGAATAGGCGACAACCCGCTTGATGTCATTCTGGATCACGCCAAGGAAGCCCATGAACAGCGCTGTGATCGAACCAATGATGATGACGAACGACAAAGCCGTATCGGACAACTCGAACAGGTGCGACATCCGCGCAACCATGAAGATACCGGCGGTAACCATTGTGGCGGCATGGATAAGTGCCGAGATAGGTGTCGGGCCCTCCATCGAATCAGGGAGCCACACGTGCAGAGGGACCTGGGCCGACTTACCCATCGCGCCGATGAACAGGAGGATGCAAATGGCGCTCATCAGCGAAACTGTGCCCCACTCGTAGCCTGGAACCAATGTCAATGTCGCAGTTGCGAGAGTAGGCGCTTGTTCAAACACCGTCTTGTAATCCAGCGTCCCGAAATGCGCCAGGACCAGGCCAATACCGAGGATGAAACCAAAGTCGCCCACACGGTTAACCAGAAAAGCCTTCATGTTGGCGACAATCGCTGTCGGCCGGGTATACCAAAAACCGATCAGCAGGTACGAGACGAGACCGACCGCCTCCCAGCCGAAGAACAACTGCATGAAATTGTTGCTCATGACCAGCATGAGCATGGCAAAGGTAAACAGCGCGATGTAACTGAAGAAGCGGTTGTAGCCCGGATCGTCACGCATATAGCCGATCGTGTAGATGTGAACCATCAGGGACACAAACGTGACCACAAGCATCATGGTTACCGTCAATTGATCGATAAGGAAGCCGACCTGAAACCGGTAATCGCCGGAGGTAAGCCACTCATAGACCGGCCCGTTAAAGGTATTCCCGGCCTTGACATCGTTGAAGATAACGACAGAAAGGACGAAAGCGGTGGCGACCCCGAGGATGGTCGCGGTATGGGCGAGCCAGCGCGGAATCAGCCGACAAAACAGACCCGCAATCGCTGCGCCGACAAGAGGTGCCAGCGGCACTGCCAAGTAAATATTCTGCATTTCCATGTTAGCCCTTCAAGCTGTCCAGATCATCCACATGGATGGTTTTGAGGTTACGGAACAGCACGACAAGAATAGCTAGCCCGATGGCCGACTCGGCGGCAGCAACCGTCAAAATGAAGAAGACGAAGATCTGTCCGGCAAGATCCTGGAGGTAGTGGGAGAAGGCTATGAAGTTCATATTCACCGAGAGCAGCATCAACTCGATGGACATCAAGATGATGATCAGATTCTTCCTGTTGAGGAAGATCCCGACGATGCTAATGGCAAACAGAACGGCGCCGAGTATCAAAAAATGTGACAGTGTAAGCAAAATGCCTCTCCGATTACTTATTAGCGATAGGCTTCGTCAAGCAAAAACTAGCTGTGCGACCTGAAGCTCGTCATCCCGTTAATCACCACCGTTGGTGGATTCGACTACCTGACTCCATTGATCCGTGTTCTATCAGTCGTTGCCTTCCGCCGGCATCTTCAGCACTCGAACGCGATCAGCCGACTTGACGAAAACCTGCTGCGACGGGCTAACCGACTTGCTCTTCCTCTTCCCGCGCAGCGTGAGTGCTACGGCGGCTACGATACCGACGAGAAGGATGACTGAAGCAAGTTCGAACGGATAGACGTAGTCAGTAAACAGTAGGCGCCCGACTGCCTGGACGTTGCTGTAGTCGGCGGCAGCCTGCGGAACGTCTTTCTCGAACCAGTTGAAGAAGCTCCCGCCAAGGACGAGCCCCATCTCGGCGACCATCAGGAGTGCAACAATCGCCCCCAATGGCAAGTAACTCCAGAATCCCTCGCGCAGGCGATCAAGATTGATGTCCAGGAGCATGACAACGAACAGGAACAAGACCATCACCGCGCCGACATAGACAAGAATCAACGCGATAGCAAGAAACTCGGCTTGCAGAAGAATCCATACACCGGCCGCACTAAAGAATGCCAGAACCAGATGCAGCGCAGCATGTACCGGATTACGCAACGTGACAACCCGCAACGCAGCGTAGACCAGGATCGCGGAGAGAAAGTAAAAAACGAACGTCTTGAATTCCATCTTGTCAGCGCCTGTTAGCGGTATTTCGAATCAAGCTCGCGGTCTTCAGCGATTTGCGCCTCGTAGCGCTCCCCATTGGCCAGCAACATCGGCTTGGTGTAGTAGAGGTCGCCGCGCTTTTCCCCGTGATACTCATAAACGCGCGTCTCGACGATCGCGTCGACCGGGCACGCCTCCTCGCAGAAACCACAGAAGATGCACTTGTTGAAGTCAATGTCGTAGCGCGTCGTACGTCTTGAACCATCATCCCGCTCCGCCGACTCGATAACGATCGCCATCGCCGGGCACACGGCCTCGCAGAGCTTGCACGCGATGCAACGCTCTTCGCCGTTGGGATAACGCCGGAGCGCGTGCAAACCTCGGAAGCGAAAGCTTTGTGGTGTCTTTTCCTCGGGATACTGAACGGTGATCTTGCGTGCGAACACGTGTCGCCCGGTCACGGACATCCCTTTAAACAGCTCGCGGAGAAAGAGGCTGTTGAAAATCTCTTTTATCGATCCCATTGGCACTTCGCCTCTCACTTCCAGATATTCCACGGTGACATCATCCAGCAGCCGACAACCAAGAGCCAGACGAGACACACCGGTATAAAAACCTTCCAGCCCAAACGCATGATCTGGTCATAGCGATAGCGCGGAAACGTTGCACGTATCCAGAAGAAGAAAAATATGATGGAAGAAATCTTTGCGAACAACCAGAAGGCGCTGTCAGGCAGGAAGCCGACCGGTGACAACCATCCGCCAAGGAATACCAGCGAAACCATGGTGGAGCAAAGGATCATCGCCGAATACTCGGCGAGCTGGAATACGGCGAAGGCCATGCCCGAATACTCGACGTGATAGCCAACGATTTCAGACTCGCCTTCCGCCATGTCAAACGGCGCGCGGTTCGTCTCGGCGACGATGGAAACCATGTAGACAACGAACATCGGAAGCAGCGAGAGCCAATTCCAAGACAGGAAGCCCAGACCCATGTCGGCAAAGCGCCCCTGTCCCTGCCCCTTGACGATATCGACCAGGTTCAGACTGTTCGAAACCATCAGCACGACAACGAGCGCAAGCCCCATCGCAACTTCGTAGGAAACCATCTGTGCGGCCGAGCGCATTCCGCCGAGAAACGCGTACTTGGAATTCGAGGCCCAGCCCGCCAAAACGATGCCATAGACACCGATTGACGTGACCCCCATGATGAACAGCAGACTCGCGTTCACATTCGCGAGAACCAGGACATCGTTGAAGGGGATAACCGCCCAGGCGACAAGAGCGGGGGCAAACGCGAAGACCGGAGCCAGCAGAAAGACCGACTTATCGGCTCCGGAAGGAATGGTGACTTCCTTGAGCATCAACTTCAGGCCGTCAGCGATCGGCTGAATCAAACCCCACGGACCGACCCGATTCGGGCCGATACGCACCTGCATCCAGCCGATAACTTTACGCTCGCAGAACGTGACGTAAGCGACGATAAGAAGCAGCGGCGCGATGATCAGAATGACCTTGATAAGCGTCCAGACCAACGTCAGCACGTTCTGCCAATTCGAGCCGAAGACGTCCTGGCCGAACTGCATCAGACCGTCGAAGTACGGCATCAAGAACGTCGGCAATAGTTGTTGCAGCGTCTCGACCATCATGCGCGCTCCACCGAAATCACACCGAACATGTCACCCAGCATCGCCGTCATGGCATGGCCCGCCACAACGCGGGCGCAGCCTGCCGGGACAGCATCGTCAACCTCGACCTCGAGAAGTGCCTGTCCGGCATTCTGGGTTACACGCACAGCCCCCCCAACACTCAAGCCCAGATTCTCAATCGTTTCCGCGGCCAACCGCACGGTGGGAACGGCCGAATCCTTCGTCATCTGAAGCGACGCCGCCCGTCGTACCAACGCATCCGAGAAGTAGATCGGCACCTGCGCAATCCTCTGAAGCGAGGCTGATGGTTCGGACTGCTCAAGCACCAGAGGCAAGTCAACAATCGCGTTATTCAGTCCGTCGGCGAATTGCCCCGCACCTGGCATCACCTCGTCTCTCACCTGCTCACTCGACTCGTGGTTGAATCCGGCAAGCCCAAGGAGATTCCCGAGTACTCGCAGAACCTTCCACCCGGGGCGCGTATCGCCAAGAGGTCTCACCACACCGTTAAAGCTCTGAATTCGTCCCTCGGCATTCACGAAAGTCCCGGAAGACTCGGTAAACGGTGCAACAGGCAGCAAGACATCCGCGTACTCGAGCGCTGCGGAATGCTTGTACGGCGACATTGCGACGACCAGCGACGCCTGCTTGAGCGCTTCTGTCGCAAGCAGCGGATTGTGGCAATCCAGGTCGGGCTCGACACCCAGCAGAATGTAGGCTTTTCGCGGCTGGGCGAACATCTCGTAAGCATTGAGCCCGGTTGGCAGTGCATTCACCAAATAGCCGCCAACCGTGTTCGCAGCCTCGGTGATGAATCCCAACCGTCCTCCGATCAGATCGGAAAGCGTCGCTGCAAGTGCGTGAAGTTGCGCCGCGCGAGGATGCTGCTCTGCGACATTACCAAGGAATACCGCCCGCTGTTCGCCATCGACCAGGCTCCGGGCAATCGAGACGCTCGTTGCACAGGGTGCAACCGACTCAAGCCCAACGGGAACTGTAACGCCCTTGACCTCGGCGACAGCCTTGACAATGCCGGCCAGCGTGTCGATCAACTCCGACGGCTTGACCGTCATCTGGGCATGAAGGTTGATCAATGGATCATCGGTAGCCACAGTCAGCAGACTGACCTTGCCCCCCTTCTTCGCAAGCTGGCGCAAGCGCTGCGCGAAAAGCGGATGGTCTTTTCGCAGGAAACTGCCGACGACAAGAACCGAATCCAAGCTCTTGATTTCAGAAAGCTTGAGGCCGAGCCACGGGACACCCTTGAGTTTGGCGTCGGTGGAAAAATCACGCCGGCGAGGACGGAAATCGATATTTCCCGAACCGATCCCGGTCATCAACTTCTTGAGCAAATACAACTCTTCAAGCGTTGAATTCGGTGCAGCCAGCGCAGCGATTGATTCCGGGGAGTGAGTCTTCGCGATGTCCTTTAATGCATGGCAAACGTAGTCGAGTGCGACATTCCACTCAACTTCCCTGAGTGCGCCGTCAACACGGACCATCGGCTTGGTTAATCGATCGGCGGAATTCAGTGCCTCGTACGAAAAGCGGTCCCTGTCCGAGATCCAGCACTCATTGACATCCTCGTTTTCGCGCGGAAGCACGCGCATGACCTTGCCGTTCTTCACTTGCACGGTCAAATTCGAGCCAAGACTGTCATGCGAACTGATCGACTTGCGGCGCGACAACTCCCAACTACGCGCTGAATACCGGAAAGGCTTGGACGTCAAGGCACCGACGGGGCACAGATCAATCATGTTTCCGGAAAGTTCGGAATCAATGGTACGCCCGACGAAAGTTTGGATTTCGGAATGCATGTTCCGATTAGCCATGCCGAGTTCCATTACACCGGCAATCTCCTGCCCGAACCGCACGCACCGGGTGCAATGGATACACCGGGACATCTCCTGCATCGAAATGAGCGGCCCGACATTCTTTTGAAACACGACGCGCTTTGCTTCGTTGTAGCGCGACGCATTACCGCCGTAACCAACGGCCAGATCCTGCAACTGACACTCGCCACCCTGATCGCAAATCGGGCAATCGAGGGGGTGATTGATCAACAGGAACTCCATCACGCCTTTTTGTGCCGTCACTGCCAGATCGGAATGGGTGAACACCTTCATTCCGGCAGTCACCGGCGTGGCGCAAGCCGGTAATGGTTTGGGCGCTTTCTCGACCTGCACCAAGCACATTCTGCAGTTCGCCGAGATTGACAGCTTCTTGTGGTAGCAGAAATGCGGAATGTATGCCCCAACCGCCTGCGCTGCATCCATGATGGTGCTACCCGCGGGCACCTGCACCTGCTTGCCGTCGATTTCAATGTCTAGCATAACGCTACCTTAGACCGATGCCTTGAAGAAGCCGCTTCCCGCGCGTTGCACTTCAAGCGGAACCAGGCACTTCTTGTGTTCAATGTGATAAGCGAATTCGTCGCGGAAGTGCTTGATGAAACTCTGCACCGGCATCGACGCCGCGTCGCCCAGGGCACAGATCGTGCGCCCCATGATATTCGATGTAATGCTGCCAAGCAGACCGAGATCTTCCGGGCGCCCCAAGCCGTTCTCGATTCTATGAACGACTTTGTATAGCCAATTCGTACCCTCGCGACACGGCGTGCACTGGCCACACGACTCTTCGTAGTAAAAGAACGAGAGTCGATCGAGCGCCTTGACCATGCAGGTGCTCTCGTCCATGACGATCACTGCGCCCGACCCGAGCATCGATCCAGCCTTGCTGATCGAATCGTAGTCCATGGTGCAATCCATCATCACATCGCCAGGCAATACGGGCGACGACGAGCCACCGGGAATACACGCCTTCAACTTGCGTCCGCCGCGCATGCCGCCAGCCATTTCAAGCAAGGTCGAGAAGGGCGTTCCGAGTGGTATCTCGTAATTTCCGGGGCGATTCACGTGCCCGGAAACCGAGAAAAGCTTTGTCCCGCCGTTATTGGCTTTTCCAGCGTCAAGATAGGCATCCGCCCCAACGTTCAGGATGAAGGGAACGGCAGCAAAAGTCTCGGTATTGTTGATCGTCGTCGGCTTGCCGAAAAGGCCGAAACTCGCCGGGAACGGCGGCTTGAAGCGTGGCTGCCCTTTCTTTCCTTCAATCGATTCGAGCAACGCCGTTTCTTCGCCGCAGATGTATGCGCCGTAACCATGATGCGCGAACAACTCGAAATCGAACCCTGAGCCGAGAATGCTCTTTCCCAACAAACCGGCCTTGCGAGCCTCTTCAAGCGCCTCCTCGAAGCGTTTGTAAACCTCCCAGACCTCACCGTGAATGTAGTTGTAGCCCCTTGCTGCACCCATCGCATACGCCGCGATCGTCATCCCCTCGATCACCGCATGCGGGTTGAACAGGAGGATATCGCGATCCTTGAAAGTACCGGGCTCACCCTCATCGGAATTGCAGACAACATATTTGTCGCCGGGAAAAACGCGCGGCATGAAGCTCCACTTCAGGCCCGTCGGGAAGCCTGCACCGCCGCGTCCGCGGAGAACAGACTTCTTGATTTCATTGATAACATCTTCTTGCGGAGTCTTGTTCGCAAGGATTTTCTTCAACGCCGAATACCCACCGCGTTTCAGGTATTCGTCAAGTTGCCACTTGTCTTGTCCTTCCAAGCCGACCGTGAGCATCGGTTTGATTGCACCCAGAATCGCCATTATTCGAGCTCCGCCAGCAATTTGTCGATCTGCTCTGGCTGCATGCAACTGCACATCCGACGGTTGTTGACCAGCATTACCGGCGCATCCCCGCAAGCCCCCATGCACTCACCCTCCTTGAGGGTGATCCGACCGTCCGGCGTTGTCTCGTTGAACCCGATACCGAGCTTGTGCTTGAGATACTCGCCGGCATCAACACCGCCAGAAAGCATGCAAGGAAGATTGGTGCATACGGTCAGCTTGTACTTTCCGACAGGCTTGAGGTCGTACATGTTGTAAAAACTTGCGACCTCATAGGCCGCCATCGGCGCCATGCCCAAATAGTTGGCAACGAATTCGATGGCCTCGCTTGGCAGCCAACCCAACTCTTCCTGCGCTATGGCGAGCGCGGCCATGACGGCAGACTGTTTCTGATCGGGCGGATACTTGTTGATCTCGCGATCGATTCTGCTCAGAGATTCAGTATTTAGCATTAACGGTCGATCTCACCAAAAACGATATCAATTGTGCCTACCATCGTGACCACGTCGGCGATCATGTAACCACGGGTCAATTCGTCCATCGACGACAGATGAACATAGCCCGGCGAGCGAATCTTCAAGCGATACGGCTTGTTTGCCCCATCGGAAACGACATAGATCCCGAACTCCCCTTTCGGATGCTCAACTGCCGAGTAGACCTGACCTTCAGGAACGTGAATACCTTCGGAGCAAAGCTTGAAGTGATGAATCAACTCTTCCATGCTCGCCTTCATGCTCGCCCGCGACGGTGACGCCACCTTGTGGTTGTCGGTAATCACGGGACCGGGGTTAACGCGCAACCAGTCGATGCACTGCTTGATGATCCGGTTCGACTGGCGCATTTCCTCGACACGAACGAGGTAGCGGTCGTAACAATCGCCCGTCACGCCAACCGGAATATCGAAGTCGAGCCGGCCATAAACTTCATAGGGCTGCTTTTTGCGCAAGTCCCACGCGATACCCGAACCGCGAAGCATCGGCCCGGTAAAGCCGAGTTGCATGGCGCGCTCGGGCGAGACAATACCGACATTGACCAATCGCTGCTTCCAGATCCGATTGTCGGTCAGCAGCGTTTCGTACTCGTCAACTATCCCGGGGAACCGGCGAACGAAATCATCGAGAAAATCGAGCAACGAGCCGCTGCGCGCTTCATTCAGCTTCTTGAGCTTCGCGCCACTCTTCCACTTCGATTCCTTGTACTGCGGCATGGTATCCGGGAGATCCCGGTAGACGCCGCCCGGACGATAGTACGCCGCGTGCCATCGCGAACCTGAAACTGCCTCATAGCAGTCAACCAGATCCTCACGCTCGCGCATCGCGTAGAGCATCATGGTCATCGCACCGAGATCAAGTCCGTGTGAGCCAATCCACAGCAAATGATTAAGAATCCGGGTAATTTCGTCGAACATCACACGGATGTACTGCGCCCGAACTGGCACCTCGACGCCCAGCATGCGTTCGATGGCCATGCAATACGCATGCTCGTTGCACATCATCGACATGTAATCGAGGCGATCCATGTAAGGAACAGACTGGGCCCAAGTCTTGGTCTCCGCGAGTTTCTCCGTCGCGCGGTGCAACATGCCGATGTGCGGGTCCGCGCGCTGAACAACCTCACCATCCAGCTCAAGCACCATCCGCAGCACGCCGTGCGCCGCCGGATGCTGTGGACCGAAGTTCAGCGTGTAATTCTGAATATCAGGCATTTTCAACGTCCCCGTAATTCTCTTCCCGGACAATACGCGGAGTAACCTCACGCGGTTCAACGGTCACTGGCTGATAAACGACGCGCTGCTGATCCGGGTCGTAGCGCATTTCGACGTACCCATAGATCGGAAAATCCTTGCGGAACGGATGCCCGACAAAGCCGTAATCGGTCAGGATACGCCTCAGGTCCGCATGACCAGGGAATACGATCCCGTACAGGTCGAACGCCTCCCGCTCGAACCAGTTGGCCGAATTCCAGATCGACGCCACGGAAGGAACAGACGGGAAGGCATCGTCAGGAGCAAAACAACGAACCCGGACGCGCCAGTTGTTTGCGACGGAAACGAGATGACTAACGACCGCAAAGCGCTTTCCGCCCCAGTTCCCGTCCTTGTACGTGAGGTAGTCGATACCGCACAAGTCCATCAATTCCTCAAAGCGCAATTCCGGTTCATCGCGCAGCGCGGCCATCACACCCAGGTAATCAGAGGCCGCCACATCGATCGTAACTTCACCAAGGGCCACCTGACGCAATGCTATACGGTCCCCGATGTGCTTTTGCAGATTCGAACTCAGCAGATCAAGCTTGGTGGACATGACTAACTTTCGGAGAAATTAACGAGCGATTGTGCTTGTGCGACGAATCTTGTTCTGTAGCTGAATCAGGCCATAAATCAGCGCCTCAGCCGTCGGAGGACAGCCGGGGACGTAGATATCCACGGGCACAATCCGATCACATCCCCGCACGACCGAATAGGCATAGTGGTAGTAGCCACCGCCATTGGCGCAGGTTCCCATCGATATCACCCAACGCGGCTCGGCCATCTGGTCATAGACTTTGCGCAATGCCGGCGCCATCTTGTTGGTCAGCGTACCGGCAACGATCATCACATCCGACTGACGAGGACTCGGCCGGAAAACAATCCCGAAACGGTCCAGGTCATAACGAGAACACCCCGCGTGGATCATCTCGATCGCACAACAAGCCAGACCAAAACTCATCGGCCACATCGAGCCGGTACGCACGTAGTTGATCAGTTTGTCGGCCGTCGTCGTAATGAAGCCTTCTTGGAGAACGCCATCAATTCCCATCGCTCACTCCCAGTCCAGCGCACCCTTGGCCCAGGCATAAGCGTAACCAACGACCAGAATGACAATAAAAACGAGCATTTCGATAAAGCCAAACACCTTGACCGAATCCGTGCTTACGATTTCGCCAAAGATGGTCGCCCAAGGCACCAGAAAGGCGACCTCAAGGTCAAAAAGGATGAACAGGATCGAGATGAGGTAGTAGCGCACATCGAACTTCATGCGCGCATCTTCGAAAGCCTCGAAGCCGCATTCATACGGCGAAAGCTTCTCGCTATCGGGGCGATGCGGCGCAACCACCATCCCGGTGATAACGGGGGCTATTCCAAATACCAGGCCCACCAAAACAAACACAAAAACCGGGAAGTAGTTTTCAAGCATGATTCGCCACGCTATCGCTCGTATTCAGACGCAGGCCATCACAACAGCGAATGGCCCAACTTGGTGCCGACGATGAGACTCGAACTCATACGACCGAAGTCACTACCCCCTCAAGATAGCGTGTCTACCAATTTCACCACGTCGGCATTTTTTCGTCTGGCGGGGACAAAACGAGGGAACACACAACCTCCCCACCAGAAACTCACAACTAATTCGGAATATCCTTCGCCTTGGAGCCAGTATTTCCAGCATCTCCAGCCTTTTCTACGGCCCCGGAAGCAGGCGTCGATTCTACCGTATCCTGCATCACACTGCCAGTCGTTTTTGGCGCGCTTGAGGCCACATAGGCCAGCAACAGGCTGGTGACGAAGAACACCGTCGCCAACACGGCCGTGGTTCTGCTCAGGAAGTTGGCCGACCCGGTCGCCCCAAAAAGGCTACCGGACGCCCCACTGCCAAAAGCGGCGCCCATATCCGCACCCTTGCCGTGCTGAACCAGCACGAGGCCGATCACACCCAAGGCTGCAAGAATATGGACCACCAGTACTACAGAGAACAGATATTCCATGTCGATTCTTTATTTTGCGCCAGCGCGGCAAATCGCCAGGAAATCGGCAGCAACCAGCGCGGCGCCACCGATCAAACCACCGTCAATGTCGGGCATGCCGAACAGCTCGACTGCGTTACCCGGCTTCACGCTGCCGCCGTAAAGGATCTGCAGACCGCTGGCAACACCGGCATCGGCTTGCGCGATTTGCGCGCGAATCGCAGCGTGCACTTCCTGAGCCTGCTCGGAAGTCGCGGTGCGGCCAGTACCGATTGCCCAGACCGGCTCATACGCAACCACGGCGTTGGCAAACGCGGCAACACCGGCACGCTTGAGGACAGCATCAATTTGCGCGGACACAACATCGACGGTCTGACCGGCCTCACGCTGAGCCAGCGTCTCGCCAACGCAGAGAACCGGCCGCAAACCGGCCGCCAGCGCCGCAGCGAACTTCTCGGCGATGACCGCGTCGGATTCGCCATAGATGGACCGACGCTCCGAGTGACCAACAAGAACGTAACGGCAAGCAAAATCCTGCAGCATCGAAGCGCTGACCTCACCGGTGAAGGCGCCCTGCGCGTGCTCGCTCAAGTTCTGCGCGCCCCACGCGACGACCGTACCGGTCAGAGCGGATTGCGCCTGAGCCAGGTAGGGGAAAGGAACACAAACGGCAACGGATACGCCGTTCAAGTCAGCAGCACCTGCAACGACGTCCTGAAGCAATTGCTGGTTGGACTTCAAACCACCATGCATTTTCCAGTTTCCTGCTACGAGCTTTTGGCGCATAAGGTACCCCGTAAAAAAGTGGGAATTATAGTCAGCCAGGGCCGGACCGGTCAATTGTTCGCGGCCATCACGAAAGTCAGATGGACCCGCGGTCGCCGGCACATGCCGTCCGAGTCTCACGCCCAACCGTGTTGCATTCGTTGTGGGGTCAGGTTACGACGAAACCGCTTCCCGCACCGCGGCCGCGAGCTTTTCAGCTGCCGATTGCACCTTCGCAGAATCGCGCCCCTCGACCATCACGCGCAGCAAAGGCTCGGTCCCGGACGCCCGCAGGAGCACCCGCCCCTCGCCGTTCAGCTCCGTCTCGACCTCGGCGCGCGCCGTGTTGATCATCGGATGATCCTTCCACGGGAAGCCTTTCACGAGCGGCACGTTGATCAGGAGCTGCGGATACAGCGCGAGTTGGCCGAGCAGTTTTCCCGGCTCGCCGCCGTTCTGACGGATGGCGGTCAGCACCTGTAGCGCGGAGACGATGCCATCTCCGGTCGTATGCTTGTCGAGACAGAGGATGTGTCCGGAGTTTTCGCCGCCGAACAACCAGCCCTTTTCGCGCAACATTTCGAGCACGTAGCGATCGCCAACTGCAGCGCGGGCAAACGGAACGTCGAGCTCTGCCAGCGCGTGTTCGAAGGCGAGATTGGTCATAAGGGTACCGACGACGCCCGCGACCGGACCCTGGCGCAAGCGGCTCTTGACGACGGCGAGCAGCAGCTGGTCGCCGTCATACACCTGCCCGGACGAGTCGACCATCATCACCCGGTCGGCGTCGCCGTCAAGCGCGATACCCAGGTCGGCCTGGTTCTCGAGCACGGCCTTGCTCAGGGCACCGGTTGCCGTCGCCCCGACGTCCTTGTTGATGTTCAAGCCATTCGGCTCGGCGCCGATGGCGATCACCTCCGCGCCGAGTTCATGGAAGACATGCGGCGCGATGTGGTAAGCCGCCCCGTGCGCGCAATCGACGACGATCTTCAGCCCGCGCAGATCGAGATCGTTCGGGAAGGTGCTCTTGCAGAACTCGATGTAGCGCCCGGCCGCGTCGTCGATGCGGCGCGCGCGCCCGAGCTCCGACGACTGTACGCAGACGATCGGCGCGTCGATGCCGCCCTCGATCCCGGCCTCGATCGCATCGTCCAGCTTGGTGCCGTGCGCCGAAAAAAACTTGATCCCGTTGTCGTAGAACGGGTTGTGCGAGGCGGAAATGACGATCCCCGCCTGCAGGCGCAGCGCGCGTGTGAGGTAGGCCACCGCCGGTGTCGGCATCGGCCCGACCAGGCAAACGTCGACACCCGCTGCGGCGAAACCCGCCTCAAGCGCAGCCTCGAGCATGTAGCCGGAAATGCGCGTGTCCTTGCCGATCAGCACGGCGGGGCGTTCGCCCGCTTTCAGGTGTCCGCTTGCGCTTTCATGCGCGACCAGCACCTTGCCGGCCGAATAGCCGAGGTGCATCACAAAATCCGGCGTAATCGGCGACTGCCCCACGCGTCCGCGCACGCCGTCTGTTCCAAAGTACCTTCTCGTCATTTTTGATCTCTCCTGCCGAACACACGATGTGCGGTGAAAACCGCCATTGTAATGAACGTCGTTCCGGAAACACATGCCGGACTGGTTTCCGGCAATCGCAACCCGTTAGAATCGCTGCCTCATTTCCCCGAGAGTCCGCCATGTCCGTTATCTTCGGTCTTGACCGCCTGCTTGCCGATCCCGCCTTGCGCAAGCCGCTGGCCGGCAAGCGCGTAGCCCTGCTCGCCCACCCGGCATCGGTCACGACGAACCTCACACACGCCATCGACGCGCTCGCCACGCTTGCTGACATCCAACTCAGCGCTGCTTTCGGCCCGCAGCACGGCTTGCGCGGCGACAAGCAGGACAACATGGTCGAATCGCCGGATTTCGTCGATCCGCGCCACGGCATCCCGGTCTTCAGCCTGTACGGCACAGTCAGGCGACCGACTGCCGGGATGATGGACACTTTTGACGTCCTGCTGATCGACCTCCAGGATCTCGGCTGCCGCATCTACACCTTCATCACGACCCTGCGCTACCTGCTCGAAGCCGCCGCCGCGGCGGGCAAGGCGGTGTGGATTCTCGACCGGCCCAACCCGGCCGGACGGCCAGTCGAGGGGCTGACGCTGCGCCGCGGTTGGGAGAGTTTCGTCGGCGCCGGCCCGATGCCGATGCGCCACGGCCTGACGATGGGCGAACTGGCGCGCTGGTTCATCGCCCGCTTCAGGATCGACGTCGACTGCCGGGTCATCGCGATGGAAGGCTGGCAGCCGGACGCAGCGCCCGGCTTCGGCTGGCCGCTCGACGAGCGCTGCTGGATCAACCCGAGCCCGAACGCGCCGAATCTCTCGATGGCGCGCTGCTACGCCGGCACCGTCATGCTCGAAGGGACGACGCTCTCCGAAGGCCGCGGCACGACCCGCCCGCTCGAACTGTTCGGCGCGCCTGATCTTGACGCGCGTGCCGTGCTCGCAGAGATGCAGACGCTCGCACCCGGCTGGCTCGACGGCTGCATCCTGCGCGATTGCTGGTTCGAGCCGACCTTTCACAAGCACACCGGCACTTTGTGCAACGGGCTCCAGATCCACGTCGACAACGGCCGCTACCGCCACGACGGCTTCCGTCCGTGGCGGCTGCAGAGCCTCGCCTTCAAGGCGATCCGGCGCCTGCAGCCGGACTATCCGCTGTGGCGCGACTTTGCCTATGAGTACGAGCACGACCGCCTGGCCATCGACCTCATCAACGGCAGCCCGTTGCTGCGCGACTGGGTCGACGACCCCGCCGCCCTGCCCGACGACCTGGACCACCTGGCCCGACACGACGAGACAGCGTGGAGCGCGGAGCGCGCTGAATTCCTGCTCTACTGACCGCGCGCGCTCAGAGGCGCTCGAAAATCGCCGCGATGCCCTGCCCGCCGCCGATGCACATCGTCACCAGCGCATAGCGACCTCCGATACGCTGCAACTCGTACAGCGCCTTGGTCGCGATGAACGCGCCCGAGCAGCCGACCGGATGGCCGAGCGCGATCGCACCGCCGTTCGGATTCGTCTTCCCGGGATCGAGGCCGAGGCTGCGCATCACCGCCAGCGCCTGCGCGGCGAAGGCTTCGTTGGCCTCGATCACGTCCATCTGTTCCAGCGTCAAGCCCGCTTTCCTGAGCGCCGCCTGCGTCGCCGGAATCGGCCCTTCGCCCATGATCTCGTTCGGCACGCCGGCCAGCGCGTAGGCGGCGAGGCGGGCAATCGGCCGCTGCCCCGCCCGCGCCGCGACGTCCGCCTCGGCGAGGACGAGGAAGGCGGCGCCGTCGTTGATGCCAGAAGCGTTGCCCGCTGTCACCGTCCCGTCCTTTTTGAACGCCGGCTTCATTTTGGCCAGAGCTTCGAGCGTCGTGCCCGGCCGGCAGTGTTCGTCGGTGTCGAACACGACGTCGCCCTTGCGCGTCTTCACGACGACCGGAACGATCTGCGTGCGGAAACGCCCGTCCGCGATCGCCTGTGCGGCGCGGCGCTGCGATTCGACGGCAAACGCGTCCTGTTCTTCGCGCGAGATGTCCCACTTGACGGCGAGGTTCTCGGCGGTGACCCCCATGTGCCCGACGCCAAAGGGATCGGTCAGCACCGAGACCATCATGTCGATCGCCTGCGTGTCGCCCATGCGCGCGCCGGAGCGCAAGGCCGGCAGCATGTAGCCGCCGCGCGACATGACCTCGACGCCGCCGCCGATCGCATAGTCGCTGTCGCCGAGCAGGATGTTCTGCGCCGAGCTGACGATCGCCTGCAACCCCGACGAGCACAGGCGATTGACCTGCATGGCGACCGAACCCATCGGCAGGCCGGCCTGGATCGACGCGACGCGCGCAACGTAGGGGTAGCGCGCATCGGTCGGGATGCAGGTACCGAGCGTGACGTAGCCGATCCGCCCGGCCTCGGCCGCCGATCGGGCGACGGCCTCGCGCATAACGAGACCGGCAAGTTCCGCCGGTTCGATCCCGGCCAGCGCCCCGCCAAAGGTACCCACTGCGGAACGAACGGCACTCAACACCACGACGTCTCGACCCATTCTGCTCTCCCCCGGAAAATGAACGGTGCCGCCGACCTATCCGCCGACCAGCCCGGCAAACGTGATCAGCAGCATCAGCGACAACCACAGCAGCAAGGCGCGCCAGACGAGTCCGACCGCGCCTTGCATGAAATCGACGTCGGCCGCCTCGCCGATCTCCACCGCGTCGATCACGTCATCTCCGGCCGCGGGCACGCCAAGGCGGACTCCCAAGGCGCCAGCGCCGCTCGCCAGGACGACGCCCGCGCACCCGCCCCGGGCGTTGTCCGCCCAGCGGCCGACCTGGTTTCGCCAGCAATAGACGGCATCCTCGAAGTTGCCGACGATGGCGAAGCCCGCCGCCGTCGCCCGGGCCGGCAGCCAGTCGATGACGGCGAACGCCTGGCGCGAGAAGACGCCGAACGACCCCGCCTCGTCTTCCTCGCGCCGGCCCCAGGTATCGGCAAGGAAGGCGGCCGTGCGATAGAGGACTGCACCGCACGGGCCGGGCAGCAGGATGAAGCAGAGGAGCACGGCGAACACGTGCCGGTGCGAAGCGGCTAGCGCCTCTTCGATCGCCAGGCGCGCCAGGTCGGACGCCGCGAGCCCTTCGGCCGAACACGCGCGCCATTCGCCCAGGGCCTTGCGCGCACGCGGCAGGTCTTCCATGCGCAAGGCAAACTGAATGTTCGTGAAATGATGGCTGAACTGCCGAAAGCCGAGCGTGAGGTAGAGGACGAGGACGTTCCAGAGCCAGGCAAGGGGCGGACTGAGCGCCGCCAGCGAGATATGGACCACGACGGCGACGAGTACGAGCCCGCCGACCGCGACCAGCCAGGCCACGACGCCGTAGCGGTGCTCGCCGGCGTTGAACACGCCCTCAAGCAGGCGCGCCAGCCGCCCGAGCGGCTCCAGCACCGCCTGCCGGTACGGCAAGGGCCGCATCTGCTCGATCAGCAGAACGGCGATCAGTGCAAAAAGTGCCATGCCCATGAGATGACGATCACGCGGCAACGGCCGCTGTTCAGGGAACCGAACGGGCCAAGATACCATAGTTCGATCACGCCGAACGGCGCCGTATCCGGGCTTCGGCGCGCCGCCGGGAAGCGCAAGATCGTCGTTGTCTTTTGCCTTGGGCGCGCCTACCATAGGCCTCAATGTGGTGCATCGGAGCCCTTGAACGGGGCGATCCGGCGCTCGCAGAGGGTGAAGAAAGCCGTGGTCGAATCCTGGCCAATCAAGCGGTATTCACGGTTTTCCTTTGCGCGAATCTGATACCAACCTATGGGACGTTGAACGATGCTGACCGAAGAAGAAATTACCAACGCACGCGCCACCTTGAACGAACTCGAGGTGGAGCACCGCGACCTGAACCTGATAATCGACCACCTCGCCAGCACCCCTTTACCGGAACAGGATCAGCTGCTGATCCACCGCCTCAAGAAGCGCAAGCTCCTGCTCAAGGACAAGATTTACCATCTCGAACGAATGCTCGTCCCGGACGTGCCCGCCTGAGATCCGGGGCCACCTGCCTTTGCGCAACGAAGGCAGGCGCCTGATGCGCGTCGCGGGGGCTAGTCCGAGCGTTTGACCGACGCACCCATGACCAGACGCGTTTTCAGCCGGTGTATCGCCGGAAAGCCGGCACGATCGCCACGCAAGCGCTTCAGCAGCAACGCCGCCGCCGTCTCGCCGATCGCCTGAATCGGCTGCACGACGATGGTCAGCGCCGGTTTGACGATGCGGGCGAGTTGCTGGTTGTCGAAGCCGATGATCGACAGTTCGTCGGGCACGCGAATCGGCGACTCGTTCAGCGCCATGATCGCGCCGAGCGTCATTTCATAGTTCGTGACGAAGACCGCCGACGGCGGGTCCGGGCGCTTGAGTAATTGGTCCATCAGGCGATGGCCGCTCTCCAGGCTGTAGTCGCCCTCGAGAATCAGGTCGTCGGCGATCGGCAGGTCAAAGTCCTCGTGCACGCGCCGATAGCCCCTGAGGCGTTCCTGCGCGGTGTAGACTCCGGGTGGTCCGGCGATGATCCCGATGCGCCGATGTCCGTGATGGATGAGGTGTTCGATCGCGCCGTAAGCTGCGTTCAGGTTGTCGACGAGCACCGTGTCGCAAGCGAGGCCCGACAGCGGACGGTCGATCAGGATGACCGGGAGCGATCGTTCAAGGAAGCGTGCGACGACATCCTCCTGATTGCCGAGCGGCATGTAGATGAAGCCGTCGACCGACTTCTTGGCCAGGAACTCCAGTTTCTCGCGTTCGAGCGCCCTATCCTCGCGATAGTCGCAGATGAGGCTGCTGTAGCCGGCCCGCAGCAGCGTATTCTCGATGTGCGCGACGATGCTCGTGCAGAAGACGTTTTCGAGGTCGGGGATGAGGACGCCGACCGTCATCGTGCGACTCGTTTTCAGGCCGCGCGCGATCTCGTTGACGTGGAATCCGAGGTCACTGATCGCCTGCGCGATGGCCTCCCGGTTCCGCTCCAGCACGTTGCCGCCGTTGATGAACTTGGAGATGGTCGCGATCGAAAGTCCCGTATGTCGGGCGACGTCCTTGATGGTAACTGAAATTCCGGGTGCCTCGCTGTCTGCCGGCTGGACGGACCCGGCGCTCGTCGGCCGGGCCTGCGATGGATTGCCGCCTATGGCTACGCGCCGGCGATCGTCCCGTCCTCGTCCCAGAGATCCGGCCAGTCCTTCGCCGTCGGCCAGAGGAAGACCTGACCCTTGATCAGGCGGCAGTTCCTGTCGATGCCGGCCATCGCCTTCATTTCGTCGTCGGACAGGAGATTCTCGGTCACGCTGCGAATGTTCGCGAGGTAGTTCTTGCGGTGGATGCTGAACGGGATCGGAATCTGCCCGCGCTGCACCGCCCACTTCAGGCAGACGAGCGCCGGATGCACGCCCAGGCGCTTGGCGATGGCGACGACGACCGGGTCTTCGACGTCGACTGTGTCGGTGTCCGTCTTGTCGCGGTCCGGCCGATTCGGCGAGCCGATCGGGCTGTAGCCGATCGGGACGATGTTGTTGTCCAGGCAGAACTGAAAAAGCGCCGGCTGCTGGAAGTGCGGGTGCAGTTCCATCTCATTGACCGCCGGCTTGATCCGCGCGTCACGCAGGATCAGCTTGAGCTTCGGTACCGTCACGTTCGACGTGCCGATCGCCTTCACCAAGCCCATATCGACCAACCGCTCCATCTGCCGCCAGGTCTTCATGTAGTTTTCGTGGATGTACGGCACGGCGTGCGGATCGCGCGAATTGACGCTGACGCCGGTGGCGTGGTGGTTCGGGAACGGCCAGTGCACGAGGAAGAGGTCGAGGTAATCGAGGCGCAGGTCTTTCAGCGTTTTCGCGACCGAGAGCAGGATGTCGCCCTCGCCGTGCATGTTGTTCCAGACTTTGGAGGTAATGAACAGGTCTTCGCGCTTGATGCCGCCGGCGACGGCCTTCTGCAGGCTCTCGCCGATCAGGTGTTCATTGGCGTACACCGACGCGCAATCGACGTGCCGATAACCGACCGAGATCGCGCCGAGCACGGCGGCGGCGACTTCCTCGCCGGAGAAGCGGTCGGAGCCGAACGTTCCGATTCCGATACAGGGAATGCGAGCGCCGGTATGGAGCGTCTTGTAGGGCACACGCGACGGATCGACGCCATCGGCGGCAATCGCGAAGGTCTGATTTTCCATGAATACTTCCTTTCACTGAGAAGCGAAACGTTTCGTTTCAATCATCAAAAGCAAGGACGAAACGTTTCGCGATTTGACTACAAATTGGCAGCGTTCAATCACTGTCGCAGAAAAACCCCGGCGGGAGCGCCGCCGGGAATAGCTTCAATCAAGCCTGAAAGTCGGTAACCGTGACCTTCCGGATACCGCCGTCGCCGTTCTTCATGCGCAGGACGTACTCGGGCGCCTTCGACAGCGGGATGCGGTCGCTGATGATGCCGTCCATCTTGACCGTCCCGCTGCGCATGAGGTCGATCGCCTGGAAGGTGTTCTTGATCGACGTGAAGCTCGAGATGATCTGGATTTCCTCGCGCATGACGCGGAAGTGATTCAGGCGAATCTCGCTGTCGGGGTGCGGGACGCCGAAGATCAGCACCTTGCCGCGCGCACGCACGAAGCGATTGGCCGCTGCGCTGACCAGCATCCCGACGCCGGTCGCGTCGAGCACGCACTCGTAGTGTTTTTCCGGCACCTCACCCAAACCGGCGAACACCTCGCCCAGGCCTTCCTTGGCGGCGTAGTTGCGGCGTTCGTCGAGGCGTTCGAGGTAGTCGACCTGCGCGATGCCGCGCGACTTGAGCACGCGGCCGAGCATCAGGCCAATCGGCCCGGCGCCCATGACCAATGCGCGATCGGACATCTTCGGCGCAAGCATCTCGACGGCGTGCAGCACGCACGACAGGGGTTCAACCAGGGCGCCCTCGGCAAAATCGAGATCGCCGACCGAGAAGACACCGCGTTCGAGAACGACGACGTATTCGCCGAAACCGCCCGGCCGATTGACGCCGGGAACGATCATGTTGCGGCAATAGTGATGATCGCCGCGCAGACATTCCGGGCAGTTGTTGCACGGCACGTTCGGCTCGACCGCGACGCGGTCGCCGACCTTGATGCGCGTGCAGCCCGGTCCGACCTCGACGACTTCGCCGCAGAACTCGTGCCCCGGAATCAGCGGATATGCGCCGGGGAAGCCGCCTTCGAGGATATGCACGTCCGTTCCGCAGATGCCGCTCGCGCGCACCTTGATCAGGACTTCACCCGGCCCCGGCGCAGGTTTGGCCGCATCCTTCACTTCCATCTCGCCCGGGCAATTGATGACTAGCGCTTTCATTGGATATCTTCCCTGGATAAAAAACCGTTGTCCTGATGACGAAGCGTCACTTCCCCGCTGCGAAATACAGATCGAGCACATTGCTCACGCGATCCACCGCCAGATCCATCGGATGCTTACCGAGCCGGCCTTCGCGCACGGCCTGGTACTGCAGCGGCAGGTACTGGCTGATCAGCCCGTCCGGCACTTCCGGCGAAAGATTCTCAAGCAGGCTGTTCAGCGAATCGACCACGTCCTTGTGCCCCAGGTAGTAGCGGGCGCGGTCCGAGTAGCTGAAGGCGATCTTGTAATCCACCTCGTTGGCGCTGCCCGAGTAGTACTTCTCCCAGTACTTCGGATCGGCCTTCATCACGCCGGCCAGCGTCTCGCGGAAGCGCGACGGGTTCGACGGTTTCAGCTCGCGCTCGATACATTCCAGGCTGAACAGCCCTTCGCGCAACGCGTACGTCAGCCACGGCCCGACCTTCAAGATGAAGAAGTGGTTTTGCGCGAGGCGCGCCAGGTTGCAGCCCGATTGATAGTCGGTCGAGTGCGCCTCGTAGGCGAGGCCCGGTTGCCGGTCGATAACGGCCGTCAGCGCAGGCGTCGGCTGGTAGTCATGCACCCTCGCATCGCCGAACTCGACGCCCGGCTGGATGACGAGACCGACGACGCGACTCCACGCGTCGCTCAAGCCATGCGCGAGGAACGTTTCCCGGAATATGCCCAGGGTGCGTTCGACGTCGGCCGGCGACGTGACGTGCATCCCCTCGTCGACTTGCGTGCCGCCGGGGATCGGAACTTCGGTGCCGACGACGTAGATGGGCTTGGTGCCGGAAGCCGCCGCTTCGGCGACCTGAGCCATCTGCGCGCAACGCCGGGCGACGATTTCGTCGCTCAACGGACCGGCGTCGTCGGAACAGACGAAGCTCGCGTCGAGGTGGATCTTGCGATAGCCCGCCTGCACGTAGGAGCGCACGAGTTCCAGCGTCTCCTGCATCGCCTTTTCGGAACCGAACTGCCGCCAAGTGTTCGGCCCGAGATGGTCGCCGCCGAGCAGCACGCGCTCGGCCGGGAAGCCCTCTTCCACGGCGATCTTCCTGACCAGCGCGGCAAAGTCGGCCGGTTTCATGCCGGTGTAGCCGCCGTACTGGTCAACCTGGTTGGACGTCGATTCGATCAACGCGAAGGTGTCGTGGCGCAGCGCCGAGCGGAACGCGGCACGCAGGACCAGCGGGTGCGCCGAGCAGACCGAGACGGCGACACCGCCCTGTCCGCGCCGGTTGCGTTCCAGTTGAGCAACAAATTCGTCGAGTGCATTCATGGCAAACCTCGCAATTAGCGCGCCATTTCCTTGAGGAAGGCGTCGAGTTCGGCAAACGTCGCCGTGCCCTCCATCGGTCCTTTCTTCAGCACCGCCTTGGCGCCGCTGGCGACGGCGTAGCGCATCGCCTCGGCCGGCGTCTTGCCCATCTTGCGGCAGGTCACGAAGGTCGCGCCGAAGCAGTCGCCGGCGCCAGTTGGATCGATTTCCTCGACAGTGATCGCCGGCATTTCGATCTCTTGCGTCGCATCGTAGAAGGTCGCGCCCTTGGCACCGTGCTTGACGACGATTTCCTGGATGCCGCGCCGCAGCAACTCCGCAACTGCCTCCTTTTCGCTGGCCGCGCCGACCAGCAGGGTCACTTCATCGCCGCTCGGCAGGAAGACGTCGGTCAGCGCGAGGATCTTTCCGAGAGCCTCGCGCATCTCGGGAATCGCCAGCATCTCCTTGCGGATGTTCGGATCAAACGAGATCGTCCCGCCCTGCGCCTTGACGATCTGGATGGCCTTGATCATCGCCTCGATGATTTGCGCCGAAAAGAGCGACGAGCCCATCACGTGGAAGTGGGTGCAGCCCTTGAGCACGTTCTCGTCCACCATGCCCGGCGCGAGCTGGCCGGACGCGCTATTGACGATGTTGAAGACGAAATCGCGGTCGCCCGATTCCTTGTAGGTGACGAAGGCGCTGCCGGTCGTGGCGTTCTTCAGCATGGTGATGGTCGACGTGTCGGCGCCGTCCTGCTTCAGGCGGTCGATGTTCACCCAGCCGAAGTCGTCGTTGCCGACGCAGCCGATGATGCCGCAGGGGAAACCGAGCTTGGCGACCTGGTCGAGATAGATCGCCGGCGCGCCGCTCGGATAGGGACCGACCAACGTGCCCGCCTGGCGGAACGATTGTCCGATTCGGGTAGCCATGATCTCGACGAGGATTTCGCCCATGGTCATGATCTTGCTCATTGCTTGCCTCCTGTTGTCGACCTTTCGCCACATCGGCCGGTCGAGGTTATGGTTATTGCGAACGCCCGGCGCGCTACTCGGCCGCCTTCGTCGCGGCTTCGGGCTGCCCGTTCCCGGAGCGGACGTATGAGGAATAACCGCCAAAGCGGCTCTCCGCCAGCTTGCGGAATTCCGACGGCGTTACGCCCTTGATTTCGAGGAAACGCCGATTGAAGTTGGCGACGCTGTTGAAGCCCACTTCGTAGCTGATGCTGGCGATGTAGCGATCCGAACTCATCAGCAGCTGGCACGCCCGGTTGATGCGCACCTGGTTGACGAAATCGGTATAGGTATTGCCGGTCGCGCGGTGAAAGAAGCGCGAGAAGCGGCTCTCGCTCATCCCGAGTTCGGCCGCGAGTTCGGTCGCCGACATCGACTTCTCGGGGTTGCCGCTGATGCGATTGACGATGGTGTTGATCTGTTCAAGCTCGGCGGAGTTGCTCTCGCCGCGCATCTGGACGCTGGAGAGCAGACGGTAGTCGGTCCATTTGGAGAGGACCGCCATCATTTCGAGGAAAGCGGCGAGCCGGAACAGCCCTTTCGCCGCCTTGACCTTGTTCCACAACTCGACTGCCCGCGCGGAAATGCCGAAAAACTCGATGCCGTGCCGCGCCCGATCGAGGAGCGGCAGCACGTCGCCGAGTTCCGGGATTTCGGCGCAGGACTTTTCGACCGGGGAATGCAGGAACTGGATGACGAGATGGTTGTTCACGCCCTCGTCGGGCAGGTCATGCGAAATCCAGTTGTGCGGCAGGCGCGGGCCGCACAGCGCGACGTGCCCGGGTTCGAACGGCCCGATCCAGTCCCCGACGAACGCCTTGCCCGAAGTTTCCGTGATGATGTGCAACTCGTACTCTTCGTGGCAATGCCAGCGCGCCAGCGGCGTCGGATAACCGTGCGCCAGGCAACGGATCAGCCCGACTTCCGTCTTCGGGTCAAAGCCCAGCGACGGGGTACGGTGGAAATCCGCCTCGAGTTCAGGCTGGCGCGATCGATTGATGCGGGAACCGGACAAAGGGGCCATGTAAAACTCCGGGCTTTGCCGACTTAGCTCATCCAGTTGCCGCCGTCGACGTTCAGCGTCTGCGCGGTGATGTACGAAGCTTCGTCGCTGGCCAGGAAGACGACCGCGCCGGCGATGTCGCTGGGCGCGCCCATGTAGCCGAGCGGCACGGCCTTGCCGACCTGGATCTTCTTCTCGCCGATCGCCAGATGCTCGTACCTGGCGAACAGCGCGTCGACGCCGCCCCACATCGGCGTATCGATCACGCCCGGTGCGATGGAATTGACGCGGATGTGATGCGGCGCCATGGCCAGTGCCGCGCTTTGCGTGTAGCTGATGATCGCGGCCTTGCTCGCGCAGTAATGCGCCACCAGCGGCTCGCCGCGCCGACCGGCTTGCGACGACATGTTGATGATCGCGCCGCGCGTCTTGTTCTCGACCATGTTCTTCAAAACGATCTGCATCATGAAGAAGGCCGCTTTGACGTTCACCGCGAACATCTTGTCGTACATGTCCTCGCCGCCTTCGAGCAGCGGGGCCATGTCGAAGATCGCCGCGTTGTTGTGCAGCACTTGAATCGGACCGAACTTGGCGACGCCCTCGGCAACGACGCGCTCACGCTCCGCCGCCTTGGTCAGATCGGCGCCGACGTAGAGCACCTGGCCCGGGTACTGCGCGGCGAGTTCCTGCACGGCCTGCGACGGCTGCGCGGCGAGATCGACGATCGTGCACAGCGCGCCTTCGCGCAAGAACGCAGCTGCCACTGCAGCGCCGATGCCGCCGCCGGCGCCGGTCAAAATGGCGTGGCGTTTGTTCAGTCTACCTACAGAGGGGGTGCTCATTTTCTTGACTCCTGTTCAGGTTGAGGATTTGCCGGTTGTTGATCGAGCGTGTTTCGTCGTTCCTTGTCCTTAATTCCCCCGCTCGTCCGTGGCGATCAATATAGAAGCCCTGCAAAACGCCGAATGACACGAATCCGTCGTTTTATAGTACACATTTGCAGAGCGAAACCAAGAGTAATTGATATTTTCGGGAGATCGTATCAAGCATCCGCCGAACAACGCCCGACGGCTTAGCCGGGGAACAACCTCATCGCGAACCCGAAAAGTTGCGCACGGATAACGCCGCCGGTACGATCAACGCCCTTGCCGCAGCCGGATGACGCAAACCAGCCGACCGCTTTCAATCACCCTCTATCGCCCATACGTATGACTACCTTGTACCTGGTCCGGCACGCCGAGAGCGTCGCCAACGCCGACAACCTGCTCGCCGGCCGTATCGACTATCCGCTATCGCCGACCGGAAAACTAGACGCCGCGGCCATCGCCACCGAGTTCGCCGCGAAGATCGATGTCGATCTCATCTGGTGCTCGCCGCTATTGCGCGCACAGCAAACGGCGGCGCCCTTCCTCGTCGCCTGCAACGCGCCGCTACGCATCGACGAGCGCATCCAGGAGCAGCACATGGGACGCTTCAGCGGCAAGTCGTACGCCGAGGTCGAGAGCGACCCGGGCTATTGCCATGATCGAACGGCACGTTGGGACTGGGTGCCCGACGGCGGTGGCGAGTCGTACCGCATGATCGCCGAGCGCGTCGAATCGTTCCTCGTCGACCTGCGTGCGCAATGCGCACGCGAGAAGTTGCAGAACGTGCTGATCGTCACGCATGCCGTCACGCTGCGCCTCTTCCGCGCCTGCCTCGAGGCGACGCTCCCCGCCTACCCGGAACGCATCGCCGGCAACGGCGAGGTCTGGAGCGCCGGGCTGACGCCGGCCGGCACGCCGTCACCGATCAAGGTCATCGAGTTATCGCACGGATCGCGCGCGCACCGCGCCTGACGCCCAATCCGATCCTCGCGTTGATCCCAAGAAACGCAGTTCTTCACCGCAAGAGCGCAACGAGGCAAAGGTTCGCAAAGAAAATCAAAGTGCTACGCGAACGGCGCGCATCTTCCGTAGCCACCCATAGGGTGAATGATCAAATGCGATCCCGCCGTTGTTTCCTTTGCGATCTTCGCGCCTTCGCGGTGAGGTTTTCAGGTGGATACAAGGAACCGGCCGAGTCAGATGTCCCTATAGGCTGCCCCGGAGCACTCGGACCGAGCAATTGACTTGCTTCAGGATTTTTGACTTCTACGTTGAAATATGGTCATTGACACCGCCCAGCAGTAAAAGGAAATATCGAATCAAAAACGACAACGCGCAATCTTTATGTGAACGCTTATGGGCCTCCGCCGGTCTGACGGCGACCTTCTACTTCATCGGGCCGGAGCAATAAGCGCCGAGTCCCGGAAGGGCGTCAGCGGTTGCCGCCTCGCCCTTCTGCTCCAGTTCGCGGGGATTCAAGGCGAGTCCAGTCGAAGCAGGGGCCGGGGTCGGTCTTGCGCAATGGCGCGATGTCGCTGTGGCCGACAACCGCCGAAATGGGGTAGCGCCGCTTGAGGTCAGCGACAAGTTCAAGGAGCCGCTGATACTGCGCCTCCGCGAACGGGAGTTCGTCGCAGCCTTCCAGTTCGATACCGATCGAATAGTCATTGCAGCGTTCGCGTCCGTCCCACATGGATACGCCGGCGTGCCAGGCGCGTTTTGCACAGGAGACGAACTGAACCAGTTCGCCGTCGCGCCGGATCAGGAAATGCGCCGAGACCTTCATTCCGGCAATCTCGGCAAAGTAAGGATGCGCTTCCGGATTCAGGGTGTTGGTGAAAAAACGCTCGATGTCGTGGCTGCCGAACTGCGAAGGCGGCAAGCTGATCGCGTGAACGACGATCAGCAAAACGTCCTCGCCGTCGGGACGATCGTCGTAATTCGGCGAGACGCAGCGGCGAGCATCGCACAACCATCCCCCATCGGATGCCGAAGCGGCCATCAGGACTCCTCGATTCCCAGCCGCTCGATGCGGTAGCGCAACGAGCGGAAGGTCACGCCAAGCAGGCGCGCAGCCGCGGTACGGTTGAATCCGGTCTTGGCCAGGGCGTCGAGAATGAGCTGCTTCTCGACCCGGTTGATATGGTCATCGAGCGTTTCACCCGAAACAGCGTTCCCTTCCTCGACGGGACCGACGGAAGCGAGCTGAAGGTCGTCAAGCTCGACCCGCTCGTCGGCACACAAAGCCGTCGCGCGCTCGAGGATGTTTTCCAGTTCGCGCACGTTGCCCGGGTACGGGTAGCGGCACAGCGCGCTCATCGCGTCGTCGCTCAGCTGCGGCGGACGCGCGCCGCAAATCCGTGCGAGCGACGCTTCGACCAGCAAGGGAACATCCTCCTGGCGCTCGCGCAGCGCCGGCATCTTCAGCTCGATCACGTTCAGGCGGTAATAGAGATCCTGGCGGAAGCTGCCGGTATCAACGCAATCCTTGAGCTTGCGATGCGTTGCCGAGACGATGCGCACGTCGACCGGCTCTTCCGTTGCACTCCCGACCTTGCGCACTTTTTTCTCCTGAATTGCGCGCAGCAGCTTCACCTGCATGTGCAGTGGCAGGTCGGCGACTTCGTCGAGGAACAGCGTGCCGCCGTTGGCCGCCTGGAAAAAACCTTCGCGGTCACTGTCGGCGCCGGTGAACGCCCCCTTCCGGTAGCCGAAGAACTCGCTCTCCATCAGGTTCTCCGGGATCGCGCCGCAGTTCACCGGGACGAAGGGCGCGCTGTTGCGCGCGCTCTGCGCGTGGATGAGGCGCGCCGCGAGTTCCTTGCCGCTCCCGGACTCACCCGAGATATAGACCGGCGCCTGGCTGCGCGCCAGCTTGCCGATCATCTCGCGGACCGCGACGATCGCCGCCGATTCGCCAGTCAGCTGCCCTGCGGCGCCCCCGGCCGTCGGCGCCGTGCCTTCGTCAACCGAGCCGCGCGGGAGATTCAAGGCCGATTTGATCAGCGTTCGCAGCTGATCGAGCGCCACCGGTTTCGCCAGGTAATCGAAGGCGCCGGCCTTTAACGCGGCGACCGCGTTATCCGCACTGCCGAACGCGGTGATGACGGCCACCGGCGTTTGCCCGTATTGCGTCCCGATCAGGCGCACGATCTCCAGGCCCTCGCCGTCCGGAAGCCGCATGTCGGTCAGACACAGGCTGTACTCCTCACGCGCAAGGTGAGCCTTGGCCTCGGCGACCGTACCCGCACAATCAGCGGCGATACCCATGCGCGCCAAGGTCAGATCCAGTAGCTCGCGAATATCGGCCTCGTCGTCGACCACCAGCACCCGAGCCTTGTCGCCCCGCCCACGGCGATCCATCCTGCCTATTGACACTCGTCGAACCTCCCCGAAATACAAAAGTCGGCACCGGCTTCGCTTTCCTTCAACTCGAGCTGCGCCGCGTTTGCCTCGCACAGCTCGCGTGCGATATAGAGCCCGAGCCCGGTCCCCCGACTGTGTGTGGTGAAGAACGGCTCGAAGATATGTTCGCGCGTTGCCTCGTCGACGCCCGGCCCGTCGTCGACCACGTGCAAGTCGATGCCGCCATCCTGTTCGCTGTCACTCACCCGCAAACGCACGCTGCCGGACGATTTCCTCGAATGGCGCAAGGCGTTGCCAAGAAGATTGCCGAGCACCTGATAGAAGTGCGCGCGATCGAAACAGATCTTCGCCTCGCCACTGATTTCGATCCGGACGACGTCGGTGGCGATCCGTTCTTTCGCCGTGTATTCGTCAACCAGAGAGCGCAAGGTCTGACGCAGGTCGATCAGCTCGCGATGCGCACGATCCCGCCGCCCGAGTTCGAGCACGTCGCTGACGATGCGTTCGACGCGATTCGTATTGTCGAGCACGATGCGCAGCAAACGATCGGTCGTCTGGTCGTGATTCTCTTCGCGCAGCAACTCGCCCGCGTGGTTGATCGCCGACAACGGGTTCCGGATCTCGTGCGCGATACTCGCCGTCAGACGTCCGAGGGCGGCGAGCTTCAATTGCCGCGCCTGTTCCTGCAGGCGCCCCGTATCCTCGAGGAAAACGAGTACGTCGCGCTCGGAACTGTCGGTGGAGACGAAACGCGCGCGCAGTTGCATGCCGCTGGCCGGCGCCCGCACGAGCACGGGTTCGCTGCTCGGCCGCTCGCTCCAGACCCGGAAACTGCGCGCCAGTTCGGTCGAATAACTGGTCAAACTGCGCTTGGCTGGATCGCTCAGTCCCAGCAGCCGCGCCGCGCGCGGATTGTTCTGGCGCACCATTCCATCGCGATCGATGACCAGAACGCCGTCCTGCATCTGCTCGATGATGCGCTGGCTGACCAGCGTCTGGTTGCGAAGTTCGATCCCGCGCTTGCGCGCCAGTTCTTCGTTGGCGATGACACGCCGCGCGATGAGCCGGGCCAGGATCGCGATGCCGAAGAATCCCGCGCAGAACAGTCCGGTCTGGAAGAAGTCCGCCGCTGCGAAATCGGTCATGATCGCCCGGTACGTTTGCTCGTAGAGCACGGCGAGCGTCGCCGTCGCGGCGTAGAAGAGCACCAGTCGCCCGTGGCCAACGAGCCCCGAACCGGCAAGGGACACGAGCAAGAGGATGCCCATGCCGCTGCGCACGCCGCCGCCGAAATTCATGAGCAGCGTAAGCACGCCGATATCGACGAGCACATGCACATTGAGCTGGAAGTTGAAGCGGCGGCGATACACGCTGACGCCGACCAGCGAGGCCAACGTGGCCGCCAGGTAAAAGCCCGTGACGAGCAGATGATGCGTGCCTCGCTCGGGCGCAATCAGCGAAAAGGACGAAGGGTGGATGAGCGACGAGACGAAGAGCAGAACGGCGATAGAGACACGATAGCCGTTGAAATAGCGGAGCGACTTCCAGTGCGAATCGGCGACCTGGTCTGCACCGGCGACGGCTTCGCTCACCATCGAAGATTAGTCATCCGTCGGCGCTGCCGCGTGCCGGTGTTCGGGACAGCAGTAGTAGCGCCCCTCGACCTGCAGACTCTCGCTGACCGGCTGATTCACGCCGCAATACGCGCAGGTCACCATGCGCTCGGGCTCGCGGACGGTCCTGCGCTCATGCCGCGTCGGGCGCGCCGCGGCCATCCGGCGCAGCAGCCACCAGAAGACGCCGAAGAGGACGAAAACGATCAGAAGTCTCATGTGATTCAAGCCACCCGACAGACCGCAAAAAGCATAACAGAAAGCCCGAACCGCGCCGCCTTCTCCGCGCCTCCCCGGCCGCCCTAATCGGCGGCGACGCGGTAGTCGGCCGAACGTGCGTGCGCGGGCAGGCCCTCGCCCGTGGCCAGCGTCGACGCGACACGTCCCAGCGTTTTCGCCGCGGTCGGGGCAATGCGAATCAGGCTGCTGCGCTTCTGGAAGTCGTATACGCCGAGCGGCGACGAGAAGCGCGCGCTGCCCGAGGTCGGCAGGACGTGGTTCGGCCCGGCGCAGTAGTCGCCGAGCGACTCCGATGTATTGGGGCCGATGAAGATGGCGCCGGCGTGCCGGATCCTCGCCACCCACGCGTCGGCGTCGGCGAGCGAGAGTTCGAGATGCTCCGGCGCGATGCGGTTGGCGATGGCGCAGGCCTCGTCGAGATCGCGCACCTGGATCAAGGCGCCGCGGTTCTCAAGCGACGCGCGAATCACTTCCTGGCGCGGCATGGTCGGCAGCAGCCGGTCGACCGCCGCTGCCACCCGGTCGATGTAGGCCGAGTCCGGGCAGAGCAGGATGGCCTGCGCCAGTTCGTCGTGCTCGGCCTGCGAGAAGAGATCCATCGCCACCCAGTCCGGATCGGTTTTGCCGTCACAGACGACGAGGATTTCCGACGGCCCGGCGACCATGTCGATGCCGACGACGCCGAAGACGCGCCGCTTGGCCGCAGCGACGTAGGCATTGCCCGGACCGACGATCTTGTCGACCTGGGGGACGGTCTGCGTGCCGTAAGCCAGCGCGCCGACGGCCTGCGCGCCGCCGATGCAGAAGACGCGATCGACGCCGGCCAGCGCAGCGGCGGCCAGCACCAGCGGGTTGCGTTCGCCACCTGGCGTCGGCACGACCATGATCAGTTCCCCGACGCCGGCGACCTTGGCCGGGATCGCGTTCATCAGCACCGACGACGGGTAGGAGGCCTTGCCGCCCGGCACGTAGAGGCCGACGCGGTCGAGCGGCGTCACCTTCTGGCCGAGCAGCGAACCGTCGGCGTCCTCGTACTGCCAGCTCTGCAGGGGCTGGTGTTCGTGATAGCTGCGCACGCGGATGGCGGCCGTCTCCAGCGCCGCGCGCTGCGCCACCGGCAAGCCGTCGAGCGCCTGCTGCAGATCTTGGTGCGACAGTTCCAGGTCGCCGAGCGAGTTCACGCTGAGGCGGTCAAAGCGGTTCGTATACTCGACGACCGCCGCGTCGCCGCGTTGCTTGACGTCGGCGAGGATCGCGGCGACGGCACGATCGACCGATTCGTCCTGCGCCGCCTCGAACGCCAGCAATGCGTCGAGCCGCGCCTGGAAATCCGCATCGCTGCTCGAGAAGCGTTTGAGCGCGATCATTCGCCCACCACGCTGGCGAAGGCGTCGAGGATCGGCACGATGATCTCGCGCTTAAGCTTGAGCGCCGCCTGGTTGACGATGAGGCGCGAGGAGATGTCGATGATGTGTTCAACGGCGACCAGATTGTTGGCCTTCAGCGTGCTGCCGGTCGAGACGAGGTCGACGATCGCGTCGGCCAGGCCGGCGAGCGGCGCCAGTTCCATCGAACCGTAGAGCTTGATCAGATCGACGTGCACGCCCTTGGCCGCGAAGTGCTCGCGGGCGATGTTCACGTACTTGGAGGCAATCTTGAGGCGGGCGCCCTGGCGTACCGCGTTCTCGTAGTCGAAACCGGCGGGGATGGCGACCATCATCTTGCACTTGGCGATCTTCAGGTCGAGCGGCTGGTAGAGGCCTTCGCCGCCGTGTTCGAGGAGGACGTCCTTGCCGGCGACGCCGATGTCGGCCGCGCCGTACTGCACGTAGGTCGGCGCGTCGGTCGCGCGCACGATGACCACGCGCACGTCGTCGCGATTGGTCGGGATGATCAGCTTGCGTGAGGTTTCCGGATTCTCGAGGGGCTCGATCCCGGCGGCGGCCAGCAACGGCAAGGTCTCTTCAAAAATGCGGCCCTTCGACAGGGCAATCGTAATTCCGTCCACGGCGCTCATCCTCGTAATGTTCTGGTGCTTCTTTCGCTTCTTTCGCTTCGTTCTGTCTGCGTTTCAGCGCCGGCGATTTTACCGCACGGCTCGCTTGCCGGTCCTGGGCCTCAACGTACCCGACGGACGCTCGCGCCGAGGCGGGTCAGTTTTTCCTCGATGCGCTCGTAACCGCGATCGAGGTGATAGATGCGCTCGATCAGCGTTTCGCCCTGCGCGACCAGGCCGGCGATGACCAGGCTGGCCGACGCGCGCAGGTCGGTGGCCATGACGGTCGCGCCATCGAGGCGCGGTACGCCGGTCACCAGCGCAGTGTTGCCGTCGATCTTGATGTCGGCACCGAGGCGGATCAGTTCGACCGCGTGCATGAAGCGGTTCTCGAAGATCGTCTCGCGTATCACCGCCGCGCCCTCGGCCACGCAGTTGATCGCCATGAACTGCGCCTGCATGTCGGTCGGGAACGCCGGATACGGTTCGGTGCGAATGCTCACGGCTTTGAGGCGCTGCGGTGCCTTGAGGCGGATGGCATCGGCTTCGGTGCTGATTTCGCAACCGGCTTCGCCGAGTTTCTGGATCACTGAATCAAGGTGAGCGGCCGACGTGTTGGTCAGCCGCACATCGCCGCCGGTCGCCGCCGCCGCACACAGGTAGGTTCCGGTTTCGATGCGATCGGGCATGATCGAGTGCGACGCACCGTGCAGGCGATCAACGCCGACGATCCGGATACTGTCTGTTCCAGCACCGGTGATCTTCGCGCCCATCGCGATCAGAAGGTTTGCCAGGTCGACGACCTCGGGCTCGCGCGCGGCATTTTCGATGACCGTCTCGCCATCAGCCAGCACCGCGGCCATCATCAGGTTTTCGGTGCCGGTCACCGTCACCATATCGGTAACGATGCGCGCGCCCTTGAGGCGCGACGCCTTGGCATGGACGTAGCCCTGCTCGACGTGGATTTCGGCGCCCATCGCCTGCAGGCCCTTGATGTGCTGGTCGACCGGGCGGGCCCCGATGGCGCAGCCGCCGGGCAGCGACACCCTGGCCTCGCCGAAGCGCGCGACGAGCGGCCCGAGGACGAGAATCGACGCGCGCATGGTCTTGACCATGTCGTACGGCGCGGTCGGATTATTGAGGCCGCAGCTGTCGAGGATCAGGCCGTCATTGCCGTCCATCGTCACTTCGACGCCCATCTGCCCGATCAGGCGCAGCATCGTCGAGATGTCGTTGAGATGCGGCACGTTCGAGAAATGCACCGGCTCGGCCGACAGCAGCGCGGCGCACAGGATGGGCAGCGCCGCGTTCTTCGCGCCCGAAATCGACACTTCGCCGGATAGTGGGCGCCCCCCCTGGATCAGCAGCTTATCCACGTGCGGCGCTCCACTCGTCTGGCGTCATCGTCTGCATCTGCAGGGAGTGCAATTCACCGCTGTCGAAATACGGCTTGAGCAGCGCGTTCACCATCTGCTGACGCTGGACACGGCTCTTGCCGACGAATTGCGAGCTGACGATCAAGGCCTTCGGGTAATTGTCGTCGCCCTGGACGCTCAAGCCTTCGCACGGAATGCCGTCGGCGATGATCTTCTGGACTTGTTCAGGCTTCATCTTGGTCAGTACCTCAATTTGTAACCGCTGCGCAGCAAGGCCAGCGTCGCCAGCGCGACGGCGATAAAGCTTGCGGCGACGACGGTCAGGCTGATCACGGGCGAGATGTCGGACGCACCGAAGAAGCCGTAGCGGAAACCGTCGATCATGTAGAAAACGGGGTTGAAATGGGATACGTGCGGCCAGAATCCGGGCAGCGAATGGATCGAATAGAACACGCCGGAGAGCATCGTCAGCGGCATGATCAGGAAGTTCTGGAAACCGGCCAGCTGATCGAACTTGTCTGCCCAGATGCCGGCGATCATGCCGAGCGACCCCATGAGGCCGCCGCCGAGAACGGCAAAAGCCACGATCCAGACTGGTGCCACGAAGGTGAGCTGTGCCAGCCAGGCAGTCACGACCAGCACGCCGAGGCCGACCATCAGACCGCGCAAGATCGCGGCGGTCGTGTAGGCGAGAAAGAACTCAACGTACGAAATCGGTGGCAGAAGCACAAAAACCACACTCCCGGTCACCTTGGACTGGATCAGGCTGGACGAACTGTTGGCAAAGGCATTCTGCAACACCGACATCATGACCAGGCCGGGAATCAGGAAGGCCGTGTAGCGGATGCCGTTCACCTGAACGTGCGCATCGAGCACGTGCGAGAAGATGAGCAAATAGAGCAGCGACGTCAGCACGGGCGCGGCGACGGTCTGGAAGCCGACTTTCCAGAAGCGCAGCACTTCCTTGTACAGCAGCGTACGAAAACCGATCATCGCGAAACCTCTCCGCCGTCTTGGTCGCCACGCCCCTGCATCACGCTGACAAAGACGTCTTCGAGATCGGTCTGAGCCAGATGCAGGTCCTCGATCGTGCAACCAGCCTGGCGAATCCCGGCAAGCAGCGGTTCGATATCATCGAATCCATTGAGCCGAAAAACCCAGTCTTGCCCCTGATTGATCGCCACAGTGCGCAAGCGTTCAGGCAAATGTTCACTATCGGCAAGGCGCAGTGTCAGTTCATGCCCCGACAGACGGGCGAGCAGATTGCGCGTCGTATCCAGCGCAACGATGCGCCCCTGCTTGAGCATCGCGATGCGGCCGCACAAGGCTTCCGCCTCCTCGAGGTAGTGCGTGGTCAGAATCACCGTGTGGCCCTCGCGATTCAGTCGCTGCACGAACTGCCACAAGCCCTGGCGCAGTTCGACGTCGACGCCGGCCGTCGGCTCGTCGAGGACGATAACCGGCGGCTTGTGTACCAGCGCCTGCGCCACGAGCACCCGACGCTTCATCCCGCCCGACAGCCGGCGCATATTCACGTCGGCCTTGTTCGTCAGGTCCAGATTTTCAAGGATCTCGTCGATCCAGTCGTCGTTGTTGCGCAGTCCGAAGTAGCCGGACTGAATGCGCAAGGTCTCGCGCACCGAGAAGAACGGGTCGAAGACGAGTTCCTGAGGCACCACGCCGAGCCGTCGCCGCGCTTCGCGGTAATCGGCACGAACGTCGCGTCCCATCACCGACAACTCGCCGACGTCAGGACGAACCAATCCAGCCAAGCAGGAGATCAGCGTCGTCTTGCCCGCGCCATTGGGTCCGAGCAGACCGAAGAACTCACCTTCGGCGATTTCCAGCGAAACGCCGTCCAGCGCACGCAAGGTGCCGAAGTTCTTTACAACGTTCTGAATGGAAACGGCGACGCCCATGGCATCTACACTCGACAACAAAGACGCGCCCGCCGGTCAGGCGAGCGGCAGGGAATCGGAAACGCCGTAGAGCGCTGCCTGACTGATCATGCTCGCCGGCGGGTTGGCAATGCGGATTCCAACGCCAAGCGCCTGCGCCGTACGCAGCCAACCAAAGATCACGCTCAGGGCAGACGAGTCGGTTTCTTCAACTGCTGAAAGGTCGAATACCAGATCGCCAGCCCCGTTTGCCGACGACAGGAAACTGCGTCCGGACTTGAGAAGGTCCGTAGCTCCGGCGATCAGCATCGGGCCGGAAACACGCAAAGCGTTGCCACTCTTCTCGATCATTTCTTGCCGGCTTCGAGTTGCTTGTTCTTGTTGACCAGCATCTGGACCAGGCCATCAACGCCGTTCGCCCGCACTTCCTGGTTGAACGTTTCACGATAGTTGGTCACCAGGCTGACACCGGCCACCACCACGTCGTACACCTTCCAGCCCTCGTTCTGTCTTTCCACCGAGTAATCAAGCTGGATCGGCCGCCCGCCCGACTGGACAATTTCAGTCTTGACGACAACTTCGGTATCGCCGTTCTGCATTTTTGTCGGCTTGTAGCGGATCGTCTGATCCTTGTATCCCGTCAGCGCATTCGAATAGGTGCGCACGAGCAAGGTTTTGAACTCTTCCGACAATTTCGCCTGCTGCTCGCCCGACGCCTTCTTCCAGTCCCTCCCCATGGCCAGCGCAGTCATGCGCTGGAAGTTGAAATGGGGCAGCACCTTGATCTCGACCAGTTCAATCGCCTTCCCGGTGTTTCCGCTCTGGATATCCTTGTCCTGGCGCACGATCGTCAAGACTTCATCCGTCACTTTCTGAATGAGTGCATCCGGTGACTCCTGTGCAAATGCCGAGGCACACCAGACAAACACGCCGAGAAACATGGAAAACAGCGATTTCATCACGCAACCTTCGAGAGATCTGATCAAAAAAAACCGTGTGAGTCAGCAAATCCGGAAAACTACTCGTCCGGATCTTCCTTGGGTACATTGCCGTCGTGGATTTCGCTGCGACGGTTTTGCAGGTAGGCATCACGGATGTAGACGTATTTATCGAACGCCGCTTCTTCAACCACCTTGTCAGACGGCAGCAAGCTGGCACGCACATCGACAAAGCGCACTCCAACGAGCGAGTTGCGTGTCGGAACATGATCCACCGTCCATACGGGGTCGGCGTAGCTATCGATGGCAAAGCCCACGGTATCGCGCGTCGTGCGCGGCCCGATCAGCGGCCAGTACAGATACGGGCCATCCGCCACGCCCCATTTTCCAAGGGTTTGCCCGAAATCTTCGGCGTGTTTTTCAAAGCCCATTTCACTGGCAACATCGAAGACCCCGCCGATACCCAAGGTCGTGTTGATCAGCACCCGACCAACATCCGAAAGCCCGGAGCCACCCTTGCCTTGCAGGAAATTGTTGAACGCCGTCCAGATGTCCTGAAGATTGCCGAAGAAGTTTCCGATCCCTGTCTTGACAGGCGCTGGCGCCACGGTGTCATACCCCTTCGCGACGGGCTTGATCACCACATCAAGGCCTTCGTTAACCGCGAACATCGCACGATTGAAACCTTCGTACGGATCCTTGGGATTGTTCGCGGTCGTTGCGCATCCACCGAGTAAAGTCGCGGCGAATGCCGCCGCCAAGACGCGCTTAGCGATTTGTTTATTCACGGACAAACCCTTCCTGTTATTGCTCGCCTGTACCTTCAGACGCCTTGTTGAACATGAACTGACCAATCAGTTTCTCGAGAACCACCGCCGATTGCGTCTTGGCGAAAACATCGCCCGCCTTCAACATCTTTTCATCGCCACCCGCATCCAGCCCCACGTATTGCTCGCCGAGCAGGCCGGCGGTGAGGATGGAGGCAAACGTGTCCTTTGGAAACTGGTAGCGACTATCAATCGTCAAGGTTACTTGCGCTTCATACGACTCGGAGTCAAAACGAATATCGGTCACCCGACCGACGACGACGCCCGCACTTTTCACCGGCCCCCGCACCTTCAGGCCTCCGATGTTAGCAAACCTCGCTGTCAACTGGTACGTCTCGGAGAAATTGGCCGAAGAGAGATTCCCCACTCGCAACGCAAGAAACAGCAGCGCGACAAAACCGAAAATGACAAAAAAACCCACCCAGAGATCAAGCAACTTGCGACTCATTAAACCCCCCGGAACATGAAGGAAGTCAGAACAAAATCCAGCGCAAGAATTGCCAGCGCCGAATACACCACGGTTCGTTTGATCGAACTCGACACTCCCTCTGCGGTCGGGATCGCATCGTAGCCTTCAAAAACAGCAATCAAGGAAACGGCCACACCGAAGACGAAACTCTTGATCACGCCGTTCCACACATCAAAGCGAAAATCGACGGATCCTTGCATTTGTGACCAGAAAGCGCCCTCGTCAACGCCGATGAAGACAACGCCGATCAGGTAACCGCCGAAAACACCGACCGCGGAAAACAGGGCCGCCAGCAAGGGCATCGAAATGACGCCACCCCAGAAGCGCGGCGCCACGACACGCGCTATGGGATTGACGGCCATCATATCCATCGCGGTCAATTGCTCGGTCGCCTTCATCAAGCCGATCTCGGCCGTGATCGACGACCCGGCGCGCGATGCGAACAGTAGCGCCGCGACGACCGGCCCCAGTTCACGCGTCAGGGACAGCGCGACGAGAACACCAAGCGCCTCGGACGATCCGTAACGCTGCAGCGTCTCGTACCCCTGCATGCCGAGCACCATGCCGATGAACAGGCCCGAGACCAGAATGATCAGCAGCGACTGGAAACCGGAAAAATAGATTTCGCGTATCGTCAGATGGAAGCGTTTGAACGACTGGCCCGAATACACCAGGATCATGACGAAGAAGCGCGCTGCAAAGCCCAGGCGTTGCACGCCGCTGTTGACGCGATGCCCGACCCTCTCGATAAACCGAAGCGCGGCAACCATGCTCTTATCAACCACGCGCACTCCTCCTCATCAAGTCCTCCTCGAAGGGCTCCGCCGGGTAATGGAAATGCACCGGCCCGTCGGCCTCACCGAACACGAACTGATGCACGAAAGGATCGGTTGATGCACGGATCTCGTCCGGCGTACCTTGCGCCACGATCTGCCCGTCCGAGACGAAATAGACGTAGTCAACGATCTGCAAGGCTTCCTGGACATCATGCGTCACCAACAGCGTCGTCGCACCGAGCGCATCATTCAGGCGCCGGATCAACTGCCCGATGACGCCCATCGAGATCGGGTCCAGTCCGGCAAAAGGCTCGTCGTACATGATCAGCATTGGATCCAGCGCGATCGCCCGCGCCAGCGCCACTCGGCGCGCCATGCCCCCCGAAAGCTCCGAAGGCATCAGATGATGCGCCCCGCGCAGCCCCACCGCATTGAGCTTCATCATGACCATGTCGTGAATCAGCTCCTCCGTCAGACTCGTGTGCTCGTGCATCAGGTAGGCGACGTTGTCATAGACCGAAATATCGGTAAACAACGCCCCGAACTGGAACAACATACCCATGCGCCGACGCATTGCGTAGAGCTCGTCGTGGTTCATGTCCGGCACCGACTCGCCGTCGACCAGCAACCGGCCGCCGGTCGGCTTGAGTTGACCGCCGATCAAACGCAGCAGCGTCGTCTTGCCGCACCCCGAGTTACCCATGATCGCCACGAGCTGACCGCGCGGGATCTCCATGTTGATCCCTTTCAGGATCGCACGATCGTCGTAGGCGAAATTGATGTCAGTAATCTTGACCAAGCAATCAGCTGGCACAACAGAACCCCAGAGGCAAAATTGGCAGCGATTATACCTGAAGCCGCGACCGTTTCCGGCAGAACTCCACGGCTATACAATTGTGGAATAATGAAAATCATAAAAATCTGACCTGAATCGAAGGCTCCAACTTCCATGCCCGACGCACCGGAATCCGCTCTGCAGGAGAAGCCTCTGTTGCTCATCGTCGATGACGATCCGCTCATCGCCGACACTCTGAGTTTCACGATGAGCACAGCCTTCGAGATCATCACCAGTCACTCGCGGCCACACTGCACGCAACTCCTCAGGCAGCTCCGCCGGCTGCCCGAACTCGCACTGATCGACCTAGGACTGCCACCGCTCCCGCATCGTCCGGACGAGGGGTTCGGGTTGATTTCCGACCTGTTGAATCTCACGCCGGGTATCAAGATCGTGGTTTTGTCGGGACAGAATGACGCCGGCAACGCCCGCCGCGCCCGCTCGCTCGGCGCGGCCGACTTTGTCGCCAAGCCATGCAGCCCGGACGAACTGCACCGGGTGTTGCAACGCGCACTTAGCTACCGGTCGCTGGAAACGTCTCGTCCGGCGGACGGAGCAACCTCTCCGCTGATAGGAAACAGTCCGGCGATCGATAAGCTGCGGGTCCAGGTGCAGCAGTACGCCGACTCACCGTTCCCCGTATTGATAGAAGGCGAATCCGGTAGCGGCAAGGAAATCGTCGCCAGCAGTTGCCTGCACCATGACACACGGCGCAACGGCAAACCGTTCTACGCGCTCAATTGCGCCGCCATCTCGCCGAGCCTGGTCGAACCGACCCTGTTCGGCTACGCCAAAGGGGCTTTCACTGGCGCCAACGCCGCCAAAGCGGGCTATTTCGAAGACGCTGCCGACGGCACCTTGTTTCTGGACGAAATCGGCGAGCTTCCGCTGGACCTTCAACCCAAGCTTTTGCGCGTACTCGAGAACGGGGAATATCAGCGGGTCGGCGAAACACAAAAGCGGGTGAGCCGCGCGCGCATCATCGCCGCAACCAACCGCGACCTGCGCAAGGAGGTCAAGGCCGGCAATTTCCGCGCCGACCTATACCACCGGCTCTCGGTGTTCACGATCAGCGTGCCGCCGTTGCGCGAGATGGACGAAGACAAAATGCTGCTGCTTGAGCATTTTCGCCGGCGTTATGCCGCGCAGTCGCAGCGACCACCTTTCCAGCTATCCGACACAGCGCAAGCGCTTTGGTCGCGCTACCACTTCCCGGGCAACGTGCGCGAACTGCGCAACATCGTCATCCGCCTGACGGCGAAGTATCCGGGCCAGGTCGTGCAATCGCCTGATCTGGAGGCGGAACTCGATTTGCAGGACGATCCGCCGTCAGTCGACAGACCGCTGCCGACAAACGACGGGGAAGCCGACACCATCCTCGCATCAGCCAATCAGCGCCTGCTGCAGCCAGAACCGTTCAGCCTCGACCGCCATCTGGCTGAAACCGAGCGCAACTACATCGAAGCCGCGCTCCAGCTTGCACACGGCAACGTCAGCCAGGCCGCCCGCCTGCTCGGCATCAACCGGACGACGCTCTACAACCGCATGGAATCCTTCGCCAGGGGGCAGTGATGTATCTCGAGCACTTCGGACTCCGCGAAGCTCCATTTCGCATCACACCGCACACCGAGTTCTTCTTTGCCGGCGCCAACCGGGGCGCCACGCTCGAAGCGCTGATCTACGCCATCACGCACGACGAGGGGATCGTCAAGGTCAGCGGCGAAGTCGGCAGCGGCAAGACGATGCTTTGCCGGATGCTGCTCGAGAAGCTGCCGCCGGACGTCGAAACGGTTTACCTCGCCAACCCCTCCTTGTCGGCCGCCGACATCCACCACGCCATCGCCGACGAGTTGCAGACCGAACTGCCGGACGGACGCGCGCACCAGCGACTGCGGGTGTTGCAGGACCGCTTGCTGGAAATCTACGCCGCCGACCGCAAGGTCGTCGTCATGATCGACGAAGCGCACGCCATGCCGTCAGAGTCGCTCGAAGAAATCCGGCTGCTTTCCAATCTCGAGTCGAACAAGCACAAGCTGCTGCATATCGTGCTCTTTGGACAGCCGGAACTTGACGAACGCCTTGCCGCTTCGAACATGCGCCAGCTCAAGGAACGGATCACCCACAATTTCGCACTCGAACCGCTACGTCGGGACGATATCGGCGAGTACCTGATGTTCCGCATGCGCGCCGCCGGATATCGTGGTCCGGACCTGTTTACGCCGGATGCGGTACAACTCGTCAGCAAGACCTCAGAGGGGCTCACCCGACGTATCAACATCCTCGCCGACAAGGCCCTGCTCTCCGCTTTTTCGGAGAACAAACACCAGATCGACCGCAGGCAGGTCAAGGCCGCCGCGCGCGACGCGCAGCTCTCGCCAATGCGTGACGGCAGTGCCAGGCCGGTCGCGTGGGTTGCCGGCGCCGCCCTGATCGTGATCCTGACAAGCCTGGCCTTCGTCGCGGGCAGCTACCGGACGAACACGGACGCAAGCGAAATCACTACCGCAAACACCGCGAACCCACTACCAGCAGCGCCTGAAGATAAACCAGTCGCCCCGCCCACACCCGACGACAATCGCCAACAGGAAGCACCCGCCCCGATACAGGAGGCCTCAGCGGCGCCTGCTGCCAACGCCGAGCACGCGCAGGCTGACCAAGGCACGCCACCGGTCCCAGAACCGGCCATCGCTAGAAAACAAACACTCGCCGAACGTATCGCCGCAACGAACGAGTGGCTGGAGCGCACGCCGGAAACGCACTACTTCATCCAGCTGCTGAGCACTGACGGAAACAACGAGCACGGCGTCGAGATCTTTCTCGAGAACGTGAGCAAGACGCTCGACCCGAAGCAGATCCGGGTTTATCGATCAACGCTCAGCGGCCGCGAGCGGCTTGGCGTCATCTATGGAGACTTCGCGACGCGAGAGCTGGCCTCAGCCGAACTGGCAAAGCTCGCGCCCACCAGCGCCGGAAGCAGCCCCTACCTCCGGACCGTCAGCAAGCTGCGCTGAGATAAAGCTCAACGTCCTGAAACTCGCCAATCAATCAATATAAATCAGCAACTTGAAGAGCACACCTTACGTGATATGATCAATCCAACCTATCACCCGAAGAGATCGAGCATGTTGCGAATCGTGGGCGCCGCCATCACCGTGCTTCTTCTCACCGCCTGCGCGCCAACGACACTGAACGGCGGCCCCTCCGCCGGGCACCTGCAATCGAGCGATGCGGTGAAGGCGCCAGGAAGCATTCCGCAAACGCTGCAGCAAAGCGTTCCGCTGCCGAGACCCAAAGCCACCGCCAAAACAGAGACTTATAGCGTAGTCGTCAACAACGTCAAGGTGCAGGATTTGCTTTTTGCGCTGGCGCGCGACGCAAAGCTCAACGTCGACATCCATCCCGGAATTACTGGTTCCGTCACCCTCAACGCCATCGACCAGACCCTGCCGCAGCTCCTCACGCGCATCTCGAAACAGGTTGATATGCGCTTCGAGCTGGACGGCCCGAATCTGGCAGTCATGCCCGATACGCCGTACCTGAAGAACTATCAGATCGACTACATCAACATCGCGCGCGACGTCACCGGCACGGTATCGACGAACACGCAGATTTCGACGAGTGCCGTATCGAACAGCAATAGCGGTGGAGTCGGCGGCGGCAATACCTCGCGCATCCAGATCGAGAACAAGTCGAAGAACCGCTTCTGGGAATCGCTGGAGAAGAACATTCAGGACATCCTGCAGGACACCGACAAGGAGAGGATATTATCCCGCCGGACTGCCGATTCATCCGCCTCTACAGCTAGCACGGGTAATGCGAACGCCGAAGCTAGCTCAAGTCAGTCCTCGACTACGCGGAAAACTGACACGCAGACCACTGAAAGATCACAAAGTAAAAATACTGAGGCTAACGTTAGCAGCCAAACGCGTGCCAAGGTGGATTCATCTGGGGAATTTAAGAACTACGAAACTGTTTTTGCCTCATCCGTGATCGTCAACGCCGAGACAGGAGTGATCTCTGTTCGCGCCACATCGCGCCAACAAGGCAAGGTACAGGAATTCCTTGACCGCGTGATGCGCAGCGCCAAACGCCAGGTCCTCATCGAAGCGACCATTATCGAAGTCAATCTCAATGACAACTATCAACAAGGCATCGACTGGACCAAGGCGGCAACGCAAACGGGCTTCTCGCTGACACGAGCATCAAACACGCAGAACGTCACCGCAGCGACGAACCCGTTCAGCCTGGTGTACCGGAACATCCCCGGCGGTCTGAACATCGTCGTCGATATGCTTCGGGGTTTTGGAACGACAAAAGTGCTGTCCAGTCCGAAGCTGACGGTGTTGAACAACCAGACGGCGACACTCAAGGTATCGGAGGATTTCGTCTATTTCAACGTCAAACAGGATGTCGTCGCCGGCAGCACCAGCGGAACGTTGAGTACGACGTCCACGACGACGACACCACAGTCAGTTTCGATCGGCTTCTTCATGAGCCTGACGGCTCAGATCAGCGACAACGGAACGGTCACGCTGAATGTCCGGCCATCGATTTCAAGCATCTCCGATTTGAAGAGAGACCCGAACCCGGCGCTGACCATCGCCAACATGGTTCCGCAGATCCGTACGCGTGAAATCGAATCCATGCTGCGGGTGCAGAGCGGCGACATCGCCGTGCTCGGCGGATTGATGGAAGACCGCATGGACAACAAGAGTGGGCGATTCCCTGGTGCCGGCGACATCCCGCTTTTGGGCGAAATCTTCACAACACGCAGCAATGCCGCCTCCAAAACTGAACTCGTTGTCGTCCTGCGACCGACCGTCATCAACGACGCGTCGATCGATGGTGACTTCCGCGACTACGCCAGTTCGCTGCCAGATCACGACTTCTTCCAGACGGACAAGGTATACGTACCTTTTTCCGGCCCGAACGCGATGCAGGAGCCGCTGAAATGAGCTTGCTGATGGATGCGCTCAAGAAGGCCGAGGAGGCCAAGCGCGCGGCCGGCGAAGGCAGGACGACGGATACGCAGGCGCTGCGCGAGCTGGAGCTGGCGCCGCTGGAAACGAAACCGGCCGATGCGCCAAACGGTAACCCGCTGCAGCAGCCGCCCACCGGCGGATCTCCGCTCCCCGATCTCTCACTGCACATCGAGTCGGTCGACGCCGATCTCGCGGCGGTATCGACCGGATCGCCGCACAAGCCGCGCGCACCCAAATCCGTTCCTGCGGCCGCGAACAACGCCACGCCGAAGACGACAAGCCATTTGCCGCGAGACGACTCGGAGCGAGCGGCCGTGCGCAACGTCTTTTCCGCCAAACAGTCGACCGAACGCCGGAGCGCCCTGTGGTTCATTCTGCCCGTCGCCGCGCTTGTCGCCGCCGGAATCGGCACTTACTTCTGGTGGCAACTTCAGGCCGTTTCGCGTAGTTCGCTGGCGCGGCCGGGGCCGATGGCTGTCACCGCCCAGTCCGTACCAGCACCAACACCGGTGACAACGCCAGTGACAACACCTGCACCGATCGAAGCGCCCACTCCGACCGCATCAGCAACCAACGAACCGGCCATAGTGGAGGCGGCCAGTCCGCTGCCAGAACCGCTCCCGGCAACACCTCCCGCGAGCAGCGGTAGCACAGTAAAAACTCCGGCGACACCGCCCCCTGCCGGCAATCGCGCCGACCGACCGGCGCCGAGAATCATGGCCCCCGCCGCTCCAGCCACGGCGCCTGATGGCGCGCTCCATCTAGCGCGCAGCCAGCCCAAACAGAATCTGACGCTCGAACAAGCCTACGACGCGTTGCAGGCCGGACAACTCGATATTGCGCAACGCGCCTACCAGCAGCTCTTGCGCGGCGACCCCAAGAGCACCGATGCCCTGCTTGGACTCGCGACCATTGCCGCGCGCAGGGGCGATGCGGCGCGCGCGCACTCGTATTACCTTCTCGCGC
>NZ_JAGOIT010000074.1 GCF_017995515.1 Propionivibrio sp.
CTGCTTTTTGCATCGATCATCGCCGTCGCTCTGATCATCGAGCGCTTGGTGGCGCTGCGTCGGTCCAAGGTGCTTCCCGCCGGTTTGCTGCAACGCGTTGTTGCCGAGTACCGGCAGGGTGCGGTAAACGAAGCGATGCTCAACAACCTCGAGGCTCAGTCGCCACTCGGTCGCATTCTGGCGGCCGGTCTGCGCAACGTCGGCAGTAGTCACGAGATCATGCGAGAGTCGATTGAAGAGGTCGGCGGCGCGGTCGCCCACGAGCTTGAGCGCTATCTGACGACGCTCGGTACGATCGCCTCGATCAGCCCGCTGATGGGATTGCTCGGTACGGTCGTCGGCATGATCGAGATTTTCGGCTCGCAGTCGCCAACCGGGACCAATCCACAGCAACTCGCACATGGGATCTCGGTGGCGCTCTACAACACGGGTTTCGGCCTGGTCATCGCTATCCCGGGCATGATCTTCTGGCGCCATTTCCGCGCGCTGGTCAATGGACTGGTACTCGAGATGCAGCAGCAAGCGGTTCGTCTGGTCGAGGTTTTGCACGGCGAACGCAAGGCTTGAGGAGCGCGCGATGAACTTCCAGCGCGGTCGCGGCCATGACGAACCCGAAATCAACCTGATTCCCCTGATCGACGTCCTGTTGGTCATCATCATCTTTCTGATGCTGACGACGACGTATTCCAGGTTTTCCGGGCTCGAGATCAATCTGCCGACCGCGGATGCAAACAGCCAGGTCGAGCAACCGAACGAGATCAACGTGGCGATCACGGCGAGTGGGCAGGTGCTCGTCGACAAGGTGCCGCTGGTCGCTGCCGAGGTGAAGGCGATCAGCGAGGCGCTGCGCCGCGCTGCCGGCGATCGCACCGACCCGGTGATCGTCATTAACGCCGACGCCAAGGCAACGCACCAGAGCGTTGTTGACATCATGCAGGCGGCGCAGACTGCGGGTTATCCGCACATTTCGTTCGCGACGCAATCGCCCAACTGATCCGTGCCGGCGAGTGGCTGATGGGTCTCCTCGATCTCGCTCAGCGCTTGCCGCGGTTGTGGTATCAGAGGCCGCTGGCGGTCTCTCTCTATCCTCTGTTGCCGCTGTCCTGGCTGTTCCGGGGGCTTGTTCAACTCCGTCGCGCCTTGTACGCGTTCGGCGTCATGCGTTCCTTCCGGTTGTCGGTTCCGGTTGTCGTCGTCGGCAATCTGACGGTCGGCGGAAGCGGCAAGACGCCGCTCGTCCTCTGGCTCGTCGATGAACTGCGCGCGCACGGTTGGAGGCCGGGGGTTATCAGTCGTGGTTACGGTGGTGCCGGAGAAGGTGAACAGGTCGTCGGGGCTGATTCGGACGCCCGTGTGGTCGGTGACGAGCCTTTGCTGCTCGCACGGCGCAGCCAGGTGCCGGTCGCCGTCGGGCGCGATCGCGTTGCAGCCGGCCGTACGCTGCTGGCCGCGTATCCCGAGTGCAATGTCATCGTCTCGGACGATGGCCTGCAGCACTACCGTTTGCAGCGCGACGCCGAACTGATCGTTTTTGACGGGCGCGGCGGCGGGAATCAGCGCATGCTGCCCGCTGGTCCGCTGCGCGAACCGATGCAGCGATTGCGATCGGTGACGGGCGTGGTCTGGAACTGCGAAGAACGATCGGGATTCGCGCTTGCGGCAACGCTCCCGCAATTCCGGATGATTCTCTCGGGGCAGAGCTTCTCAGCCCTGTCCGACCCTTTGCGCCGTTGTCAGGCCGACGACTTGCGCGGGCGGCGACTCTTCGCCATTGCCGGTATCGGCGATCCTTCCCGTTTCTTTGCGCAACTCGCTCGACTTGGACTGGATTTTGAGGCACATCCCTTTCCCGATCACCATCGTTACCAAGCCGGTGATCTCGCGTTTGCGCGGGATGGCGTGCTGCTGATGACCGAGAAAGATGCGGTAAAATGCGCCGCGATGGATCTGGATGATGCTTGGGTGTTGCCCGTTGCCGCCACGATCGAGGCAGCGCACGACGGCAAGACCTTGCTCGGTACAATTTTGGAGAAACTCGATGGACGCACGCCTGCTTGATATTCTTGTCTGCCCGATCTGCAAGGCCAATCTGGAATACCGCAAGGCTGAGCTGGAACTCGTCTGCAGACCCTGCAAGCTGGCTTTCCCCGTCCGTGACGATATTCCGATCATGCTGCAGGAAGAGGCGCGGCAACTCCGGGCCGACGAAGAATAGTCGATCGGATCAGACATGACTGCCGGTAATTTCAAGATCGTCGTCCCCGCGCGTTACGCATCGACCCGCTTGCCGGCAAAGCCGCTGCTCAACCTCGGCGGCAAGCCGATGGTCGTTCGCGTCGCCGAGCGCGCCGCCTTGTCCGGAGCGGATGAAATCTGGGTGGCGACGGATCACCCCGAGGTGCTTGCGGCGGTCGAGCAATGTGGGCTGCCTGTCATGTTGACCCGGACGGATCATCCCAGCGGCACGGACCGTCTGGCCGAAGTCGTCGAAAACCGGGGCTGGAGTGACGAAACAATCGTCGTCAATGTGCAGGGCGACGAACCTCTGATCGATCCGGAACTGATCTCGCTGGTTGTGGACAAGCTTTCAAGTTCGGATGTGGACATCGTGACCGTCGCACATCCGATTGGCGATGCTGCCGACTTTTTCAATCCGAATATCGTCAAGGTTGTTTGCAAGGCAAACGGCGAGGCGATGTATTTCTCCCGCGCGCCGATTCCCTATGCGCGTGATCATTTTGCGCAAGACCCTGCAAGAAAGACGCTGCCCGCCGGAATGGCGGCTTTCCGTCATGTCGGCCTTTATGCCTATCGCGCCCGCTTCCTGCGCGCGTATTCTCAGCTGCCGCCGTCGCCGCTCGAAAGTATCGAGGCACTGGAGCAATTGCGAGCGATGTGGAATGGTTTCCGTATCGGCGTTGTCGTTTCCGATCATCTGCCAGTCCCCGGCGTCGATACGCCGGAGGATGCCAAAAGAATGCAGGATGTATTTGCGCGTTCGCAGTGAGTGCGGCGTCGAGATCGTCCGGTTGCAGCTTGTTCGAGAGATGGCAATGCCTGGTTCAGTAGCGGCGTGGTGTCGTTCGGCCTGATTTCTTTGTTTGCGTCTAATCTTGGGAGATAACATGAAACTGATTCTGCTCGGTCCACCGGGTGCCGGGAAGGGTACTCAGGCGTCGTTCATTTGCGAAAAGTACGGTATTCCGCAGATTTCCACCGGGGATATGCTGCGTGCCGCGATCAAGGCCGGCACGCCGCTCGGGATCGAGGCCAAGAAGGTGATGGATCTGGGTTGTCTCGTTTCCGACGAGATCATCATCGCCTTGGTCAAGGAGCGCCTGCTCGGCGACGACTGCAAGAAGGGGTACTTGTTCGACGGTTTTCCGCGCACGATCCCGCAGGCCGAGGCCATGAAAGCGGCCGGCGTGGCGATCGATTTCGTGCTCGAGATCGATGTTGCCGATTCCGAAATCATCGAGCGCATGGGCGGGCGCCGCGTGCATCTGGCATCCGGACGAACCTACCACGTCAGGTTCAATCCGCCGAAGGTCGAGGGGAGAGACGATGTCACCGGCGAGGAACTCATCCAGCGTGATGACGACCAGGAAGACACGGTCAAGAATCGCCTGAAGATCTACCACTCGCAGACGCAGCCCTTGATCGAGTACTACGAGACCTGGTCGGCGACGGGCGACGGCAATGCGCCCAAATGCCGGAAGATACCCGGCATCGGTAGCGTTGATCGGATCAGGCAGGCCGCATTCGATGCATTGAGTTGATCAAGAAATGAAAACGCCCATCCAGGTGACTCGCGAACCTGGATGGGCGTTTTGCTTGGCCGGCCTATTCACTTGCCCGTCGTTTGAAGTCCTTCAAACGGAAGCCGGTCATCCAGAGCGTACAAAAATACGCCACGGCACCAAGCGCAACGACCGCTGACAGGCGAATCAGTCGTTCAGCCAGCGACCAGCGCATCCAGTCGGCTGCGTCTCCCGTCGATAACCATAACGCGCCGCCCATCATCAGCATCGCTACCGCCAGTTTTACGATAAAGACCGGCCAGCCGGGTTGCGGGGTGTAGATGCCGTGCCTGCGCAAGCCGCGATAGAGCAGCGCGGCATTGAGGCAAGCCGCGAGTCCGATCGAAAGAGCGAGCCCCGCGTGTCTCAGCCAGCCGATCAGCGCCAGGTTGAGCAACTGCGTGGTGGCAAGCGTGACAACGGCGATCTTGACCGGGGTGCGAACATTCTGGCGCGCATAAAAACCGGGTGCCAGCACTTTCACCAGGATCAGGCCGAGCAGCCCGACGCTGTAGGCGATAAGGGCATCGCGCGTCATCAATACGTCGTTGGCCGAGAATGCGCCGTGGTGAAAGAGCGTCGAGATCAACGGGACCGCGATGATGGCAAGCGCGAGCGCTGCCGGAGCTGCAAGCAGCAGCGTCAGGCGCAGCCCCCAGTCGAGCAGTTTCGAATACTCGTCATATCGCTCTGCTGCATGGCATTTGGCGAGCGACGGCAGGAGGATGGTGCCGAGTGCTGCGCCGAGCATGCCTGAGGGGAACTCCATCAGGCGGTCGGCGTAGTACAGCCAGGATACGCTGCCGGTGTCGAGGAACGATGCGAACACGGTGTTGATCAGCAGGCTGATCTGTGCGATCGACACGCCCAGAACGGCCGGAGCCATCAGCTTGAGGATGCGCCTAACACCCTCGTCTTTCCAATTGAGCGAAAAGCGGGGGAGCATATTCACGCGCCGCAGATAGGGGATCTGGAAAGCCAGCTGGAGCGCACCCCCGGCAAAGACCGCCCAGCCCAGCGCCAGTACGGGAGGGTCGAACCATGGCGCAGCGAACAATGCCATGGCGATGAATGTCAGATTGAGAAGAACGGGAGTGAAGGCCGGGATCGCGAAGCGGCTCCATGTGTTCAGAATGCCGCCGGCCAGCGCGACGAGCGACATGAAGAAGATGTAGGGAAACGTGATGCGGGTCAGTTCGACGGTCAGCGCGAATTTTCCGGCGTCGGCAGAAAATCCCGGAGCGGAGACGTAGACAACGTAGGGGGCGGCAACCATGCCGACCAGGGTTATGAGGATGAGTGTCAGCGACAGCAGCGAGGCGACATGGTCAACGAGGCGTTTGGTTTCCGCTTCACCACGTTTGTTTTTGTATTCGCCCAGAATCGGTACGAAAGCTTGCGAAAAGGCGCCTTCGGCAAACATGCGTCGCAACAGGTTGGGAAGCTTGAAAGCGACGAAAAAAGCATCGGTCATCATGCCTGCACCGAATGCTCGGGCGATAACGAAGTCGCGAACGAATCCGAGGACGCGGGAGAGCAGTGTCATGCCGCTTACGGTAACGAGGGCTTTGAGCAGATTCATTCGTTGGGGTCTGTCGCACTACTGAAGAAAGCGCGACATCTTAGCCCCTTGCTTCAGTGCCGTGACGGTGTGGCGTAAAATCTTCGAGAACTTCTTGCGTTCGCGGAAGCTCGTCTGTACAATTTCGCGTTTTCGATTAACCCATCAGCTATTTTAGGGATCAACTCTTATGGCCAACAGCGCACAAGCCCGCAAGCGTGCCCGCCAAGCTGTCAAGCAACGCGCCCACAATAACAGTCTGCGTTCCACCCTGCGTACGGCTGTCAAGCGTGTCCAGAAGGCGATTGTCGCTGGCGACAAGGCTGCTGCTCAAAGCATTTTCCAGGAATCCGTTTCGGTGATCGACCGTATTGCCGACAAGAAGATCGTTCACAAGAACAAGGCTTCGCGCCACAAGAGCCGCCTGTCGGCCCAGATCAAGGCAATTGCTGCCTGATACGCGCGGTTCCGGGAGCAGAATGAAAAACGGCGTCTTCGGACGCCGTTTTTGCTTCCAGGTGCTTGTCGGTTTGCTGGTCATGCGTTTTGGGCTGAGGCGTGTGCTATCAGCTTCAGGTTGTTGTCTTGTGCAAAATTGACGACGAACCGGTAAGCCATTGGTTCAAGCGTGTACAGTTTGCGGTCGACAAACACCGCCTTTTCGCCCTCGCTATGCCCCGGCGTGACATAGGGCGAGTAGGCCATCTTCTTTTCTGCGCCGAACGCCGAAAGAACACCACAGAGTCTTTCGGCCCAGTCGCTTGGTCGGAACCTTCTGCCATCCGATGTCACGCCAATAATGACGAACGAAGTGTCGGTCGGGAAGCGCATAAGCCCCTTTGTGCTTGTAGGCGTTCGGGCTGGATAGCCCGGCATGCGGTGAGAGAGTGGTGGATTCTATCAGAAGCACCTGTTTCGTCTGGCGGCCGTTTGCTTTGCCGTTGCCGTTGAGCGTATGTACAAGCCCATTGTTTTCACCTAGAATTCTTCCCCTTGTTGCAACCGTGTCCGGTTTGTTGTACGGGCACTGAGCGAGTGTCGATGTTCGCGTTATTTCTCGGCGGCGTTAGCCGCCGTTTCAATTTAAGGGCCTCATCAAGGGGTTGGCTATGTCTCATGTAATGAATACCTACGCGCGTTTGCCCGTTGCTTTCAGCCACGGTGACGGCAGCTGGGTAACCGATACCGAAGGTCGTATCTACCTCGACGCATTGTCGGGAATTGCCGTTTCCACGTTGGGGCATAACCACCCGGAGCTGGTTGCCGCCATCGCCGCGCAGGCAGGGCGATTGTTGCATACGTCGAATCTGTACCGCATGCCGCAACAGGAGTCGCTGGCTGACAAGCTGACGACCCTGGCCGGAATGGACGAAGTGTTCTTCTGCAACTCCGGGTGCGAGGCCAATGAAGCGGCGATCAAGCTGTCGCGTTTTTACGGGCATCAGCAGGGTGTCGACAGCCCGGCCATCATCGTCATGGAAAAGGCTTTTCACGGCCGCACCATGGCGACCCTTTCGGCTACCGGGAATCGCAAGACGCAGGCCGGTTTCGAGCCGCTCGTTTCGGGTTTCGTGCGGGTGCCTTACAACGATCTGGCTGCCATCCGGGCGATCGCCGAGCATAACAAGAGCGTTGTTGCCGTCATGCTCGAGATCGTTCAGGGCGAGGGCGGCATCAACATCGCTGACCTTGACTACCAGCGCGCGCTGCGACAACTCTGCGACGAAAATGGCTGGTTGCTGATCTGCGACGAAGTGCAGTGCGGCATGGGACGCACGGGAACCTGGTTCGGCTTTCAACATGCCGGGATTCAACCGGATGTCGTAACTTTGGCCAAAGGCCTGGGCGGCGGGGTGCCGATTGGCGCCTGCCTGACAACCGGGAAGGCGGCGGGTTTGTTCAAGCCCGGCAATCACGGCTCGACCTTTGGCGGGAATCAACTTGCGACGACGGCGGCTTTGACGACGATCGAAGTCGTTGAGCGGGAGCAATTGATCGCCAACGCCGAAGCCGTCGGTGCACTGATCAGGAATGAGTTGGCAAAGGCGCTTTCCGGACAGGCGGGCGTCGTCGACATCCGAGGTCAGGGGTTGATGATCGGTATCGAGCTCGATCGCCCCTGCGGCCAACTGGTTGCGCTGGCTCTCGATGCGGGCTTGTTGATCAACGTGACCGCCGACAAGGTGGTGCGTTTGCTGCCGGCCTTGACCTTCAGTGCGGACGAAGGGCGCGAACTCGTGGCGCGACTGTCCGAGTTGATCCGTAGTTTTCTTGCTTCCTGACTGGTATTGGCCATGACCACACTCAAGCCGAACGTCAAGCACTTCCTGCAATTCAAGGACTTCTCGCGCGACGAGTACGATTACCTGTTCGAGCGCACGCGCTGGATCAAGGAGCAGTTCAAGTCCTACAAGCGCTACTGGCCGCTGAGCGACAGAACGCTGGTGATGATTTTCGAAAAGGCGAGCACGCGTACGCGCCTTTCCTTCGAGGCAGGCGTGCAACAGCTTGGCGGCGCTGCGATCTACTTGAATACTCGTGATTCGCAACTCGGTCGCGGCGAGCCGGTAGAAGACGCGGCACAGGTCATCTCCCGGATGAGCGACCTGATCATGATTCGCACGTTCGAGCAGGATATCGTCGAACGCCTGGCCGCGCATTCACGCGTGCCGGTGATCAATGGCCTGACGAACGAATACCATCCGTGCCAGATCATGGCGGACATCTATACCTATATAGAACAGCGTGGCCCGATCCAGGGCAAGACGGTGGCGTGGATCGGTGACTCGAACAACATGTGCAACACGTGGCTGCAGGCCGCCGAGGTGCTCGATTTCACCGTTAACGTGTCGACGCCGCCTGGCTACGAGGTGGAAAGCGAGCGCGCCGGTCTGCATGGTACGGGGCACTTCAAGCAGTTTGCGAATCCCATGGACGCCGCGAAAGACGCGGATATCGTGACCACCGATGTGTGGACTTCGATGGGTTTCGAGGCGGAAAACGAGGAACGTCTGCGCGATTTTGCCGACTGGCAGGTCGACGCCGAGATGATGCGCGTTGCGCGGCCGGATGCCATTTTCCTGCATTGTTTGCCGGCACACCGCGGTGAAGAGGTGGCGGCCAAAGTCATCGACGGGCCGCAAAGCGAAGTCTGGGAGGAAGCGGAGAATCGTCTGCACGTGCAGAAGGCGTTGATGGAGTACCTTGTCCTGGGGCGCGTTAATCCCTGATGTTCGTGTCGTGTTCGCAAGCGGGATTGAAGGCTGATGGCGGGCTGGTCTGAGGAGCAGGTTGCCAGTTTCGGCATGACCTTCGGCATTTCCGCGTTCATGCTTTTCATGCTCTTCATCATCGCCGAACTGGCGTGGAAATCGAAGGCAGGGCGGGGTGGAACGGCCGTCCTTTTTTTCGTCTTGGCGCTTGGCATGGTTGGATTCGTTGCCAAGATGATCATTCAAAAACTGTGGGGAATGTGAAATGTCTCAATTCGATAACGTGAGCGTCGTCAAGAAGGCCAATGTCTATTTCGACGGCAAGTGCGTCAGCCACAGCGTTGTCATGGCCGACGGCGTGAAAAAGACCGTTGGCGTCATTCTGCCCGCGTCGCTCACTTTCAATACCGGCGCGCCGGAGATCATGGAAGGCGTCGGCGGTTCGTGCCGCGTCCGCCTGAAGGATGAGGCTGACTGGAAGACGTACTCTGCCGGCGAGTCCTTCAACGTTCCGGGCAACTCGTCGTTTGAGATTGCCTGCGACGAGCCTTACCACTACGTTTGTCATTTCGCCTGATAGCGGGATCAGTCATGCCTTCTTTTGATTTTTCTTCGGAAGCCGACCTTGTCGCATTGAAAAACGCGATCGACGTCGTGAGCCGCCAGATCGATGCCCGCTACGATTTCAAGGGGACTTCGGCAAAGGTCGAGCTCAACGAAAAGGATAAGGTCATCACGCTGTCTGGCGATTCCGATTTTCAGCTGGATCAGATCAAGGATCTGCTCTTCCCTGCGATGGAGAAGAAGGAGAAGGAAAGCGTCAAACGTCTTGATCATCAGGCGGTCCAGAAGGTTTCCGGCAACAAGGTCAAGCAGGAATTGAAGATCAAGATCGGGATTGAATCCGAGCTGGCGAAGAAGATCGTCAAGTTGATCAAGGATTCGAAGCTCAAGGTCCAGGCTTCCATCCAGGGTGATACCGTGCGCGTGAGCGGTGCCAAGCGTGACGAGCTGCAGGCTTGCATCGCTGCGGTTACCAAGGCCATTATCGATTTCCCGATCAAGTACGGAAATTTTCGCGATTGATGTCCGTGCAAAACCGGACGCCTGGCTTCCGGGTGTGTTCTAGTGCAAATGTCGTCCAAGGTTGTTGAAGAGGTGGAGCCGCAGGAGAGTCATGAGCCGGCGGTGCTTTCCTGGATCGGTGAGTTGCGCCGCGTATCGATGGCGGTCAGCAAGAAATCCGGCAAGTCCTCGGGTCTTCGGAATCAGATCTACTACGTTCTGCACTGGACGGCGGATGCGCGTGGTTTCGGGGTAACCGTACTGCGCGGGCGCGAGCGGGAAAACGCCGAGGAGTGGTGGTCGATCGACCGATCGCTGATCAAGCCCCCGCCTTTCGCGACCGAGGACGACGTCGCCATACTCGGCCTGCTTTGGGCCGAACGTTCATTCGACAGTGGGCTGCGTGCGTTCGGCCTGGGACCGATGCATGGCGCCGAGTGCATCGGCCGGATGGCGCAAACGGGACGACTGTACGCGGCGAATGACTTTTCGCCGTTGGCTGTTGCGGATTCGCGCCCTGGGCGCATCGCATGGCAGGTCGATACGAATGGGCGGCAGCGGGCGTCCTTCAGAGCGGTTCCAGACGCGACGCTCGTTCTGCCTTTTGCGCAGCCCTGGTTCGTCGACTTGAGCGAAGGCACCGTCGGGCAGCTGATCGTCCCGGGAACCCCCGCGACGATCGCGCAGCTGTTATCCCTCCCGCCGCTGTCCGCGAAGGAAGCGCGCGTGGTGGCCAAGGCGCTGAGTGAGTCGGCGCCCGAATTGCCTGTTCCGACCGAAGATGCTTACGTCCGTTTGCGCTGTATCGACGTCGCCCCGGTGCCGGTGCTACGTCTGCAGACGATCAACACGCACGGCAACAGAAGCTGGCGCGATTACTCGCTAAGCTATGCCGGCGGCGAATTCGATATTGCGTTGCCCGTTTTCCGCTACCAGGACGCCGACGTCAAGCCTGACGACCCGCGTGACTTTTGCATGCTCGCCGATGGCGAGACGGTGCGTATCGCGCGTCGTCTCGATCTCGAGTCGAGGCTGATGCAGAGCCTGCTTGCCGAAGGAATGGAGAAGATTCCAGCGAGTGTTCTGCACACCTTTGGCAGTCCTCCCGACAGTGCTTACGGTCTGACCGACGAGGCCAGCTGGAGCACCTTCATGCAGGCGGCGCTGCCGCGCCTGCGCGACGCGGGGTGGCAGGTCGAGTTCGATGACGATTTTCGGCATTTCATGCTCGAAGTCGATGCCTGGGATGCCGAGCTCATCGAAGCCGACAACGGCTGGTTCGACCTGGACATGGGCATCATCGTCGATGGCGAACGTTTGCCGTTGGCGCCGCTTCTGGCTGCGCTTTTCCGCAGGGATTCACGCTGGCTCGATCTCGTCCTGCTGCGCCAGATCGCCGACGACGAGGCGATCGAGCTCAAAACACCGGCCAATCAGCGCATTCGGGTACAGGCCGGCCGCCTGAAGCCGCTGGCGGCGACCTTGATCGATCTGTTCGACGGCTTCTCCGAGGGCCAAACCCTTCGTCTTTCGCGTTTCGACGCGCCGCGGCTTGCCGAACTGAACGACCGAAGTCGCTGGCAGTTCCGCGGGCAAGGCGATGTCTTCGCGCTGGCTGACCAATTGTCGGCGGCACAGGGGATCAGTCAAATCGAAGCGCCGGCCGGCCTGGGGCTCGAGTTGCGTTCCTATCAACGCGAGGGACTGGCCTGGCTGCAGTTCCTGCGTGCGCAGAATCTGTCCGGCATCCTGGCCGACGACATGGGCCTGGGCAAGACGGCACAGGCGCTCGCCCATCTTCTGGTCGAAAAGGAGAGCGGGCGGCTCGACCGGCCGGCCTTGATCGTCTTGCCGACGTCGCTCATTTTCAACTGGAAGAACGAGGCGGCACGCTTTGCGCCGAGTTTGTCAGTCCTTTCGCTTCACGGCGCCGAGAGAAAAGGGCGGTTTGCCGAGATCCCAGCGCACGACGTCGTCCTGACGACGTATCCGTTGCTGTGGCGCGATGCGCGCGAGCTGACCAAACACAGCTACCACCTGTTGATCCTCGATGAAGCGCAGACGGTCAAAAATGCGCGCAGTCAGGGTGCGGAAGTGGTGCGCAAGATCGATGCACGGCACCGTCTGTGTCTGACCGGGACGCCGCTGGAGAACCACTTGGGCGAGTTGTGGAGCCAGTTCGATTTCCTGCTGCCGGGCTTCCTTGGCGACAGCAACGCTTTCGCCAAGTATTGGCGTGGGCCGATCGAAAAACAGGGTGACTTGCCGCGGCGCGATTTGCTGGCGCGAAGGATTCGCCCGTTCATCCTGCGCCGCAAGAAGGAGGAAGTCGCGCGCGAATTGCCGCCAAAGACGATCATCGTGCGCAAGGTCGAGCTCGGTGGTGGTCAGCGCGATCTTTACGAAACGGTCCGTGCGGCGATGGACGCGATGGTGCGTGAAGAAGTCGCAAGCAAGGGCTTCGGTCGCAGCCAGATCCTCATTCTCGACGCGTTGCTCAAGTTGCGACAGGTTTGCTGCGATCCGCGCTTGGTCAAGGCGCACTCGGCGCAGCGGGTCAAGGAGCGCGCCAAACTCGAACTGCTGATGACCATGCTGCCGGAACAGGTTGACGAGGGACGGCGCATTCTCATCTTTTCGCAGTTCACGAGCATGCTTGCCCTGATCGAAGAGGAGCTGAAGCGGGCCGGGCTCGATTACGTCATCCTGACCGGCGATACCGTTGACCGCGAAACACCGGTGCGTCGCTTCCAGGCCGGCGAAGTTCCCATTTTCCTCATCAGCCTGAAGGCGGGCGGTATCGGCCTCAACCTTACTGCGGCGGATACGGTCATTCATTACGATCCCTGGTGGAATCCGGCGGTGGAGAACCAGGCCACCGATCGTGCGCATCGTCTCGGTCAGGACAAGCCAGTCTTCGTCTACAAGCTCATCATCGCCGGCAGCATCGAAGAGAAAATTCTCTCCCTGCAGGAGCGGAAATCCGATCTGGCAGCGGGAATCCTGACCGCGGATCGCGATGTGGATCTGAAGTTCGGCGTCGATGATCTGGCTGCGCTTTTCTCGCCGTTGCCTGCCTGAACGACTGACGAAGCTTCCGGCAGTATGGCGTCTGTCATTGCCGATCCTTGCTATGGCGTTTGGGTAATGCGGAATCGATAAGATCGACTTTGGCACGGTAAATGCCATGAAACAAAAGGGGTTTTTTGATCGGCTTATCAGCTTTAACTGTTTGACCGAGACGCCGGGGTCGGGGATAATTTCCGATTTTCGCGCTATGCGAGTTCGGCGTGCCTTGCCTTGTTGGTGCCTGGTTATTTGCCGATTGCTCCAGATTTTTGACTTTACAGGATCGAGAAATGACCAAGAACCACTCGTCGCTTGCCATTGACCCCTATTACGATGGCGTTCCCGCGTACATGACCGAAGTGTACGACTGGGCGTATGTCGATCCGAAGTGGGTGCGTGCGCTCGATCACAACTGGGTCGTGCGCGTACTTCTCTTCCTGAATGACCAGCGTCTGATGCGCGCTTACCTGAACGAGATCAAGCCGGGTATGCGTGTCTGGCAACTGGCACACGTCTATGGTGACCTGGTCACGCGGGCGGCGCAGAAAGTGGGGCCGAAAGGCGCCTTCCACCTGACTGATGTTACCCCGATCCAGATCGAGCACGGGCAACGCAAACTCGGCGGCATGGAATGGACCAAGGTTATTCGCAGCGATGCGGCCAGCTTTGCCGGTGAGGACAAAACCAAATACGACCTTATCTGCAGTTTCTTCCTCCTGCACGAAGTGCCGGAAGAAAAGAAGTACGAGATCGTCAATCACATGCTGAACAAACTGCCGAAGGGGAGCAAGGCGGTTTTCGTCGACTACCACAATCCGGCGAAATGGCAGCCGATCCGCTACATCCTGAAAGTGGTCAATCACTACCTTGAGCCGTTCGCCGAAACGCTGTGGAAGAACGAGATCCAGCACTACGCAGCCAAGGCCAGCAAGTTCGTCTGGCGCAAGAAGACTTTCTTCGGCGGTGTTTACCAATGCGTTGTCGTTGAGCACAAGTAACTTCGGACTTGCACGGTAGTGCATTCGGGGGCAGCCTGCTGGCTGCCCTTGTTATTTCGTGCCTATCCCCTTCGTCAGTCGCCCGAAGTATTTTTCAGCAGCTTCCTGCAAGTGTTGGCACGCTGCTGCATCGACAGACGTCGCCTCGGGTGTGGCCGCAGGAATGTGGCAGAATAGGCCGATACCCAGGTTTTCTTATGGCGAGATATGGCATCGGGTTTAATTATCAAGCAAGTCAGACGTGTTTGCGTGGCTCTGCCAAGCGCATGCCGTTTTTCGCTTGCTGTCGGCCTCTACCTAGTCCTGGCGGCGCCACTGGTGCACGCGGTTGATGTCGGGTTGGCGGGATTGTTTCCCGGAAAGGCATTATTGACTATCAGCGGTGGGCCGCCCCGGATAGTTGCCGCAGGTGTTACAACCCCGGAAGGTGTAAGAGTCGTCTCCACCGACGGTGAAACGGCCACCCTGGAAGTGGGCGGAAAGAAGCGTGTGCTGCGCGTCGGGCAGAATGTCGCCGCGCAGCCGTCAACCGGTGGTTCGCAGAAGGTTGTCTTAACGGCTGATTCTGCCGGGCACTTCTTGACGTCGGGAAACATCAACGGAACAACTGTCCGGTTTCTCGTCGATACGGGGGCTTCGATGGTTTCGCTTGGGGCAAGTGATGCGCGCCGGATTGGCATCGACGCAAGCAAAGGTGAGCAGGCAATCACCAGTACGGCGAATGGTCAGGCCGTTGTGACGCGTGTGAAGTTGGACAACCTGCGCGTCGGCGAAATTACGATGAATAATGTCGACGCGCTCGTGCATCAGCAGGATATGCCGTTTGCACTGTTGGGGATGAGTTTTTTGAACCGGATGGAAATGCAGCGTGACGGGGATACCATGACGCTGAAGAAACGCTACTAGGAGATTCAAATGCCGCATCGCGACCAGGAAATTGCCATGCTACGCCGCGAACTTGAGATGCTGATGACTGAGCGGCAAACGTTGCTTCGCGTTGTGGGATCAGGTGCTGCGCTCATCGCCAGCCTGAACAGCAAGCATTTGCCCGTTGGCGCAGTCGAATCAGCCGATCTGCTAGCGACGTCAATCAACTCATTGCCAGAAGAAACGCTGCAGGACGCCCTGAATGCAGTGCGCGCCGAAATCGAAGAAGAGCAGGCTGTCGGAGGGAAGTAACTGCATGGGCGTGCAAACCGAGGCGGCAGCTGGTTTTTTTCCTGGATTCGAGCGCCTGCGGACGGTGCTTTCGTCGGTGCCCTCGCCTGCGTCCGTTTACCTGGTCGAGGATTGCGGCGACGGCGAGGACCTGATTCCCGCAGCCGTGCTTTTCTCCATTGTGTTGCGCGACAACGAGCCATCGGTGCTGCTTACGCAGCGGAATCCTGACCTCAAGGATCATCCGGGGCAGATCAGCTTTCCCGGTGGCCGCGTAGAGCCGCAGGACATGTCGCCGGCCGCTACGGCCCTGCGGGAGGCCGAAGAGGAGGTCGGTCTAGATCCGGCACGCGTGGAGGTGGTGGGCTATCTCCCCGTTTACCGCACGGTAACGGGATTTTGCGTGACACCGGTCGTCGCGATTGTGAAGCCGCCGGTTGATCTCCGCCCAGATCCGGGTGAGGTGGCTGACGTCTTTGAAGTGCCGCTGTCGTTCCTCCTTGACTCGGCGAATCATCAGCGCTGCACCATGCAGTTTGAGGGACGGCAGCGTGACTTCTATGCCGTGCCATACGGCGATCGCTACATTTGGGGCGCGACGGCAGGCATCATTCTCGGCCTCGCGCGGCTTCTTTCTCTACGGTAACTTCTGCTGCACGTGCCGGCCTGTGATTTCTCGTGAACAACGGTCGCAGATGTGACGATGGGGACCGAAGTCCCCACCGGCTTTTCTTTGGTAACAAGGCTCAAGCAGCCTCGGCATAGGCCTTAAGCGGCCAGTGCGAAACGCTCATCGTTGGCGTTTAGAGATTTGCTTCATTAACGTCGATCGCCTGACGAGTTGCCTGCTTTCCTTTGTTCGCCCTGTCGAAACCGGTACACCCCCACCTAAGCACACGATCCGCTTGATGCTTCGGTGAGCTTAGGTGGAGGTGGCGGGAATCGAACCCGCGTCCAGAACGCCGCCAGATCGCCGGAATTACAACCATACGCACAGTATGAGGGTGCAACCTTCAGTATTCAAGATCCTCGCCAAAAAAAATTCATCGCACCTTACCGGGGAACGCAGCCTTGATCTTCAGAAAGAAATAAGCTGCGTCGCGGAAACCATAGGCGGTTCGTTTGATGACCTTGATCATGTTATTGACGCCTTCGAGGATGCTCGTGTTCATCGGAAAGATGGCGGAGGCAAGGATGCCGCGCAGGTATTTGCGCAATCGCTTGGCGAACTGAATGGCGGGCGCCAGCCCGCTATCGATGGCCATGTGAAACCAACTTCGCCAGCGTCTCCGCCCTTCACGGATATCCGGCGCAAACCACAGTTCCTTCAACGCGGTCTTGAGCAGATAAACCTTGGCCAGCGGTTCATTGGCGGCCAGTAGTTCATCGAGCTTGACCGCCTGTCCTTCATCCAGATTGTCCCGGTTGCGCAGGAGCAGCCAGCGGCTGCGCTTGACGACATGGCGTGCTTTCGGCTCCTTCTTGAGTTCGTTCGCCTGATCGACCCGGACCCGATCAACGACGTCACGCCCAAATCGGGCCACGACATGGAAGAGGTCATAGACCACCTCGGCCTGCGGACAATGTTTCTGCACTTCAAGATCGAACGCGGTATTCATGTCCATGGCGACCGCTTCGATCCGCTTGCAGCCCTCCGGCCCGAGCGCCTTGAAGAAGGGGCGGATGTCCTCCCGGCTATTGCCTTTTCCGACCCATAGGACACGCAGGGTTCTGGCATCCATCACCACCGTGGCGTAGCGGTGCCCCTTGTGCAGGGCGAACTCATCCATGACCAGGCGGCGGACATCGCGTCCTTCGAAGGCGCCGTACTTTGCCTGCAACCGGGCAAGGTCGATCTGCTTGATGCTATGCCAGTGCAACCCAGTCAGTTGGGTGACATGGGCAATCGGCAGGAGTTGCACCAAGGCTTCAATCCAGGCGCGCAAGCGTCGCGTGATTCGGGCGTGTCGATCGAGCCAGGCAATCCGCTCGGTCGCCCGAGCACCGCAGTGATGGCAATCCATCCGCCGGACCGATACGTCCAGCCAGACGCGCCGGCCCAGAATGTCGCATTCCCGTATTCGACGCCGGCTGCGTTCATGGACCAGAACGCAGGGCGCCTGGCAGTGCCCGCAGATCGCAGATGTATCGGGAGATTCAAAGAGCCGTATCAGTAGTGAGCCATCCGTTTGCTCACTGCAAGACTCAACAACGTGCCCTTCCCAGAATGAGAGGGCCGACATAGCCATTCAACATGGCGGAGGCGGGGATGATTGAACCCAGCTAATCCATTAGCCATTTTTCGTGATTTTGAGGCAAGTTATGATCCTTGCTGGTGGCGGCGCAGGGGCGATGTCTGTTCAATGGATACCATTAGAGAAAGCCATTGTGGATCATTAGGATAGGTGATGATCATGGCGGGGTCGGTGCTACAAGGGGATGGGTTTTCGGTCAGTTTCAGCAATCGAGAGGTCACAGCCTGGGGCGAGTTGGCCCTGTT
>NZ_JAGOIT010000017.1 GCF_017995515.1 Propionivibrio sp.
AAATCGTCAAAAACCTTCAAAAATTCATCCCCAATCGAAACCGACCGCGACCGATTCGACCCAAACCCCACAAGTCTCATGCCTACAAATCCGCACCATGACAAAGTGCTAAGTCATGAGGATTGGGTGCTGACCCGACCCCTCGACGGCAACAATCGCCTTGGCTTGATTGAAATCGTCAGCATAACCACTGCCGTAAAGACAGCACGCCAACTGGTTCGCAATCGGTGCCGGGAGCGCCACTTCACCCGCAAGAACCCGTCGTATCCAGTCGGCCGTGGTTCTTGCATCGCACGTTTCGGGCAGATGCGGCAAAGCCTTGAGGCTGTCGTGCTCAGCTTCGAAGAGCGTATCGGTCACACCATCATGCAGATACTCGATGCGCGGGCGTCGCCGCGGGTTGGCGAACGGCTCGCCCTCGGTCCCCCGCAGCAGGAGCGCATGCACCCCCAAGGCACCAAGTACTTCACGCATAGAATCCAGATAGTCCGGATGGGTTGCCGCCGCCAACAGCAGTCCCTGACCTTTGAAAGGATCGAGCATTTTTACCAGGCTGTGCGCGCTGTTGCGCAAGCCGAGGCGACTACGCAGCGCGAGTTGCGTATTGAGTCCGGGAGAAATCACCGAGAGCGGAACGAACGCCAACCCACTCTCGTCGAGTGATTGTTGTGCTTGTGACTGGCTGGCGCACGGAAGCAGACCGAACTCACGGAAGATCTGGGCCGTCGTCACGCGCCCGTACCCTTCGATCAAACCGTGAATCAGCACGGGAATCGAGTAGCGCCGCAAGAGCATCGCCAAGAGTGGCGTCAGGTTTACCCCCTTGCGCGCCCCGTTGTAGCTCGGAATAACGACTGGCCGGAAACGTCCGGGCGGCTTCTGCAGTGAATGCAGCCGCTCGTTCGCGGCTGACATGAAACCGATCATTTCATCGAAGGTTTCGCCTTTCACGCGCAAGGCAATCGCGATGGCACCCAATTCAAGCTCGGGCACGCCCCCATCGAGCATCGCCCCATACAACTGCAGCGCATCCTCGACGGACAGATCGCTTGCACCTTCGCGCCCACGCCCGAGCTCTTTGATGAAATGTGCGTAATTCATGCATTCTCCGCGAGTCATTCACGACAAGGACGATGATGCTCGATTTCGCCTTTGACTAAGCGACATAACAAGATGGTTCCATCGATCATGTGAGTCCGCCACACCAACCGCGTGTCGGCACTAAAGTGCCGTGCTTCAGCGCAGCCAGCGCGCGCCATCAAGCAAACGGATCGCGAATCGCACACAGAAGGCAGCCCGCCAAAATGAAAGATGAGAACGCGTCACGGACGAAGCAACGTCCATGCCAATCCCCGAGGCACTATAATCGTCCGGCGGTATGGCGCGAGTCAGCCGCGTTGCTCCAACTTGGTGCAACACGGGACTCGCTTGCTTCAAACTCGTGCCGCGTTACTTGACACGCTGCAACTTGGGGCGAGCCGGTGGCGGCGTAGGTGATTCGGGATCAGGACCCGGCACCGACTCGTTATCACCCTGCGGCTCGTTTACCGACCCATCGGTTTCAGGCTCGAAGGCCATCCCAGAGCCGTTTTCCTTCGCATAGATCGCCGAAACGTTGCCGATTGGGACATAGATTTCGCGGGCGACGCCACCAAAACGCGCCTGGAACGCAATCTCATCGTTGCCGATGCTGAGATGCCCGGTCGCCTCATAACCGATGTTCAGGACAATCTGCCCATCGCGAACAAATTCGCGAGGAACACGGGCTCGCCCATCGGCAACGACCACGATGTACGGTGTAAAGCCGTTGTCGCAACACCACTCATGAATGGCACGAATCAGATAGGGCTTGGTCGATGGCAGGTTCACGCTTAGTCCTTGAAAGGAACTGACTGAGAAAACAAAAACACCCGGTCTGGCAAGAACCGGGCGTCATCAAAAACATCACTCGCAGGACACGTCAGCGGCGCATGGCCTTTTCGGACGGTGTCAGTGCGTCGATAAACCCCTGGCGACTGAAGATCCGCTCCGCGTACTTCATCAAAGGCGCTGCGGATTTTGGTAGTTCGATTTCGTAATGATCCAGACGCCACAACAATGGCGCAATCGCCACGTCGAGCATGGAAAAATCGTCGCCGAGCATGTGCTTCTGCTTGACGAACACCGGCGCCATTTCAGTCAGGCGCTCACGAATCGTCTGCCGTGCCTTGTCGGCGGTCTTCTGGTTCTTTTCCAGCGCTTCGATGTACGAGAACACCTCGCGCTCCATCGTGATCAGCAATTGCCGCGCCCTCGCCCGCATGATCGGGTCTGCCGGCATCAATTGCGGATGCGGGAAGCGCTCATCAATGTACTCGTTGATGATGTTCGGTTCGTACAGGATCAGGTCTCGCTCAACCAGCACCGGAACACGACCATAGGGGTTGACCATGGCAATGTCCTCCTGCTTGGCGAAGAGATCGACATCGATCACCTGGAAGTCCATCCCCTTTTCGTAGAGAACGATGCGGCAACGTTGGCTGAATGGACAAGTGGTGCCCGAATAGAGATTCATCATGATCAATACCCCAAAAAAACGAACCGGCATCGGATCGGCATGAGCGACTTAACGCACGGATACCGGCGATGCCGAAGCCTGATTACTCAGGCGGTTACAAGTTAACTCAATTCTTCTCGACGTCTTTCCAGTAGTTCTTCTTCAGCGCATAGGACACGCCCAGAAGAACAAACAGGAAGACCAGAACCCCGATGCCAAGATTCTTTCTGAAACCAGCGCCCGGCTCTCCGGCCCAGACAAGGAATCCGACGAGATCTGCGATCTCCTTGTCGTACTCGGCAACCGACAGCTGTCCGGGTGTGGCGAGCTTCAACGCATGCGTCTCGGCATCAAGTACCAGCTCTCCCTGCAATTCCCAAAGAGCGTGCGGCATCGCAACGTTCGGGAACAGGGTGTTGTTCCAGCCGTTCGGCCGCTTTTCGTCCCGATAGAACGAACGCAGGTAGGTATACAACCAATCCGCACCGCTACCATCCGCGGAAGCTCGCGCCCGGGCAACCAGCGTCAAATCCGGAGGCGCGGCGCCAAACCACTGTTTCTGCTCAGCCGCGCGCGCTGCCACACGCATCGGATCGCCGATCTTGTCCGCGGTGAACATCAGATTTTCGATGACCTGCTGCTCCGACAAGCCAAACTCGGTCAATCGGTTATAGCGAACAAAACTCAGGCCGTGACAGTTCATGCAGTAATTCACGAACACGCGCGCACCGTTTTGCAGTGCCGCCTTGTCGCCCTGGACGTCGGGCGCCTTGTCCAGATGCACAGCCGCGCCCGCAGCCAAAGCGATGGTCGGAGCAAACACCAGCGCCAGCAGGAATTTCTTCATGATGTCCGCCTTCATTTGAACGTCACCCTTTCCGGAACCGGTTTGCACTTGTCGATTTTCGACCACCACGGCATCGTCAGGAAGAACAAAAAATAATACAGGGTCATCAATTGCGCTACTGGCGCGCCCGGAATGACACCGAAGAACGCGTATTCGGGCGGCTTCGTTCCCAAGAGACCGAGAATCAGGAAGGAAAACACGAACAGGACAAGCAGAGTCTTGAAGATCGGGCCGCGATAGCGAATCGACTTGACCGGACTGCGATCGAGCCACGGCAGGAATGCAAGAATCACGACACCGGCACCCATCGCCACCACGCCCCAGAACTTCGCATCCAGCCCCAACAACGGCCATACCATCGCACGCAGCATCGAATAGAACGGCGTGAAGTACCAGACAGGCGCGATGTGCGGCGGCGTTTTCAACGGATCGGCCTGATAGAAGTTGTTGTACTCGAGCAGATAACCGCCCCCTTCGGGCGCGAAGAAAACGATGCTCGCGAACACGATCAGGAAGACGACTACGCCGACAATATCCTTGACCGTGTAGTACGGATGGAACGGCACGCCATCGAGCGGAATACCGTTGGCGTCGAGTTTGTCCTTGATCTCGATGCCATCCGGGTTATTCGAACCAACCTCGTGCAACGCCAGGATGTGCGCGACAACAAGGCCGAGCAATGCCAGCGGCACGGCGATAACGTGAAACGAGAAGAACCGGTTGAGCGTCGCGTCGCCGATCACGTAGTCGCCACGAATCCAGATCGACAACGGTTCGCCGACCAACGGGATCGCCGAAAAGAGGTTCACGATCACCTGCGCGCCCCAGAAAGACATTTGCCCCCAGGGAAGCAGGTAACCCATGAACGCCTCGGCCATCAGCACGAGGAAAATCAGCACACCGAAAACCCAGATCAGTTCGCGCGGCTTCCGGTAGGAGCCGTAAAGCATGCCGCGGAACATGTGCATGTACACGACAAAGAAGAATGCCGAAGCTCCTGTCGAATGCATGTAGCGAATCAACCATCCCCACTGCACATCCCGCATGATGTACTCGACGCTTGCGAATGCGACGGGGATTCCGTTGGCGTTGAGCGATCCGTCCGGCTTGTAGAACATGACCAGAAAGATCCCGGTAATGATCTGAATTGCGAGCACAACGATCGCCAATGACCCGAAGAAGTACCAGAAATTGAAGTTCTTCGGCGCGTAGTACTCCGACAAATGGCTGCGCCACATCGACGTCACCGGGAAACGCACATCGAACCACGCCAGCAGATTGCCGAGTACGGACCCGTCGGATTTGTACTTTTCGTAAACCTTGTTCGAAGCCATGTCTTATGCCCCTTTCCCGTCTTCGCCGATCAAGATGCGGGTATCGCTGAGATACGTGTGCGGCGGCACTTCCAGGTTGGTAGGCGCTGGTTTGTTCTTGTAGACACGGCCCGCGAAGTCGAAGGTCGAACCGTGACATGGACAGAGAAAACCGCCCGGCCAGTCTGCGACCATCCCCTCTTCGGCCCCCTTCTTGAACTTGGACGTGGGAGAGCACCCAAGGTGCGTGCAGATACCGACAGCGATCAGCAAATTGGGCTTGATCGAGCGGGTCTTGTTCTTGCAATATTCGGGCTGCTGCTTGTTTGCCGAATCGGGATCGGCGACGGCCTCATCGAGTCCAGGCAGCGAATCCAGCATTTCCTGGCTTCGGTTGAAAACCCAGACCGGCTTGCCGCGCCATTCGACCGTAATCATCTGCCCCGGCGCTAGATTGCTCACATCGACTTCGACGGGGGCGCCGGCAGCTTTGGCTCGTTCGGATGGAAGCATGCTGGAAAGAAAGGGCACCAACGCGGTGACTGCCCCTGCGCCGCCGACCGCAGCAGTCGCGATTATCAACCGCCTTCTGCCGCAGTCCACTTTGCTTGTTGTGCTCATCGTGCGGATCCTCTGAACGAAATTACCAACAGTGATACATAAGTGTCGGACTATACGCTAAAACCCACCTCGAATGAAGAGGAGCGGGGCGCTAAGGCCCTAATCCACAAGCGATCTTCGCTCGCGCATGGCCTGCGCCAGCGTCCCTGGATCGACGTATTCGAGTTCGCCACCGACAGGAACGCCGCGCGCGATTCGCGAAACGCGCACGCCGCGACTGTTGAGCATTTCAGTCAGGTAATGCGCCGTAACTTCCCCTTCGTTGGTAAAGTTCGTCGCCAGAATGACCTCTTGAACAACGCCGTCGCAGGCCCGATTCAACAGTCGCTCGAGGCGCAGCTCGCGCGGCCCGATTCCATCAAGCGGCGACACCCGTCCCATGAGCACGTAATACAGACCGGAATACGCATGCGTCTGTTCCATCATGTTCATGTCGACCGGCGTTTCAACCACGCACAGCAGGCTGGCATCGCGCTTGGCTGACGAACAACGATCGCAGATCTCGGCTTCAGTAAACGTGTTGCATCGTTCGCAATGGCGCAATGCACCAAGTGCTAGCTGCAGTGCATCTGCCAGACGCTGGGCGCCCGGCCGATCACGCTGCATGAGGTAGTAGGCCATGCGCTGCGCAGACTTTGGCCCGATGCCAGGCAGGCAACGCAACGCCTCGATCAATGACTCGAGGCTGGATGGCGTCGTCATCAGAACGGCAGCTTCATTCCCGCCGGCAGGTTGAGACCAGCCGTAAAGCCGGCCATTCTTTCCTGCGAGACCTGCTCGGCACGACGCATGGCGTCATTTACCGCCGCCGCGACCAGATCCTCAAGCATTTCCTTGTCATCCATCACCGAAGCGTCGATCGTGACACGGCGGACGTCGTGTGCGCAGGTCATGGTGACCTTGACCATCCCCGCTCCCGATTGCCCCTCGACCTCCACCAGAGCCAGCTGTTCCTGGGCCTTCTTCATGTTCTCCTGCATTTGCTGCGCCTGCTTCATCAGGCCGGCGATTCCGCCCTTCATCATGGTGTTTGCCTCTACGTTATGTTGTTAAACGGGTTTGATGGATGATTCGATAACCGTTGCATCGAAGATGTCGATGACTTCGCGCACGAAACCGTCCTGCTCGACCGAGGCCACCGCCCGCTCCTGAAGCTCATCGCGTCGGCGCCGGGCCGTCGCAGCCGGCGTCTCGCCGGCAACTTCTTCAAGACGGATGGCCATTTGCATGCTGCGGCCGAAGTACTCGGAGAGCGACTGCTGCAACTTGTCCTGCGCCGGTTTCATTTGCAGGTGACGATGCGCGGGCGCGAGACAGAGCTCGATCCGCACGCCATCGAGCGCCCGCATTTCGCAGTGCTGACCCAGTTCGCGCGCCATACCGCCCAACTTGAGAGCGGCAAGAATCGTGTGCCATTCCTCGCTTCGCGACTCGGTGTCCACGGTAGGCGGTTCGACCATCGCCGCTTCTGATGACGAATGATTCTCGTCGCCAGATGAAGCAACGACCGTTTCCACGCGCCGTTCGACAGACTCTGGCATCGCTGCCGGCGTGACGACACTCGACCGATCTTCGCTTGTTTCCAGCATCGCAGGCCGTTCGGCCCGTATCGCCTTGACAGCCACCGCCTCCGGCGCTTGCCGATGCCCGGCCGAACCGCTGTCGACCGCTGGCCGGAAGGTGTACAAGCGCAACAGTGTCATCACGAAACCCGCCTGCTCGCCGGGCGCCAGCGGCAGCTCCTTGCGACCATGCACTGCAATCTGGTAAGCCAGCTGAACAAATTCCGGATCTAGTTGAGCAGCCAACTCGAGAAGCCGCTCGCGCTCGGGAAGATCCGCAGCAACGGATTGCGGTGCCAACTGCGCGACCTGCAGTCGCGTCAGCAGGCCAGCCATTTCCTGAAGTGCGGCGTCAAACGAAAGGCTACGGGTCGCCATGCCGTCGGCCACCTGAAGCATTCCCGACACATTGCCGGCAACCAGCTCGTCAAGGATCGAGAACAGATAGTCGAGATCGACGCTGCCGAGCATGTCGCGCACCTGCGCTTCCTCGACCCTGCCGGCGCCATGCGCGATCGCCTGATCGAGCAGCGAGAGCGCGTCGCGCATGCTGCCCGAAGCCGAGCGCGAGAGCAGATTGAGCGCACCCGCTTCCGCCTCGATTCCCTCGACGCCAAGAATATGCTTCAGGTGCCCCGCGATCAGCGGCGGCGTCATCTGCTTGAGGTTGAACTGCAAACAACGCGAAAGCACGGTCACCGGGATTTTCTGCGGATCGGTCGTCGCCAGGATGAACTTGACGTGCTCGGGCGGCTCCTCCAGCGTTTTCAGCATTGCATTGAAAGCCGAATTCGAGAGCATGTGCACTTCGTCGATCACGTAGACCTTGAAGCGACCGCGGGTCGGCGCATAGACGGCATTCTCGAGAAGCTGCCGCATTTCGTCGACCTTGGTGTTGGTCGCCGCATCGACTTCAAGCAGATCGACGAAACGTCCGGAATCGATTTCGGTGCAAGCGGAACAAACCCCGCACGGGGTTGCAGTTATGCCATTCTCGCAATTGAACGACTTGGCCAGAATTCTAGCCAGCGTCGTCTTACCGACACCACGCGTCCCGGTAAAAAGATAGGCGTGATGCAAGCGCTGATCCGTCAGAGCATGCGTCAGAGCACGCACGACGTGCTCCTGACCGACCAGACTCTCGAACGTCTTTGGGCGCCATTTGCGCGCCAATACTTGATAACTCATGGCTGGATTTTACCCCGGATTCCCGTCATCAAATGGTGCAAAGTCCGCAACCACAACTTGGCGTGGCGCCGTGAATCAGGCGCCACAAAAGCCAGTAGGAGCACTGCAAATGGCGTCGCCGAATCAGCCCTCGGAACGCATCGCGCGGCGGCGTTCGTGCTCGGACAGGAAGCGCTTGCGAATCCGGAGGGTCTTGGGCGTAATCTCGACGAGTTCGTCGTCGTCGATGAACTCGACAGCCGATTCGAGCGTCAGTGCAACCGGCGGAACGAGGCGAACCGCTTCATCCGTACCCGAAGCCCGGACGTTGGTCAGCTGCTTGCCCTTGATCGGATTGACGACAAGATCGTTCTCGCGCGAGTGGATGCCGATCACCATGCCTTCGTACAGACGATCGCCAGGCACCGAGAACATGCGGCCGCGATCCTGCAGCTTCCACAGCGCGTAAGCGACCGCCTCGCCGTGCTCGGCCGAGATCAGCACGCCGTTGCGCCGCCCCGGGATATCACCCTTGACCGGGGCATACTCGTCGAAGACGTGGCTCATCAGGCCGGTACCACGCGTAAGGTTCATGAATTCGCCCTGGAAGCCGATCAGCCCGCGCGCCGGTACACGGTATTCAAGACGAACGCGGCCACGCCCGTCGGACACCATATCGACGAGGTCACCCTTGCGGTAACCGAGGGCCTCCATGACACCGCCCTGGTGCTGCTCTTCGACATCGAGCGTCAGCATTTCGTACGGTTCACACTGCTCGCCATTGATCGTCTTGAAGATCACCTTCGGACGACCCACAGCCAGTTCGTAACCCTCGCGACGCATGGTTTCCAGGAGGATGGTCAGGTGCAGTTCGCCGCGCCCCGAGACGAGGAACTGGTCGGTATCGGCCGTATCCTCGACGCGCAGCGCCATGTTGGTCAGCAGCTCCTTGTGCAACCGCTCGCGGATCTGGCGGCTGGTGACGAACTTGCCTTCAGTACCGGCGTACGGCGAGCTGTTAACCATGAAGGTCATGTTCAGCGTCGGCTCGTCGATCTTGAGCATCGGCAGAGCTTCCGGCTTCGCGGGATCGGTGATCGTGCAGCCGATCGAGAGTTCGTCGATACCGGTCACCAGCACGATGTCGCCGGCTACTGCCTCGTCAAGGGCCGTGCGCTCGATCCCCTTGAAACCGAACACCTGGTTGACCTTGGCGTTCTTCGGCGCGCCGTGCTCGAAGTTGCCGTCAGCATCGGGCTGGCCGTACATCACCGTAATCTGCTGCGCCGGCTTCAGCTTGCCGCGCTGGACGCGGCCGATGCCGATGCGGCCGACGTACGACGAATAGTCGAGCGCGGCAATCTGCAACTGCAACGGCCCTTCGATGTCGCCGGCTTCGGGCGCCGGCACGTAGTTGAGGATAGCGTCGAACATCGGGCGCATGTCGGCGCCGGGATTCTTCAGATCGGTCGTCGCATAGCCGTTGATCGCCGAGGCGTAGATCACGGGGAAGTCGAGCTGTTCGTCCGTCGCACCGAGTTTGTCGAACAGATCAAACGTGTGATCGACCACCCAGTCCGGACGCGATCCGTCGCGGTCGATCTTGTTGACCACGACGATCGGCTTCAGCCCCAGAGCGAGCGCCTTCTTCGTCACGAAACGCGTCTGCGGCATCGGCCCCTCGACCGCATCGACCAGCAGCAGCACGCCGTCAACCATGCCCAACACGCGCTCGACCTCGCCGCCGAAGTCCGCGTGCCCCGGGGTATCGACGATATTGATATGTACACCCTCGTAATCAACCGCCAGATTCTTGGCCAGGATCGTGATGCCACGTTCCTTTTCCAGATCGTTCGAGTCCATGACCCGTTCGGCAACGTGCTGGTGCGCCGCGAAGGTACCGGCCTGCTGCAGCAGCTTGTCGACCAGCGTGGTCTTGCCGTGGTCGACGTGGGCGATGATTGCGATGTTGCGAACGGAACGGGACATGAGAGGTAACTCTTTGAAAAAGGGGGAGGATTCTAGCACGCTCACGATATCGGATGTTGCGCGCCAAGGCCGATTGCATCGCGACGATTGCGCGTTCTGATGAGTGCGGACGGTCAGCGCTTCCTTGCGGCTTTCTCCGCAAAGCGGCGCGCAAGGTTCGGCAACGCTTTCGGATGCCGTTGCTCCTGATGGCGCAGACCGGTTCCGGGCGGCTGGAAAGCAGGGATCAATTGCCTCTTTCCATTACCGATCAAGTCGGCACGACCCATTTGCCGCAACGCGTCGCGCAATAGTGGCCAGTTCTCTGGATCGTGATAACGCAGGAACGCCTTGTGCAGCTTGCGCATGCGCCCGGCGCGCACCGTCTCCACCGCTTCCGATTTGCGCGTCACCTTTTTCAGCGGGTTGCGTTCCGTGTGGTACATCGCCGTGGCAATCGCCATCGGCGTCGGCAAAAAAGTCTGCACCTGATCCAGACGGAAGTTGTTGCGCTTGAGCCAGAGCGCCAGGTTCAGCATGTCCAGATCGGTCGTTCCCGGATGTGCGGCGATGAAGTAGGGAATCAGGTACTGCTCCTTGCCCGCTTCCTTCGAGAACTTCTCGAACATTGTCTTGAAGGCGTCGTAACTCGAAATCGACGGCTTCATCATGTGCGCCAGCGGCCCGGCCTCGGTATGCTCCGGCGCGATCTTCAGGTAGCCGCCGACATGATGCTGCACCAACTCCTTCACGTATTCCGGCGAACGCACGGCAAGGTCGTAGCGCAAACCCGAGCCGATCAAGACCCGCTTCACGCCTGTGACGGCGCGCGCCTTGCGATAAAGCTGAACGAGCGGCGCATGGTCCGTGTTCAGGTTTTCACAGATGCCCGGGAAAACGCAGGAAAGCCGGCGGCACGAGGATTCGATTTTCGGATCCTTGCATGCCAAGCGGTACATATTGGCCGTCGGTCCGCCGAGATCCGAAATCGTCCCGGTAAACCCCGGCGTCTTGTCGCGGATCTCCTCGATTTCGTGAATGATCGATTCCTCCGAACGGCTCTGGATGATCCGCCCCTCGTGCTCCGTAATCGAGCAGAACGTACAGCCGCCAAAGCATCCGCGCATGATGTTGATCGAGAAACGGATCATCTCGAACGCCGGAATCTTCGCATTGCCATACGACGGATGCGGCTTGCGCTGGAACGGCGCGGCGAAAACACCATCCATTTCGGGCGTCGTCAACGGAATCGGTGGCGGGTTGAGCCAGACGTCGCGGTCGCCATGCGCCTGGACCAGCGCCCGCGCATTGCCTGGATTCGACTCAAGATGAAAGGTTCGCGAAGCGTGCGCGTAGAGCACCGGATCGTCCTTCACCTGCTCGTAGGACGGCAGTCGAATCACGGTTCGCTGACGATCCAGTTTCGGCATGCGCGAATGAAACGTGACTGGTTTTGGCGCTACAGACGCCCCTCCCTCAACGTCGACATTCGAACACGACGCCGACGGCTCATCACTCGATGCCATCACATATGGATCGACGTGGCGAATGAGCGGCCCCGGCGCATCGACATCCGTCGAGTCAATCTCTGACCAATCACCGCCAGGCAACCAATTGCGCGGCACCATGAACGCCGTGCCGCGCAGATCGCGTATCTCGCCGATCTTCTCGCCCGCCGCCAGACGATGCGCCAGCGCCACGAGCGCGCGCTCGGCGCTGCCATAGATCAGCAGGTCTGCCTTCGAATCGGGCAGCACCGAACGCCGAACCTTGTCCGACCAATAATCGTAGTGCGCAATCCGGCGCAGACTGGCTTCGATCGAGCCGATGACGACATTGGCGTCCGGATAGGCCTCACGACAGCGTTGTGCGTAAACCACCACCGCCCGGTCCGGTCGCTTGTTCGGCTCGGCGTTTGGCGTATAAGCGTCGTCCGAACGAATCTTGCGGTCGGACGTATAGCGATTGACCATCGAATCCATGTTGCCGGCCGTCGCACCGAAAAACAGATTCGGCTTGCCAAGCGCCCGGAACGCCTTGGCCGAATGCCAATCCGGCTGCGCAATGATCCCGACACGGAAGCCCTGCGCCTCCAGCAAGCGCCCGACAAGTGCCATGCCGAAACTCGGATGGTCGATGTAGGCATCGCCGGTCACCAGAATGATGTCGCATGAATCCCAGCCAAGTTCGTCCATCTCGGTACGAGACATCGGCAGAAATGGCGCAACGCCAAACCGCCTGGCCCAGTACTTGCGGTATGAAAAAATGGGCTTTGATGACTCCACCGCCACGTCCTGACTGACAATTTTCATGAAGCTAACACCCCAATCCCGGCACTACGCCAACCGCCGTGAGGCACGGTGACTAAACAATGGCTCAGTCGCCACCGAAGGATCCGAAGCAAAAAAAACGAAAACCCCCGCAAGCTTTTGACTTGCGGGGGTCTTGTCTGGGGCGATGTACCGGGATCGAACCGGTGACACTCGGAATCACAATCCGATGCTCTACCAACTGAGCTAACACCGCCATTGTTCTGGCGCGCCCGGCGAGACTCGAACTCACAACCCCCGGCTTAGAAGGCCGGTGCTCTATCCGGTTGAGCTACGGGCGCGAGTCGCGTAACTTTTGGGCAATTGCTCCCCGCCGGTGCCGCAATCTTTACATCTATGTTACTGGTCGGGGCGGTGGGATTCGAACTCACGACCCTCTGCTCCCAAAGCAGATGCGCTACCAGGCTGCGCTACGCCCCGAGGAAGCGCGCATTCTACAGATGACGAATGTTGCGGTCAATCGAAAACAGCAGAAATTGTTCGATTCTTGGTTCGCCGTGTATGAACGAATGCAACCCATTCCACCACCGCCCCCGCGCGGCCCGCGGCTGTTTTCCAGCATCGCCGCGACGCACGGCACCCACCCGGACAACTTGCAGTACGCCCCGATTTCTGATATTTAATCGCCTCTTTGCAAAAACGAATGGATGGTTCACGAACATGCCTGAAGAATTGATCCACAAACAGTTCGCTCCTTACGTCCCCAAGAAGGGCGAGGAGTACATGAGCGCGAAGCAACTGGCTCATTTCCGCACCATCCTCGAAACGCTGAAGTCGGAATTGATGAGCGACATCGAGCGGACGGTTCATACGATGCAGGATGAGGCCACGGTATTTGCCGACCCCAACGACCGCGCAAGTCAGGAAACCGATATCGCCATCGAACTGCGCAACCGGGATCGCGAGCGCAAGCTGATCAAGAAGATTGAAGACACAATCGCTTTGATCGATAGCGGCGACTATGGATACTGCAGCGGCTGCGGTGTCGAGATCGGCATCAAACGCCTGGAAGCGCGCCCGACGGCAACGCTTTGCATCGACTGCAAAACGCTTGAAGAGGTTCGCGAACGGCAAGTCGCCAAGTAATCCGCCCTTAGCAGGCCAAGTCTATGTAACACAGCGGCCTGCGTCGAATAAAAAAGGACGCCGAAGCGTCCTTTTTTGTTTCCGGAAGCGTCGCGACCTTACGATTGCGACTCAGCAGGAGCAGCGGGAGCGACGCCGCCCTCTTCGGCCGTCAGCGCTTTCATCGACAAACGGACACGCCCTTTCTCGTCGGCTTCAAGCACCTTGACGCGTACTTTCTGGCCTTCCTTGAGGTAGTCGGCAACCGCATTGACGCGCTCATTGGCGATTTGCGAGATATGCAGGAGACCATCGCGCCCCGGCAGGATGCTGACGATCGCACCGAAGTCGAGCAGCTTGAGAACCGTTCCGTCGTAGGCCTTGCCCACTTCGACGTCGGCGGTGATTGCTTCGATGCGCGATTTGGCAGCGTTCGCTGCGTCGCCATTGACCGATGCGATGGTGATCGTGCCGTCTTCCTTGATGTCGATCGTCGTGCCAGTTTCCTCGGTGATGGCGCGGATGACCGCACCGCCCTTGCCGATGACATCACGAATCTTCTCCGGATTGATCTTCATCGTGTAGAGACGCGGCGCATAGGTCGAAACTTCTTCGCGCGGGCCGGAAGACGAGCTCTGCATCTGCCCGAGGATATGCAGACGCGCCTCCTTGGCTTGCGCCAAGGCGACCTGCATGATTTCCTTGGTAATACCCTGAATCTTGATGTCCATCTGCAGCGCGGTAACGCCGGTGTCCGTACCCGCAACCTTGAAGTCCATGTCGCCCAGATGATCTTCATCGCCGAGGATGTCGGTCAGAACGGCGAAACGGTTACCGTCCTTGATCAGACCCATCGCGATACCGGCCACGTGCGACTTGAGCGGCACGCCGGCATCCATCAGCGCCAGCGACGAGCCGCAAACAGACGCCATCGAGCTCGATCCGTTGGATTCGGTAATCTCGGAAACGACACGCATCGTGTACGAGAAATCCTCAGGCTTCGGCAGCACGGCGATCATCGCGCGCTTGGCCAGACGGCCGTGACCGATTTCGCGGCGCTTCGGCGTACCGACACGACCGCATTCGCCCGTCGCGTAGGGAGGGAAGTTGTAGTGCAGCATGAAGCGTTCGCGGTATTCACCCGCCAACGAGTCGATGATCTGCTCATCGCGCCCGGTACCCAGCGTCGCCACGACCAGAGCCTGCGTTTCACCGCGGGTAAACAGCGCAGAGCCGTGCGTGCGCGGCAACACGCTCGAACGGATGGCGATCGGGCGAACGGTGCGCGTATCGCGTCCGTCGATCCGCGGCTCGCCTGCGAGGATACGGCCGCGCACAATGCGCGACTCGATGTCGAAGAACAGGTCGCTGATCGTCGCGGCGTCCGGCGCGCCTTCGCCGGCCGTCAGAACCTCGATCGCCTTGTCGGAAATCTCTCTGATGCGCTGAGTACGGAGTTGCTTGCTGGTGATGCTGAAGGCCGCTTGCAGATCGGCTTCAACCAGGGCGTTGAGCTTGGCGACCAGCGCCTCATTCTTTGGCGCAGGCGCCCAGTCCCATTCGGGCTTGCCGGCTTCGTCAACGAGTTCGTTGATCGCGGTAATCACGGCTTGCATCTGGTCGTGACCATAAACAACCGCACCAAGCATCACTTCTTCCGGCAGGATGTCGGCCTCCGATTCGACCATCAGCACCGCCGATTGCGTACCCGCGACCACGAGATCAAGCTGGCTGGTCTTGAGTTGGCTAAGCGTCGGATTGAGCACGTACTGGCCGTTGACGTAGCCGACGCGCGCGGCGCCGAGCGGGCCATCGAACGGAATGCCGGAAACCGCCATCGCCGCCGAAGCGCCGATCATCGCCGGAATATCCGGGTCGATTTCCGGATTGAGCGACATGACCATCGCGACGACTTGCACTTCGTTGTAGAAGCCTTCCGGAAAGAGCGGGCGCAGGGGACGATCGATCAGACGGGAGGTCAGCGTCTCCTTCTCCGACGGACGCCCTTCGCGCTTGAAGAAGCCCCCGGGGATCTTGCCAGCGGCGTAAGTCTTTTCGATGTAGTCAACCGTCAGCGGGAAGAAATCCTGCCCCGGCTTGACCGACTTGTTGCCGACCACGGTGACCAGTACAACGGTGTCGTCCATCGACACCATGATGGCCGCACTGGACTGACGAGCAATTTCGCCCGTTTCCAGCGTGACCTGATGAGCACCATAGGTGAACGTTTTCTTGGCAATAGTAGACATTTTTACCTCTCTCAATAGTTCAACGCACGAGCCCACAACACCGGCCCGCAATCCAACAACCCGCCGAAATGGCGAAACACTGCAAATACGACAACAGCGGCTCAGTCCGATCGGGACTGGCCGCTGTCATTTGTTCAGGTACGCTGCGTTACCAACCGCACTGCGGTTCGGCGCGCAGGATTACTTGCGAAGGCCGAGACGCTGGATCAGCGCACGATACGAATCGACGTTCGTCGCCTTGAGGTAGTCGAGCAATTTGCGACGACGGCTAACCATGCGCAACAAGCCGCGACGCGAATGATGATCCTTGACGTGCTCCTTGAAGTGACCGGTCAGGTCATTGATACGGGCCGTGAGCAGCGCGATCTGGACTTCCGAGGAGCCGGTGTCGCCGACTGCGCGTTGATAATCGGTCATGATCTGCGCTTTTTGCGCAACGGTAATCGCCATGTCAAACTCTCTTTCTCTGAGAAAACGACGCCGCCCCAGTTTGATAGAGCCAACGCCAAGTTAAAAAACAAATCTTCGCGGCGAAGCGAGGCGCGGATTATAGCCGCATCACCGGCTCAGCCGCAACAACACAAAACAGGTCACGCGCAAACCAGCCGCCGTGGTTTGACGCAACCGGACAGGTCGATTTCGCCGACGCCCAGCAAACGCCCTTGACCATAGACGCGGCATTTTCCGAAGGAACCTTCAGGGGAAACGATGACCGGGTTGCCGTGGCAGAATCGCTCAGCAGCCGGATCATCGAGGCGCACCGACGGCAAGCTCTGCAGCAATGCGTCAGGCGGCGACAGGTAGGCGAGGCGATCTGCCTCGGACAACGCGGCCAGCTGATCCAGGGTCACAGTTCCGGAAACGCTCAAATCGCCGACGGTCACGCGCCGCAATGCGGTGAGATGCGCGCCACAACCAAGAGCATTGCCAATATCCTCCATGAGCGTCCGGATATAAGTCCCTTTGCTGCACGCGACGCGAAAACGACAACGCTCGCCTGCGTAGCCGAGAAGCTCCAGATCGTGAATCACCACCTTGCGTGGCGTACGTTCGACCTCAATTCCTTGCCTGGCCAGTTGGTACAACGGTTTTCCGTCGCGTTTGAGTGCCGAGTACATCGGTGGAACCTGGGTAATCGGACCGCGAAAGGAAACCAGCGCCGACTCAAGCGCCGTCCGATCGAACGTCGGTTGGCAGCTTCGAATGACGACGCCTTCAGCATCACCCGTATCGGTGGTGATACCGAACAGGACATCGGCTTCATACGTCTTGTCGGCATCGAGGAGATCGGCCGAGAACTTCGTCGCCTCGCCGAAACACAGCGGCAACAACCCGGTCGCAAGCGGGTCCAGCGTTCCCGTATGACCGGCCTTGGCTGCGGAAAACAGACGCCGCGCACCTTGCAGCGCGGCGTTGGAGGTCATTCCGGTTGGCTTGTCGAGCAACAGCACGCCGTCAACGCGGCGCCACACGCGCTTTGTTCCGTTGCTCGTCACGAAGTTCAGCGATCCGTATCGGGATCAGTCTTGTCCGAGATCGCGACTGCTTCCTGAATCAGCTTCGAGAGGTCGGCGCCACGTTCCAGCGAATGATCAAAGACAAAATGCAATTGCGGCGTCGTGTGGATGCTGATCCGCTTTCCGAGCTCCCGGCGCAGGAATCCCGACGCCTTCTCCAGCCCGGTCATTACGGCCGACAGGTTTTCACTACCGGCGAGACTGCTGAAAAACACCTTCGCATGCGCGTAATCAGCAGTAACTTCGACATCCGTGATGCTGATCATGCCGACGCGCGGATCCTTGAGCTCGGTCCGAATCAGCTCCGCCAGTTCGCGGCGGATCTGTTCGGACACCCGATCCTTGCGGGAAAAACTCTTGTTCGCCGTCACTTAGAGGGTCCGTGCAATTTCGGTCACGTCGTACGTCTCGAGTTGATCACCCTCTTCGTACGCGTTGTAGTTCTTCAGCGACAGACCGCATTCGAAGCCCGCACGAACTTCCTTGACGTCGTCCTTGAAGCGCTTGAGCGACTCGAGTTCGCCGTCCCAGACGACAACGTTGTTGCGCAACAGACGAGCGCGCGAGCTGCGCTTGATGACGCCCTCCAGCACATAGCAGCCGGCAATGGTGCCAATCTTGGTCGCACGGAAGACCTGACGGATCTCGACCAGGCCGGTGATTTCCTCGCGCTTTTCGGGCGACAACATCCCGGACAACGCCGCCTTCACATCATCAACCGCGTCGTAAATGATGTTGTAGTAACGGATATCGACGCCGACACTCTCGGCCGCCTTGCGCGCACCGGCGTCGGCACGCGTGTTGAAACCGATGATGACCGCCTTCGAAGCGTGCGCGAGGTTGATGTCGGATTCGCTGATCGCCCCGACCGCACCATGAATCACGTTGACTCGGACTTCGTCGGTAGACAACTTCTGCAGCGATTGAACGAGCGCTTCCTGCGAGCCCTGAACATCCGCCTTGATGATCAAGGCCAAGCTCTTGACCTCGGCTTCGGTCATCTGATCGAGGATGTTCTCGAGATTCGCGGCTTGCTTGTTTGCCAGCTTCACGTCGCGGAACTTGCCTTGGCGGAAGAGCGCGATCTCGCGCGCCTTGCGCTCGTCGGTCAGCACCACGGCATCTTGGCCGGCGGCCGGGACGTCGGATAGGCCGAGGATTTCGACCGGAATCGATGGGCCAGCTTCCTTGATCGTCTTTCCATTTTCATCGAGCATTGCGCGAACGCGCCCGAACACCTGACCGGACAGGACCACGTCGCCTTGGCGGAGCGTACCCGACTGAACAAGCATCGTCGCAACCGGGCCACGCCCCTTGTCAAGCCGCGCTTCGATGATCAACCCCTTCGCCGGCGCATCCTTCGGCGCCTTCAACTCAAGCACTTCCGCTTGCAGCAGCACGTTCTCGAGCAACTCGTCGATACCGACACCGGTCTTTGCCGAAACCGAAATGAACGGCGCATCGCCGCCATACTCTTCCGGAACCACCTGTTCAGCGACAAGCTCCTGCTTGACGCGCTCGGGATTGGCATCCGGCTTGTCGATCTTGTTGACCGCGACGACGATGGGCACCCCGGCTGCCTTGGCGTGGTGGATGGCCTCGCGCGTCTGTGGCATTACGCCGTCATCGGCAGCCACAACCAGGATAACGATATCCGTCGCCTTGGCGCCGCGGGCACGCATCGCCGTGAAGGCTTCGTGGCCCGGCGTATCGAGAAAGGTCACCATGCCGCGTGCGGTTTCCACGTGATATGCGCCGATATGCTGGGTAATGCCGCCCGCCTCACCGGAAGCAACGCGCGTCCGGCGGATATAGTCGAGCAGCGAGGTCTTGCCGTGGTCGACGTGGCCCATGACGGTCACCACCGGCGCCCGGTGTTCCTGCACAGCATCTTCGTGGGCCGTGTCGTCGTTGATGAAGGCGTCCGGGTCGTCGAGTTTGGCGGCAAGCGCCTTGTGCCCCATTTCTTCGACGATGATCATCGCCGTTTCCTGATCAAGCACCTGATTGATGGTGACCATCGACCCCATCTTCATCAGCGTCTTGATGACCTCGGTCGCCTTCACCGCCATCTTGTGGGCGAGATCCGAGACCGAAATCGTCTCTGGCACGTGAACGTCATGCACCACGGCCTCTGTCGGCACCTGGAAGGCATGCTGCTCTTCCGCGTCATTGTTGCGATTGCTCCGCTTGCCATGCTTGTTGTCACGCCAACCGGTCGCACCCGTCGCGCCGCGAGTCTTGAGACCCTGACGCTTGTTGACGCCTTCATTCTTCCACTGCGCGCCCTTCTTGTCGGCTGATTTCTTGTCGCCAGCGGCGGCCTTCGCCACCGGTTTGTGCAAGGTCTTGTCCTCGGACGGCTTGTCGCTGGCTGTTTTTGCCGCGACCTGCTTCGCGGCCTCGGCTGCACGCGCCGCCACGGCCTTTTCTTCGGCTTCTGCCTTCAGGCGGATAAGCTCAGCCGCGCGCCTTTGCTTTTCAATGAACTCCGCCTCCTGACGTGCCCGCAACTCCGCCTTGCGTCGCTCTTCTTCCGCGCGCAGACGTTGCTGCTCTTCGCCAATGATCGAGGCACGGGTAACGACCTTCTTGACACCCGGCTTGTGCTCGCTTGCCGCCTCCGGCTTTGCCTCGGGCTCGGCCTTGGCCTTCTCCTCGACGACCGGTTTCTTTTCCTCGACGGGGGGTTCGCTCGCCGCCGCAACTTCCGGCACCTTCACCTCAACAACCTGTGTTTCAGTAGATTCCTGTGGCGCAGCTTCGGCGGCGACCTCGGAAACCGGCGCGACAGCGACAACTTCGGGAACAGGCGCAACTTCGACAACCGGCGGTGCCTCGACCAGGGCTGGCTCCGCTGCTTCCACCGGCACCTCGACCGGCTTGGCCGGCGGAACGACGGGCGACTCCTGAACGCCGGCACGCAACTCGGCGATATCGCGCTTGACAAGCACCCGCTTCTTCCGAACTTCGACCTGCACCGTCCGCTGCTTCCCGTGCGAGTCCTGGGAGCGGATCTCGGTCGTTTCCTTGCGTGTCAGGGTGATCTTGGTCTTGGACTCAGCATCGCCATGCGAACGACGCAGATACTCCAGCAACTTCGATTTATCCTGCTCGGTAAGAAGGTCACCCGCCTTGCTCTTTGCAACACCGGCCTTCTGCAACTGCTCCAGCAGTGCGTCCGCCGGCATTTTCAGGTCGGTGGCTAATTGGGCAACGCTTGTCTGCGCCATGTGGATTCCTCTTTTATGCTTACTCGAACCAGTGCGCGCGCGCCGTGGTAATCAGTCGTTTCGCACGATCGGCATCGATACCGGTCATTTCGATGACTTCGTCAATTGACAGATCGGCCAAGTCGTCACGTGTCTTGACGCCATTCACTGCCAGCTTGCCCGCCAGAATCTTGTCCATGCCTTCCAGGCCGAGCATATCCTCGGACACATCGCCGATCTGCTCTTCGGTCACGATGGCTTCCGTCAGAAGCACGTTGCGTGCGCGATCGCGCAGTTCCTGAACCGTCGCCTCGTCAAATGACTCGATCTCCAGCATTTCGTGCAAGGGAACGTAGGCAACCTCTTCAAGCGTCGAGAAACCTTCGCTGATCAGGATGTTCGCCACTTCCTCGTCCACATCCAGCTTCTCGATGAAGAGCACCCGGATCGCCGCCGATTCGGCTTCGACGCGCGTCTGCGACTCTTCTTCGGTCATCAGATTGATCGTCCAGCCGGTCAATTCCGACGCCAGACGGACATTCTGACCGCCGCGCCCGATGGCAATCGCCAGGTTATCCTCATCGACGACCACATCCATCGAGTGACGATCCTCATCGACCACGACCGAGGTCACTTCGGCCGGCGCCAGGGCGCCAACGACAAACTGCGCAGGATCCGCCGACCAGAGAACGATATCGACGCGCTCACCAGCGAGTTCGTTGGTTACCGCCGTCACGCGCATGCCGCGCATGCCGACACAGGTGCCGATCGGATCGACACGTTGATCGTTCGACTTGACCGCGATCTTGGCACGCATGCCCGCGTCGCGCGCCGCCGCCTTGATTTCGAGCAGACCGTCGTCGACTTCCGGCACTTCCATTTCGAAGAGCTTGATGATGAATTCCGGCGCCGTGCGCGAAAGGATCAACTGCGGACCGCGGGCCGCGCGATCGATACGCAACAGAAAAGCCTTGACGCGGTCGCCGACACGCAGGTTCTCGCGCGGAATCATCTGGTCACGCGGCAAAACGGCCTCGATCTTTCCGGCCTCAACGATCGCATTGCCCCGCTCCATTCGCTTGATCGTACCGGTAACGAGGTGCTCCTTGCGCTCAAGGAAGTCATTGAGGATCTGCTCGCGCTCGGCGTCGCGGATCTTCTGCAGAATCACCTGCTTGGCGGCCTGTGCGCCAATCCGGCCAAAATCGATGGGTTCCAGCGCCTCTTCCAGGTAGTCGCCAATATCGACGTCCGCATCCTGCTTCTGCGCGTCCGACAAGGGAATATGCTGCGCTTCAAGGATAAAGTCCTCGTCGGCCACCACTTCCCAACGCCGGTAGGTCTCGAAATCGCCCGTTTCGCGATCAACCACCACGCGAACATCGGCGTCGTCGTGAATCCGCTTTTTCGATGCCGACGCGAGCGCCAACTCGAGAGCGCCGAAGACAATCTCCTTGCTCACGTTCTTTTCACGCGCCAGAACGTCTACCAAAAGCAAAATTTCGCGGCTCATATTCTCACAACCCCCTATCCAGCCTGATCATTAACTAGTCGAACTTGGGAACCAGCCTGGCCTTGTCGATATTGCCAAACTCCAGTTCCACATCGCCCGTATCCACGGTCAGACGCACCCTCCCATCATGCACGCCCAGCAAGACGCCATTGAAATTCCGCCGCCCGGCCATCGGCACGCGCAACCTGAGATTTATCTCCGATCCCGCGAAACGCTCAAAATCGGCCTGCTTCTTCAACACCCGATCCAGCCCGGGAGAGGAAATCTCGAGGCGGTCATAGTCGATGTTTTCGACGGTCAGAACGCGCGACAACTGATTGCTGACCAGCGTGCAATCTTCGATGTCGATACTTCCGTCCTTGTCGGCGCGATCGATAAAAACCCGCAACACGCGACCGCGCGGGCTCTGTTCCACGTCAACCAGCTCGTATCCGAGGCCGCTTACCGTTTTGTCGAGAAGTTCGTGCAAATCCATATCTACAAATGAAAAATGGGCGAAACGCCCATCTCCGAAATAACTGCCCCCACGGGGGCGAGCGGAAAAAACCGTTGGATTATAACGAGTTTTTCCACTCACGTAAATTGAAACTCGCCGTCACCGAGTCCTGGCGCGCTCGCGCAAAGACCTGTTAGCGAGCCGCAGAACAAGGGGGGATGCACTCCGCAACGTTGGTAGTGCCCTTTGCTGAATCATCGCTCGCGAGGTTTCCGCGGTGCTCGCAGGATTGCCGGACTCTCCATCTCGAAATCCGTCATCAGTTTCTTGACATCCGCCTCGCCAAGTTCAAGAACGTGGCCGCGCTTCAGGTTGGACGGCAGGATGAACGGCCCGTAGCGGACGCGCATCAACCGGCTGACGACAACGCCGACCGATTCGAACATGCGCCGCACTTCGCGGTTACGTCCCTCGAAGAGCGATACGCGGTACCAGCGGTTGGCGCCCTCGCCGCCGGCTTCTTCGAAAGTGGCGAACTGGGCGACGCCGTCGTCGAGTTCGACGCCGGCCAGCAATTGCTCTTTCGCACCTTCCGGCAACTCGCCGAGAACTCGTACTGCGTACTCGCGCACCAGGTTATAGCGCGGGTGCATCAGGCGGTTGGCAAGATCACCCGACGTCGTGAAAAGCAAGAGCCCGCTCGTATTGAAGTCGAGTCTGCCGACCGCGACCCAGCGCCCGCCCGACATTCTCGGCAACGACGTGAAAACGGTCGGGCGATGCTCGGGATCGTCACGCGAGACGATCTCGCCTTCCGGCTTGTGATAGATGATCACGCGCGGCAGCCGATTGGAGAACTTGAGATGCACGAGCTTGCCATTGACCTTGATCCGGTCGCCCGGACTCGCCGACTGGCCTACCTGCGCGGTTTCGCCATTGACGTTGACGCGCCCCGCCGCGATCAGCTCTTCCATCTCGCGTCGTGAACCGATGCCGCTTTGCGCGAGCAGCTTGTGCAGCCGCTCGGGTTTGCCCGGCAGTTCCTTGTGACGCGCTCGGTTGGAGAGATCGGCCTTGGGCGTGCGCGGCGCACGCCGCGGCTTGCGGTCCAGCAGTTCGCCTTCGACCGGCTGCAGCTGCGCTCGACCTCTGGGCGAGCGCTCGCCTCTCGGCTTGCGCGCTTCTTCTGCCGGCTTTGCAAAGGGGGGCTTACGCGTTGTCTTGTTGGGCATGGGCCAACTCCAGTGTCTGGTTCATCATCTCGAGCGGTGGCAACTCGGTCACACTGCGCAAACCGAGGTCGTCGAGGAATTTCTTCGTTGTCGCCAACAAGGCCGGCCTTCCCGGCGTATCGCGGTGGCCGACGACATCGACCCAGCCGCGCTCTTCAAGCACCTTGATGATCTGCGAGGCGACGGTCACCCCGCGGATATCCTCGATATCGCCGCGCGTCACCGGTTGACGATAGGCAATGATCGCCAGGGTTTCCAGCACAGCGCGCGAATACTTCGGCGGCCGTTCGGGATTCAGCCGTTCGAGATACGGCAGGTACTCCGCGCGCGTGCGGAAACGCCAGCCGCTCGCGGTCTGCACCAGCTCCAGCGGCCGATCGGCCCACTCCTGGCGAAGTTCGTCGAGCAGCGCACGCAGGACGTCGGTGCCGATCTCGTCGAGAAACACCTTCCTCAGTTCGAGCGGCGTCAGCGGCTGTTGCGCGCTGAACAAGACCGCTTCCAGCACGCGCTTCAGCTGCGCGGGATTATCCGGCCGCGTCGAAATCGATTCCGCTGTCTGCGTCATCTTCGCTTCTGTCTTCACTTCGTCCATCGGCCAACCTCACATAGATCGGCGCAAACGCCTCCGATTGGGTCATTTCGAGCAGATGCTCGCGCGCAAGTTCAAGCATGGCGAGCAAATGCACGACGACAACCTGGGCGCCCTGCGTTGCATCGAACAAATCGACAAACTCGACGAAACCGCCGGCATCGCGCAAGGAACGAAGGATCAGGCCCATGTGCTCGCGTACCGACAATTCCTCGCGCTGGATCATGTGCCGCGTATGCAGCTTCGCCTGGCGCAGGATGGTACTCCACGCCGCCTTCAGATCGTCCGGGCTGACGTCGGGCAGGCGTTGCAGCATCGACTTCTCGACCCATACGTCGACCCAATCGAAATCCCGTTCCGCCTGCGGCAGTTCGTCGAGCCGCCGCGCCGCCTGCTTCATCTGCTCGTACTCGATCAGGCGACGCACCAGTTCGGCGCGCGGATCTTCGACCTCCTCGCCTTCGGCGGCTTTCGGCTTGGGCAGCAACATGCGCGACTTGATCTCGATCAGCATCGCGGCCATCACCAGGTAGTCGGCGGCAAGCTCCAGATTATGCGAACGCATCGCTTCGACGTAGGTCAGGTACTGCACGGTCAGCGGCGCCATCGGAATATCGAGGACATTGACGTTGGCCTTGCGGATCAGGTAGAGCAGGAGATCGAGCGGCCCTTCGAAGGCGTCGAGCATGACCGCCATCGCATCTGGCGGGATGTACAGATCGAGTGGCAGCTGCCCCATCGGCTGGCCATAGATGCGCGCGATGGGTTCCGTCGCTTCGAGCGCCTCGTTCGGCGCTTCACGGGTTACCGTATCGCTCATCGATGACTGGCCGACCGCCAGGTTCTCAGCGGTAACTCAGACCCATCGCTTCGCGCACGTCGCGCATCGTTTCCCGCGCCAGAACGCCGGCTTTCCGATTGCCCTCGGCGATGATTTCGCGCACCAGCGACGGATTCTCGATGTACGTCCGCGCCCGCTCGCGCATCGGCGCCTGCTCCTGCAGGATGCCGTCGATCACCGGCTGCTTGCATTCGAGGCAACCGATGCCCGCGCTGCGGCAGCCCTTCTGCACCCATTCCTTGCACGCGTCGTCCGAATACACCTGGTGCAATTGCCAGACCGGGCACTTGTCGGGATCGCCCGCATCGGTGCGACGCACGCGCGACGGATCGGTCGGCATGCGCTTGATCTTCTGCGTCACCGACGCTTCGTCCTCGCGCAGCGTGATCGTGTTGTTGTACGACTTCGACATCTTCTGCCCATCGAGGCCCGGCATCTTGGAGGCCTCGGTCAGCAGATAGCCCGGCTCGACAAGGATCATCTTGCCGGTGCCTTCAAGGTAGCCGAGCAGTCGTTCGCGATCGGCAACCGAGAGGTGCGGAATTTCGGCGAGCAGCGTGTGCCCCTTGGCGACGGCTTCCTTGTCGCCGTCCTGCTGGAAGCGGGTGCGCAGATGCTCGAAGGTGCGCTTGTTCTTGCTGCCCAGCTTGGCGACCGCTTCCTTCGCCTTTTCCTCGTAGCCGGGTTCGCGGCCGTACATGTGGTTGAAGCGGCGCGCCAGCTCGCGCGTGATCTCGACGTGCGGAATCTGGTCCTCGCCGACCGGCACCTTGTCGGCGCGGTAGATCAGGATGTCGGCGCTCATCAGGAGCGGGTAGCCGAGGAAGCCGTAGGTCGACAGGTCCTTGTTCGACATCTTCTCCTGCTGGTCCTTGTAGGTCGGCACGCGCTCCAGCCAGCCGAGCGGCGTCATCATCGACAGCAGCAGGTGCAACTCGGCGTGTTCCGGCACCTGCGACTGGATGAACAGCGAGGCCTTCTCGGGATCGACGCCGGCAGCCAGCCAGTCGATCACCATTTCCCAGGTCGATTGCGAGATGCCGTGCGGATCGTCGTATTGCGTCGTCAGCGCGTGCCAATCGGCGACGAAGAACAGGCAGGGATACTCGTGCTGGAGCTTGACCCAGTTCTTCAGCACGCCGTGGTAGTGACCAAGGTGCAGGCTGCCCGTCGGGCGCATTCCGGAGAGGACTCGTTCTGCGTACATAGTGTTAGTTCAGCTGGAAGATGAAGATGATCAGTTGTTTGAACAAGGCGACGAAGGGCCACATGATGCTGCCAAGGATACCGATAAACGACAGCAGCAAGAGAATCGGAAAACCCCAGCGCTCAAGCCGGGAGAACTTGATCGCCCACGGCAACGGCAGCAGGCTCACCGCAATGCGGCCACCATCGAGCGGCGGCAAAGGCAAGAGGTTGAGCACCATGAGCATCAGGTTGATGTTGATCCCCATATCGCTCATCAGCGCCAACGGCCGAGTGTACGCATTGAAGGGCATGAACAGCGCCAGTTTGAACAGGAGCGCCCAGCCGAAAGCCATCAGCAGATTGACGCCGGGTCCGGCGGCGGCGACCCAGCGCATGTCACGCTTGGGATTGCGCAGTCGGCCGAAGTTGACCGGCACCGGCTTGGCCCAACCGAACAAGAAAGGACTGTTGATGATGAACAGCAGGAGCGGCAACAGGATTGTGCCGAGCGGATCGATATGACGCAGCGGATTGAGGCTGATGCGTCCGGCGAGCCAGGCCGTATTGTCGCCAAAGTGACGCGCCGCATAACCGTGCGCCGCCTCATGCACGGTGATCGCGAAAATTACCGGCAAAGCGGAAATCGCAATCGTCTGGATCAGTGATGAAATTTCCATGCCGTGCCTACTCGAAACCAAACGGATCGAGCGAACCGCGTCCGGCGCGCACGAGTTCCGGCGGCCAGTTGGTCAGATCGACGACGGTCGTCGGCTCGGTGCCGCAGTAGCCGCCGTCAAGGATCAAATCGATGTGATCGTCGAGCCGGTCCTGGATCTCCCAGCCTTCGGTCAGCGGCGACTCGTCGCCGGGCAACATCAGCGTCGACGTCAGCAGCGGTTCGCCGAGTTCGGCCAGCAGCGCCAGCGCGACCTTGTGGTCGGGCACGCGCAAGCCGATCGTCTTGCGTTTCGGATGCAGGACGCGGCGGGGCAACTCCTTCGTGCCTTCGAGGATGAAGGTGTAACTGCCCGGCGTCGTCGCCTTGAGCAGGCGATATTGCGCGTTGTCGACGCGTGCAAACTGCGCAATCTCGGAGAGATCGCGGCACATCAGGGTCAGATGGTGGCGATCGTCGACTCCGCGAATGCGGCGGATGCGCTCGACGGCGTCCTTGTCACCGAGGCCGCAACCGAGCGCGTAGCACGAGTCCGTCGGGACGGCGATCACGCCGCCGTCGCGCAGGATTTCGGCCGCCTGCGCGAGCATGCGCGGTTGCGGATCCTCGGGGTGGATCGACAGATAACGCGCCATGATCAGAAGGCTTCCCAAACGGGCGTCAAGCCTTGCGGCGTCGGCGCGAGCCGGCCCAGATCGATGTAGCTCTCGCCCGGACCATGAAAATCGGAACCACAGGACGCCATGAAACCGTACTCACGCGCGAACCGCGAAAATACCGCGACGTTTTCCGGCGAATGGCTGCCCGAAACGACCTCGATCGCCTGTCCACCAAGCGCTTTGAATTCTTCCAGCAGCTGGCGCATTTCCGCGCGGTTCAACTTGTAACGCCCGGGATGTGCGATCACCGCCGTGCCACCCGCGCCAACGACCCAGCGGATCGACTCTTCCAGCGTTGCCCAGCGATGCTCCACATAACCCGGGCGGCCGGGAACGATGTATGACTCGAAAACGCTGCGCACGTCCTTGCACACGCCGATTTCGACCAGATAGCGGGCAAAATGCGCACGGCTGATCAGGTTCGGGTTCTCGGCGTGGCGCATTGCGCCCGCGAAACAACCCTCGATGCCGATTTTTTCAAGCTCGGCCGACATGCGCTGCGCACGCCCGACCCGGCCCGAACGGACCGACAGCAGCCCCGCGTTCAACGCAGCATCGCGATCGTCAAAATTCAACCCGACGATGTGAACCTGCAAACCGCCCCATTCGATCGAAATTTCGACCCCGTTGATGAACTGCATCCCGGCCTCAAGGGCAACGGCACGCGCGTCCGGCAAGCCTTCCATATCATCGTGATCGGTCAGCGCCAGAATGTTGACACCGTTTTCGGCCGCTCGACGCGCGACCTCGGCTGGCGGCAAAAGCCCGTCAGACGCGGAGGAATGGCAGTGAAGGTCGACAATCTGCACAGGAAAAAGAGACGAATCGGTAAAAAATCAAGCCCGCGATGATAACAGACAGGAAGAGTAGACTCACGTCTCGCAACATTCCCAACTACTGAAGGACGCGCTCATGGCCCTGATACTCACAGAAAAGAAGGACTCGACCGGCATCATCACACTCAACCATGCCGAAAAGCGCAACGCGCTGAGCGAAGCGCTGATCATGGAAATCACCGCCGCACTCGATGGTTTCCGTGCACTCGACATCCGGGCCGTGGTCTTGCGCGCCCAACCGGGGATCAAGGTCTGGTCAGCCGGCCACGACGTCAGCGAACTGCCGGACAGCGGCCGTGATCCGCTCGGCTGGAACGACCCCTTGCGTATCCTGATCCGTTCCATCCAGGAATTTCCCGCCCCCGTGATCGGCCTGATCGAAGGCAGCGTCTGGGGCGGCGCGTGCGAGGTCGCGATGGCCTGCGACATTCTCGTCACCACGCCCGAAGCCGCGTTTGCCATCACGCCGGCCAAGCTGGGCGTCCCCTACAACCTGGGCGGACTGATGACGCTGATCAACATGATCCCGCTGCCCGTGTTCAAGGAAATGCTGTTCACCGCGCAGCCGCTCCCCGCCGAGCAGGCCATGAACCTCGGCATGATCAACTACGTGAAGCCTGCCGACGAGATCGAAGCCTTCGTTTATGACATGGCATCGCGCATCGGACACAACTCGCCGCTCAGCATCGCTGTGATGAAGGACTCGTTGCGTCTGCTCTCCAGCGCGCACGCAGTCACGCCCGACCTGTTCGAGCGCATACAGGGCATGCGGCGGATCGTCTACGACAGCGAGGACTACCGCGAAGGTCTGCGCGCCTTCCGCGAGAAACGCAAACCGAAGTTCTCCGGCAAGTAACCGGACGGCTGCGCTCGGGCGCGCGGCCAAACTTGCCGCGTGCCCCGTCAGCGCGCTATAGTTCGGCCCGCAAACGGGAGAGAGCGGCAGCATCGATCCCGCCGCCGAAGGCGCAATCCACCCGGAAACGCTCAGGCAAAAGGACCGTTTGTGAACTGAACTCTGGAGAGCGGCGCTGCACGACAGGCGCCCACCGATGGGGCAACGCAACGGAATTATCGCAATTCCATGCGGCAATCTCTCAGGTATCAAGGACAGGGGGGTGAACTCGTTTGAGTTCGCCCTTTTTTGTTTCCGAAAAAGACCGCACTTCTCTTTCAAGGCCTTGATATGACACAGAAAACTGTCCTGAATGACGCACATCGCCGCTTCGGCGCCAAGATGGTGGACTTTGGCGGCTGGGACATGCCGCTCCACTACGGCTCGCAACTCGAGGAACACCACACCGTACGCCGCGACTGCGGCATGTTCGACGTCTCGCACATGTGCGCCGTCGACATCGCAGGCGCCGACGCCAAGGCCTTTCTCTCGCGCCTGATCGCCAACAACGTCGACAAGATCAAGCTGCCCGGCAAGGCGCTCTACAGCGCGATGCTCAACGATGCGGGTGGCGTCGTCGACGACCTGATCGTCTACTTGATCGGCGACGGCCAGTACCGCATGGTGATCAACGCCGGCACGGCGGAGAAAGATCTGGCCTGGATGGCCGCACGTCTCGCCGACTGGAAGCTGGACGTCGCAGTCGTCGCGCGCCGCGACCTGGCGATCATCGCGGTGCAGGGACCGAATGCCAAGGCCAGGGTCTGGCAAGTGCTGCCGGAAAGCCGCGCGGCGACCGAAGGCCTGAAGCCTTTCTTCGCTACGACCGTCGGCGACTGCTTCATCGCCACGACCGGCTACACCGGCGAGGACGGTTTCGAGATCACCCTGCCCGCCGCCAAGGCCGAAGGCTTCTGGCAGGCGCTGGCCGACGCCGGCGTCAAGCCGATCGGCTTGGCCGCACGCGACACCCTGCGCCTCGAAGCCGGCATGAACCTCTACGGTCAGGACATGGACGAAACGATTTCGCCGCTCGACGCCGGGCTCGCCTGGACGGTCGATCTCGTTTCGCCACGCGACTTCGTCGGCAAGGTCGCCCTGCTCGCCCACGGCCAGCAGAAGCAGTTCCTCGGCCTGTTGCTGCTCGACAAGGGCGTGTTGCGCGCGCACCAGAAGGTCGTCACCGCACAAGGCGACGGCGAAATCACCAGCGGCACCTTCTCGCCGACCTTGCAGCAATCCGTGGCGCTCGCCCGCCTGCCGCTGGGCGTCGCCATCGGCGATAGCGTCAAGGTCATCATCCGCGACAAGGAACTCGCCGCCAAGGTGCTCAAGCCCTGCTTTGCCCGTAACGGCAAGTCGATGATTTAATTTACAAATTTTCCACTGCGCCGCAACGGTCACGACGAAGCAAGAACGGGTAAAGGTTTTGACTTTATGATTCCCGTTGCGGTCGTTATGTACGTTGTACACGTTGTGGTTAAAGCCTTTTTCGAAAACGCATTTCTCCAGGAGCCCACATGAACGTCCCAAGCAATCTCAAATACACAAAAAGCCACGAATGGGTGCGCGCCGAAGCTGACGGCACCGTCACGATCGGCATCACCGACCACGCGCAGGAACTGCTCGGCGATCTCGTCTTCGTCGAACTGCCGGAAGTCGGCAAGACACTGTCCGCCGAACAGGAAGCCGCGGTCGTCGAATCGGTGAAGGCCGCTTCCGATGTCTACGCGCCGATCTCCGGCACGGTCACCGAAGTCAACACCGCCGTCAGCGACGCGCCGGAATCGGTCAATGAAGATGCCTACGCGGCCTGGCTGTTCAAGATGAAGCCGGCCAACGCAGCAGACGTTGACGCCCTGCTCGGTGCCGCCGAGTACACGGCCAGCGCGGGAGAATAAGCCCGCGCAAGCACGTCACGCGGAAGGCCGCACGAACGCCGTTTCCCTGAGGTGAAATGGCAAGTGCGGGCCTTCCTGTAGTGCCTGCCAGTTTTGTCCGCCAACATCGGACCTCTGCGGCAGCAATTCCGCCCGACAGCCTTCCGAATCATCATCACCCGGATTTTCCCCATGCCCCAGAATTTCAGCCTGACCGCACTCGAACAACGCGACGAGTTCATTGCTCGCCACATCGGTTCGCCGAGCGATGAGCTCGATGCCATGCTGGACGCCATCGGCGCGCCCAACCTCGATACCCTGATCGACCAGACGGTTCCGCCGGCCATCCGCTTGCCGGCGCCAATGCCGCTCGCAGACGCCCGCCCGGAAGCGGAAGCGCTCGCCGTGTTGAAGACGATTGCGGGCAAGAACAGGGTCAACAAGTCGCTGATCGGCATGGGCTACAACGACACGCTGGCGCCCAAGGTCATCGTGCGCAACGTGCTCGAAAACCCGGGCTGGTACACGGCCTACACGCCCTACCAGGCGGAAATCGCGCAGGGTCGCCTCGAAGCGCTGCTCAACTACCAGCAGATGGTGATCGACCTGACCGGCCTCGAACTCGCCAACGCCTCGTTGCTCGACGAAGCGACCGCCGCCGCGGAAGCAATGACGATGGCCCGGCGCGTCAGCAAGTCGAAATCGAATCTGTTCTTCGTCGACGAAGCCTGCTTCCCGCAGACCATCGACGTCATCAAGACACGCGCTGGCTTCTTCGGCTTCGAGCTCGTCTTCGGCGCCCCGAATGAAGCCGCACAGCAGGAAGTCTTCGGCGCCCTCTTCCAGTACCCGAACGACAAGGGCGAGATCAGCGACCTTTCCGGTCCGATCGAGGCCGTCAAGTCGCGCCACGGCGTCGTCGCCGTCGCCTCCGACCTGATGGCGCTCGTGCTGCTCAAGTCACCCGGCGCAATGGGCGCCGACATCGCACTCGGCTCGACGCAGCGCTTCGGCATCCCGATGGGCTTCGGTGGTCCGCACGCCGCCTTCTTCGCGACGCGCGACGAGCACAAGCGCTCCGTACCGGGCCGCATCATCGGCGTTTCGGTCGATGCGCGCGGCAACAAGGCGCTGCGCATGGCGCTGCAGACGCGCGAACAGCACATCCGGCGCGAGAAGGCCAATTCGAACATCTGCACCTCGCAAGTGCTGCTCGCCAACATGGCCGGCATGTACGCCGTCTATCACGGGCCGCAAGGCCTGCGCGCCATTGCCGGGCGCATCCACCGCCTCGCCGCGATCCTCGCCGAAGGTCTCAAGCGCGCCGGCATCACCGTGCTGAGCAAGACGTTCTTCGATACGCTGCAGATCGACCTCGGCGCAAAGGCACATTCCATTTACCAAGGCGCCCTGGCTACCGGCTTCAACCTCCGTCAGGTGAGGACCGGCGTGCTCGGTATTGCGCTCAACGAAAAAACCACGCGCGACGATGTCGCCGCGCTGATCAAGCTGATTGCCGGCGTCGCCGCCGACATCGAAGCTATCGACGCGCAGATCAGGCAAGCCGATCCGTCGTTGCCCAGTGCCCTGTTGCGCAGCGATGCGATCCTCACGCACCCCGTGTTCAACCGCTTCCACACCGAACACGAGATGCTGCGCTACCTCAAGCGCCTGCAAAACAAGGATCTGGCGCTTGACCACTCGATGATCTCACTCGGCTCGTGCACGATGAAGCTCAACGCGACGAGCGAGATGATTCCGATCACCTGGGCGGAATTCGGCGACATGCATCCGTTCGCGCCGATCGATCAGGCGCAGGGTTACATGGAGATGATCGGCGGGCTGGAAAGCTGGCTGAAGACGATCACCGGCTTCGACGCGATCAGCATGCAGTCGAACTCCGGCGCGCAGGGCGAATACGCCGGCATCGTCGCCATCACGCGTTACCACGCCAGCCGTGGCGAAGGCCACCGCAACGTCTGCCTGATCCCGAAATCGGCGCACGGCACCAATCCGGCGACGGCGCAAATGTGCGGGCTCGATATCGTCGTCGTCAATTGCGACGACAGCGGCAACGTCGATGTCGCCGACCTCAAGGTCAAGGCCGAGCTGCATTCGGCCAACCTCGCCTGCCTGATGATCACCTACCCATCGACGCACGGCGTGTTCGAGGAAGCGATCAAGGACATCTGCGCGATGATTCATGCGCACGGCGGCCAGGTGTACATGGACGGCGCCAACCTCAATGCGCAGGTCGGCCTCACCTCGCCCGGCCACATCGGCGCCGACGTCAGCCACATGAACCTGCACAAAACCTTCGCCATCCCGCACGGCGGCGGCGGACCGGGCATGGGACCGATCGGCTTGAAGGCGCATCTCGCCCCGTTCATGGCCAACCACGTCGTGCAGCCGATCAACGGGCCGCACGCGGGTCAAAGCGCCGTATCGGCTGCTCCGTGGGGTTCGGCGTCGATCCTGCCGATCTCGTGGATGTACATCGCCATGCTCGGCGGCAAGGGCCTGAAGCGCGCGACCGAGGTCGCCATCCTCAATGCCAACTACGTCGCTTCGCAACTGAACGCCGACTACCCGGTGCTCTACACGGGCAAGAATGGCCGCGTCGCGCACGAGTGCATCATCGACATCCGCCCGATCAAGGCCGCGACCGGCATCGCCGAAATCGACATCGCCAAGCGCCTGATGGACTACGGCTTCCACGCACCGACGGTCAGCTTCCCGGTCGCCGGCACGATCATGGTCGAACCGACCGAATCGGAATCGAAAGCCGAGCTTGATCGTTTCTGTGCCGCGATGGCCTCGATCCGCAACGAGATCCGCAAGATCGAACAGGGCGTCTGGCCGGCGGACAACAACCCGCTCAAGAACGCGCCGCACACGCAGGCCGACATCATCGACGCCAACTGGAATCGGCCGTACAGCCGCGAGGAAGCCGTCTTCCCGCTGCCGTGGGTGGCCGCCAACAAGTTCTGGCCGAGTGTGAATCGCATCGACGACGTCTATGGCGACCGCAACCTCTTCTGCGCCTGTGCGCCGATGAGCGACTACAGCTGACGCCCGCGCGCCCGTTCCGGGCCGCACAAGACAATGGCCGCTTCAGTGCTGAACTGAAACGGCCATTTGTCTTTGGGACTGTCGCGAAACGCTTAAGTTGCGAGGTCAGCCGATCGCGCGCTACTTGCCGCGCCCGCCACCACCATTACCACCGCCGTTGCCACCGCCGTTGCCACCGCCGTTGCCACCGCCGTTGCCACCGCCATTACCACCGCCATTACCACCGCCATTACCACCGCCATTACCACCGCCATTGCCGCCACCGTTGTTACCGGAATTTCCGCGGCTGTCGCTCTGCGCGCCGGACTTGCCGCGCTCGTTCGACGTCGTGCTTACGGCGACGTTCTTCGCCTTCTGCGCGTTACTGGCTTTGAATTCGCTGAGCGATTTGTTGTTCTTCGACGCGCTGACCACCGCGCCGAGCTTGACCCCCATGGCGTTCGCGATCGCACCCCAGCCCATGCCGGCCTGCCGCTGCGCGAGAATGCCGGCGAAGGTAATCATCTGACCGTCGGCGGTAAACACATCGCCACCGTTCAGCACGGCCGCCAGTTGTTCTGGCGTCGGCGCCGTGATCCCGGCCTTTGCCAGATCAGCCTGGGCAAGCGCCAGGGCGACATTGACGTTGCCGTACCCGAGCTTCGGGGTCAGCGGCGTGAAGGTCAGCGAGGCCGCATCGGGGTTGGTGCTGTCCGGCGTGGCAAGCAGCAACACCGGCTTCCCGTCGCGCAGCCCGGCGATCAGGGACTTCGCGTTTTGCCCCGATCCGGCCAGCACGGCATACTGCGCTTCGAGCTTTCCCGCCGGTCGCGACGTGGTCGTGGTCGCCACCGGATCTTCCACTGTTTGCGCCCAAACCGCGTGCCCGACCGTCAGCGCACCGACGATCCCGGCACCAGCCAGGGCCAGCGCGATTGTCTTGTTTCTCTGAGTCATGGATTTCTCCTTACAGGATTGCTGTCTGAGTGATAGACAACCCATTGTAGACAACTTAAACGCTGGAGAAGTTGATGAACACGATAGATCATGCCAACTACGAGCTCTCGAATTTCTCGGCCGAACGTCTCACGGGTGGCGAAGAGTTATTGACCCGCTACGCGGGGAAGGTGCTGCTCATCGTCAACACCGCCAGTCAATGCGGTTTCACGCCGCAGTTCGCCGGGCTTGAGGCGCTCTATACGCGCTACAAGAATCGCGGATTCGAAGTGCTCGGCTTTCCCTGCAACCAGTTCGGCGCACAGGAACCAGGAAGCGCGGACGAAATCGGCAGTTTCTGCCAGAAGAACTACGGCGTGACTTTTCCGATGTACGCCAGGATCGACGTCAATGGCGACGACGCGCATCCGCTTTTCCAGCACCTGAAAAAGGAAGCGCGCGGCCTGCTCGGCAGCGAGGGAATCAAGTGGAACTTCACCAAGTTCCTGGTCGACCGTGACGGCAGCGTCGTCAGGCGTTTTGCACCGGCGGCGACGCCGGAGAGCCTTGCGGTCGACATCGAAGCGCTGCTGTAGCGCGTGAGGTAAGGTTCAAGGGATGTACGGCCAGTCGATCTCGTCGCTGCGCGTGACGCCCGCCGTCTTCTGACGGCAAAGATCGACGAATTCGCGCATCCCGGCGGTCCGGAACTTGCGCCGGTGCCACACGAACTGGAAATCGCGCCGCAGGTCGAGTTCCGGCGTCTCGATGGCGACCAGGCTGCCGCGCCGGAACGCTTCGCGCAGCGCCAGGCGCGAAATGCAGCCGATGCCGAGACCGTGCTCGACCGCGCGCTTGATCGCCTCGGTGTGCTCCAGTTCGAGGCGAATGTTCGGATTGAAGCGATGCGCGCGCATTGCCTGATCGAGCGTTTCACGCGTGCCGGAACCGGCCTCGCGCACGATCCAGGACGCCTGTTCAAGGTCGCCGAGACGTGCCGCGCCTTGATGCGCCAGCGGGTGCGATGGCGCACAAAAGACGACCAGTTCGTCCGCGACCCAGCGTTCGACGACGAGTTCGGGATGCTGGCAATGACCTTCGACCAGCCCGACGTCGAGTTCGTGGCGCGCCACCTGCTCGACGATGCTCGCGGTGTTGCGCACGTGCAGTTCGGCCGACCCGGAAGGATGTCGCTTGAGATAGTCGGCGACGATCAGCGTGGCAAGATAATTGCCGATGGTCAGCGTCGCGCCGACACGCAGCTTCCCGTAGCCGGCACGCCCTTCCAGCGCGTCCTCGATCGCCTCGGCACGTTCAAGGATGTCGAGCGCGAGCGGCAGCAGCGACTGCCCCGACTCGTTGAGGCGCAGTCGCTTGCCGATCCGGTCAAAGAGCGGCGTTTCGTAGAGGCGTTCGAGCTCGGCGAGCGCCGTGCTGGTCGCCGACTGCGACAAGGAAAGCGCCTCGGCGGCGCGGGATACGCTCTCCTGGCGGGCCACGGCGGCAAAAACGGCTATTTGACGCAGAGTAAACTTCATATCCAAATCCCAGATATAAATTATCTAAACAATCTGTTTTACAGATATGTTAGGCCGAAATAGCATCGCTGGCATCGAAAACCTCCATCGAGATCGCCATGAGTTCAGCCGCTTCCCTCTCCTCGCAGCGCGTGCTTTCCGTCCATCACTGGAACGAAAACCTGTTCAGCTTTCGCACCACCCGCGATGCCGGCCTGCGTTTCATCAACGGCCAGTTCGTCATGCTCGGTCTGGAGCATGAAGGACGCCCGCTGACGCGCGCCTACAGCATCGCCAGCGCCAACCACGAGGACTTCCTCGAATTCTTCAGCATCAAGGTGCCGGACGGCCCACTCACCTCCAAGCTGCAGCACCTCACCGTCGGCGACGAGATCATCGTCAGCCGCAAACCAACCGGCACGCTCGTCCTGCGCGACCTGCGGCCGGGACGTACCCTCTACATGCTGGCGTCGGGCACCGGCCTTGCACCGTTCCTGAGCCTGATCCAGGACCCGGAGACCTACGAGCGCTTCGCAAAGGTCGTTCTCGTGCATGGCGTGCGCACCGTCGATGAACTGGCGTATCGCGACTTCATTTCGGACGAACTCACGCGCCACGAGTTTTTTGCCGAAATGGTGCGCGACCAACTGATCTACTACCCGACCGTGACGCGTGAGCCATTCCAGAACCGGGGGCGGATCACCGAGCTGATCGAAAGCGGCAAGCTGTTCGAGGACATTGGTCTGCCGTCGCTCGACCCGGCACACGACCGCGCGATGATCTGCGGCAGCCCGCACATGATCCGCGATTGCTGCGCCTTGCTGGATGCTCGCGGGTTCGAGGTTTCACCGCACATCGGCGCGCAGGGCGACTACGTCATCGAGCGCGCGTTCGTCGAGAAATGACGAGTTAACCCGAAAACCTCACCGCAAAGGCGCGAAGGCGCAAAGATCGCAAAAGGAAACAACCGCTTGATCGTACTTGACCATTCACCCTGTGGGTCAAGATGAAAGATAGGTGCTGTTCGCGTAGCGCTTTGATTTTCGTTGCGAACCTTTGCGATCTTTGCGCCTTTGCGGTGAAGAACCGAGTTTTTCAGGTTTAATCCGCAGCCAGTTTTCCTTGAAGCCGGACATACGCCTTGCTGTAGCCGTTTCCGGATGTCGTTTCGCGCATTTCATGATGTGAAGCGACGACCGAAGCTGCTAAAGTAGACCCGTTTACCCTCGTCCCTTCCAAGGAGAATCAAGCATGTTGCTGTCCCGCCTCAAAACCCTGACCTCCGTCGCGGTTCTGGCTGTCGCCAGTGTCGCCGCCCACGCCGCAGATCCGATGAAAGCCGGTTTCGTCTACATCGGCCCGACGGGTGACCACGGCTGGACCTACTCGCACGATCAAGGGCGCAAGGCGCTCGAAGCGCAGTCGGGCGGCAAGGTCACGACGACCTTCGTCGAAAGCGTGCAGGAAACCGCCGATGCGGAACGCGTTTTCCGCGATCTGGCGCAAAAGGGACACAAGGTCATCTTCGGCACGTCCTTCGGCTACATGAACCAGATGCTCAAGGTCGCCAAGGCTTTCCCGAAGACCACCTTCATGCACGCCACCGGCTACAAGACCGCGCCGAACCTGGGCGTTTACGATGTGCGTACCTATGAAGGCGCCTACATGCTCGGCGTCGTCGCCGGCAAGATGAGCAAGAACAACAAGGTCGGCTACGTCGCCTCGATCCCGATTCCGGAAGTCATCCGCAACATCAACGCCTTCACCGTCGGCGCGCGCAGCGTGAACCCGGCGATCACCACCAAGGTCATCTGGATCAACTCCTGGTTCGATCCGGGCAAGGAACGTGAAGCCGCCCTCGCGCACATCGCGCAAGGCGCCGACGTGCTGATGCAGAACACCGACTCGCCCGCCGTCGTGCAGACCGCGCAGGAGAAGGGTGCCATCGGTTTCGGCTGGGATTCGGACATGAGCAAGTTCGGCGGCAAGGCGCACCTCGCCGCGTCGATCCTCAACTGGGACGTCGTGTACAAGAAGGTGGTGGCCGATGTTGAAGCCGGCACCTGGAAGAACGAGTCGATCTGGTGGGGCGTCAAGGAAGGCGCGGTCAACATTGACAACTTCGCTGCCGACCTGCCGGCCGACGTGAAGAAGCTGGCCGAAGAGCGTCGCGACGCGATCAAGGCCGGCAAGCTGCACCCCTTCACCGGCCCGCTCAAGGACCAGTCGGGCAAGGAATTCCTCGCCGCCGGCAAGGCCTACACCGACGCCGACCTGCTCAAGATGAACTTCTACGTCGAAGGCGTCGAAGGCAGCATTCCGAAGTAATATCGGCGATCGCTACAACAGAAACGCGGCTCTCGGGCCGCGTTTTGTTTTCCGGGATACGCGTCTTGCTCAGGGCTTTGGCAGGCTCAACGCTCCGACTATAATTCGCCCCGTTCAATCATCTAAGGACTGTCCCATGAATTCCAAGATCAGCAGCCCCTACCGGGACGACATCGTGATCTCTTGGCCCGAACTGCACCGCGACACGCGCATCCTCTGCCATGCGCTGATGGAGAAAGGTCCGTTCAAGGGCATTATCGCCATCGCGCGCGGCGGCATGATCCCCGCCGCACTGATCGCGCGCGAACTCGAGATTCGCCTGCTCGACACGATCTGCGCTTCGAGCTACGACGAGTCCGAAGAGTCCGGCGCACAGAACACACGTTCGGATGTGAAGATTCTCAAGGGGGTCGATCACGACGGCGAAGGCTTCCTGCTGATCGACGACCTGGTCGATACCGGCAACACCGCGCGCGTCATCCGCAAGCTCCTGCCCAAGGCCTATTTCGCCACGCTTTACGCCAAACCGTTGGGTCGCGACGTCGTCGATCTGTGCGTCAAGGAGTTCAGCCAGGACAAGTGGATCTACTTCCCCTGGGACATCGACTACAAGTTCGTACCGCCGATCAAGAAGAACGTCTGAACGACGCCTTGAGGAGCGCAGATTTTCTGCGCGAGGGGCGGGTGGTGTTCCGATGGGGTGATCGCCCGGTAAAACCGGGCTCCTACAAGAGGCCTGCGATGCACGACGGTGTTTCTGCGCCTCGAATCAGGGCAGAAAGGGCTTGCCGAGCGACGCCGGGAGGTTGTTCTGCAACAGGCGACGGTCGCGCGAGATGATCACCAGCACGACGATCGTCGCGACGTAGGGCAGCGCGGCGAGGAACTGCACCGGCAGCATGATGCCCAGCCCCTGCGCGTGGAACTGGAGGATGGTGACGAAGCCGAACAGGTAGGCGCCGAGCAGCAGGCGGGTCGGCTTCCACGTCGCGAAAACAACGAGCGCGACGGCGATCCAGCCACGCCCGGCGCTCATGTTCTGCACCCAGAGCGGCGTATAGACCGTCGAAAGATAGGCGCCGGCGATGCCGGCCATCGCGCCGCCAAAGGCGACCGCGCCGAAGCGGATGAGGATCACCGGGTAACCGATCGCGTGCGCTGCATCGGGCGACTCGCCGACCGCCTTGAGCAGCAGCCCCAGGCGCGTCTTGCTCAAGGTCCAGGCGACGCTGGCGAAGGCGACGACGGAGAGATACACCACCGCATCCTGCACGAAGAGGATCGGCCCGAGCACCGGGATCTTCGAGAGCAAGGGGATGGCGATCGGCTTCAATCCGGGCAGGTTGTAGCTGATGTAGCTCTGTCCGACGAAGGCCGAGAGACCGACACCAAAGATGGTCAGCGCCAGGCCGCAGGCCGCCTGGTTGGCAGCGAGCGAGAGCGCGAAGAAGGCGAAGATCAGCACCGTCGCGGCGCCGGCGACGGCGCCTGCCGGCAGGCCGATCGCCGCACCGTAGCCGGTTTCGGCCGCCGCTGCAAAGCCGGCGATGGCGCCGACCAGCATCATGCCTTCGACGCCGAGGTTCATGACCCCCGTGCGCTCGGCGACGAGTTCGCCGAGACCCGCAAAGATCAGCGGTGTCGCCGCGGCCAGCGTGCCGGCCAGGATGGGAATGAGATGTTCGATCATGTTGTTCTCTCGAGCGAATCAGGCGGAACGACGCAGGCGGTTGTCGATGAAGACATCCGAGCCGAGCAGGAAGAAGAGCAGCATGCCCTGGAAGATCCCGGTAATCGCGAAAGGCATCTGCAAACCGACCTGCGCCGCTTCACCGCCAAGGTAGATGAGCGCCATCAGGAAGCCGGCGAGGACGATCCCGAAGGCGTGCAGGCGACCGAGATAGGCGACGATGATCGCGGCAAAACCGTAGCCCGGCGAGATGTTGAGGTTGAGCTGCCCGACCGGCCCGGCAATTTCACCGACGCCGGCGAGCCCGGCGGTCATCCCCGACATGACGAGGCTGAACCAGACCGTTTGCCGCGCCGAAAAACCGGCGTAGCGCGAAGCGGCCGGCGCATGCCCGCCCACTTCGAGCTGGAAATGCATGAAGCTGCGCGCGTTGAATAGCCAGAAGGCGATGACGGCGAACAGCGTCATATAGACCGAAGTGTTGACGCGCGAATCCTCGAGCAGGATCGAGAACAGCGCGCTGTCGCCGAACATGATCGACTGCGGGAAATTCATGCCGCCCGGATCGCGCCACGGGCCGTGCACCATGTAGGAGAGGATGAAGGTCGCGACGTAGGTCAGCATCAGCGTGGTCAGCGTCTCCTGCGCGTTGAAGTGCGTGCGCAGCCAGGCCGGCAGCGCACCCCAGAGCGCACCGCCGATCGCGCCGGCCACCACCATCGCCGGAATCACCCACGCCGAGTCGCTGCCGTCCATGTAGATCGCGACGCCGCCGCCGAACAGTGCGCCGATGATCAACTGCCCTTCGGCGCCGATGTTGTAGATGCGGGCCTTGAAGCCGATCGCCAACCCTTCGGCGATCAGGATCAACGGGCAGGCCTTGATCAGCAACTCGCTCCAGCCGTAGCTCGTTTCCATCGGCTGGATGAAGAAGACGTGGAACGATTCGACAACCGGCTTGCCGAGCGCCCAGAAGAGCAGCGACCCGACGACCAGCGTCGCGGCAATGGCGATCAGCGGCGCCGTCCAGCGCATCACCTTCGACGGGCGCGCACGCGGTTCAAGCAAGTGCATGGCGTGCCTCCTTGTGCGCGGCTGCTTCGTCGAACAGGCCGGACATCATCATGCCCACGGTTTCCGCATTCGTCTCGCTCTTCGGCATGGCCGGCGACAGCCGCCCTTGCGCCAGTACCGCAATGCGGTCGCTGATTTCGAACAATTCCTCCAACTCCTCCGAAATGACCAGGATCGCCACGCCGTTGCGCGACAGGTCGAGCAGCGCCTGGCGCAGCACGGCCGAGGCGCCGACGTCGACGCCCCAGGTCGGCTGGGCGACGATCATCAATTTCGGCTTGAGCATGATCTCGCGCCCGACGATGAACTTCTGCAGATTGCCGCCGGACAGCGAACGCGCGTCGTCGGCATGGCCGCCGCAACGCACGTCGAAGCGGGCAACGCACTTCTCCGCGAACTCGCGCGCCTTGCTGTAGCGCACCAGCCCCCAGTACTTCATGCCCTTGCGGTGCGCCGTCAGCAGGGCATTGTGGCTGAGCGAAAAGGCCGGCACCGCGCCGCGCCCGAGGCGCTCTTCCGGCACGAAGACGAGCCCCTTGGAGCGCCGCTGCCCGGCGTTGAGATGGCCGATCGGCACACCGTCGAGGTGAATCGCGTGTCGCTCGACCGTATCCTCGCCCGACAACGCCGCCATCAGCTCGGCCTGACCGTTGCCCGAAATGCCGGCGATGCCGAGGATTTCGCCGGCGTTCACCGTCAATGAGACATCGACCAGATCGGTGCCGAAGGTGTCGTCCGAAACCAGGTGCAATCCCTCAACGGCCAGCACCGTCCGCTGTTCGCCGGTAAAGGCGGGGGCCTGGCAGACCGGCAGCTCGCGGCCGATCATCATGCGCGCCAGGCTCGCCGGCGTTTCCTCGCGCGGCACGGCCTGGCCGGTGACCTTGCCGTGCCGGATAATCGTCGCGTGGTCGCACAAGGACTTGATTTCGTGCAACTTGTGGCTGATGTAGAGGATCGAGACGCCTTCGGAGGCCAGCTGGCGCAGCGTCTGGAACAAGGCCTCGACGGCCAGCGGCGTCAGCACCGAGGTCGGCTCGTCGAGGATCAGCACTTGCGGCTTCTGCAGCAGGCAGCGCACGATCTCGACGCGCTGCCGTTCGCCCACCGACAGGCTGTGCACCATCCGGTCCGGATCGAGCGGCAGTCCGTAGCGCTCGGAAACTTCCCGGACGCGCAGCGAAAGCCCCGGAATATCGAAGCGCTCGTCGAGCACCAGCGCGATGTTCTCGGCCACCGTCAGCGTCTCGAACAGCGAAAAATGCTGGAACACCATGCCGATGCCCTGCCGCCGCGCCCGCGCCGGATTGGCGATGTTCACCTCGTGGCCGTTCAGGAGGATCGAACCCGAGTCGGCCTTGACCGCACCGTAGATGATCTTCATCAAGGTGCTCTTGCCGGCGCCGTTTTCACCGAGAACGGCGTGGATCTCGCCCGGCATCACCGACAAACTGACATCCGAACAGGCAACGATACTGGGATAGCGCTTGGTAACGTTAAGCAGTTCCAAACGAGGAACGGGGGCGGTCATGCTTGCTCCGGCAGGAAATAGACGAACGGCCGGCCGACGGGCACCCCGAATGAAAGGCGGACACCAGTCAAAACTGACCGAAAAATCAAAGGCCGAATGATACACGCTTGCCGCCCGGGACTCGACGCAAAATGGGCCTCACGGAAGCCTTCCGACGATGAAATGGCCTTTTCAATCAATCGCCTTCGCACCTTCAGCCCATCCGCCGAAGATCACCGGCAAATCGTCCATCGACTGATCCACGCGCCCGAAATCACCCCCATATCCACAACAGATGGGAAGTCGCCGCCGGGGCGACCGCCTGATAGACTGGCGGCGATTTAAAACAAGTCGAGCCCCTCGCGAGCTCGGATGCCCTGAGTGCCGAACCTTGGGTTGCTGCAATCGATGTCGCCTGGCGGGGACGGTATCTCGTGCCCATGGAAGGACAACGGTTACCCGTCCGAGCGCGACATCAAGGGCCTGTTTGCCGACTTCGACACCACCAGCAACCACCTCGGCAATACCGTCAAGGGCAAGAACACCCGCCTGGCCGCCGTGCTCAAGGGAGTGGCCGAGATTGAGGGACAGGCCGCATGATTCTCGCGAACAAGCTCAACATCACCGACCACATCGACGACCGCGCCTTGTACATGAAAAGCATCAACGTGAGCTATTTCTACGAAGGCTACAGCGAATTCAAGACCGAGGAGCTGTAGGCCATGAGCAGCGTGTTGTTCTGGAAAAGCCGCTGGATGGGGTTGCGGTCGAGTGGAGAATGCTTGGGGAAATTACCTTGCCCACGACCAATATCAGATGGCGTGATACCCCGAGTTCGACAGTTGGAGGCCAAAAACAGCGGTTTTTAACCGGCTTGCCGAGGCGTTCCGTGATGACGCCGGCAAAGCCAGGCATCGCACGCCGGTCACGCTCGGCCGGCTCGATCAGTTGAGCGGCAGTCTCGACGCGGTCATCTCCGGACTGCTGAAGGCCGCTGACCAAGTCATCAACAAAAACGCCATTTGTTCCGCGTTTCGTTAAAAGAGATCAACTCCGGTCATGCTCCGCACGGCAACGGGAGGGGCTTCATGCTTTTTTTCGAATGACTTTATCACCGGCATTGCCGGGATTACGATGCTCAGGATACTCGACAAACGATCGCTAATGCCTCCCAGCGTTTCCTGCATATCCGAGCTAAAGTCGTAGACGTCGGCCAGTTCCTCGGCCATGGACGTAACCACATCAAGGATTTCGTTTTCCTGCTGGAGCGTCATGCCGAGCGCTGCGAAAGCTGACATCAGGCGATTCTGCAGATCCACCGTCAGCGAGGAACCACGGTAGCGTGCCAGGTTGTACTTCTTTTCGTAGGACGTAACGGCTGCCTTCAACTCGGCGATCAGGCTCCCGACGGCCTGACGCGCCTGTCGGTTCTCCTCGCGTGTGGACAGCGAGGCCAGCTTGGCATTGGCGCTCTCGCCGGCAATCGCCAGGTTGTCGCGGATACGCCCGCACAGATCGGGATCGTCGATCGGCACATTGCTGACCAGCACCGTGACATGCTCGAAGTTGTAGGCGGCCTGCCGCTTGAACTCGAAAATTCTCCCCATTTTCCGCACGTGCTTGATCACCGACACGTCGAGCGGCCAGTTGTCGCCGTGATGGCTGATGGTCAACTCGTCGTTGCCCATCCGCACCTGAATGGCACTCTGCAGCTGGTAGGCGCGCATCAGCGCCGCAAGTTCGTCGGCAACGGCACGCGGTGTATCGGACGTATTTTGCGCACGCAGGAACTTGATCAGCACGGCGAATTCGTCGAGGTTCGACAGTACCAGCGAGGAGAGTGTGTCCGATTCGACCGCGCGCTTGTACAGCGAACGATGTTCCAGACTGATCCGTTGCGCAGCGTCAACCTTCCGCGTCAGTTCGATCAGGTTGACCGGCTTGCTGATGAAATCAATGCCTCCGGCATCGTAACCTTCAAGCTTCGACTCCAGATCGTCAAAGCCTGACACGAAAATCACCGGGACGTTCTCCAGCCCTGCGATGCCGTGAATGCGCCGGCACAGCGCAAAACCATTTTCGTCAGGAAGGCAGACATCAAGTAACAAAATACCAGGCTTGCCCTCCCCCAATCCTCATGACTTAGCACTTTGTCATGGTGCGGATTTGTAGGCATGAGACTTGTGGGGTTTGGGTCGAATCGGTCGCGGTCGGTTTCGATTGGGGATGAATTTTTGAAGGTTTTTGACGATTTCGGAGAAGAGACTGGCGACGAGTCGGCCGGTCAGGCGAAGGCGACCGGAGAGCACCTGGTGTTGCCGGCTGCGCAAATCCGTAGAAATTTGGCGGCATAGAATGGCGGCTGAATTTGGCGTCGAGAGGTGCACGAAATTGGGGCCCATCGGGCCCCGTGTTTTGATGTCGCGGTTGTTCGC
>NZ_JAGOIT010000159.1 GCF_017995515.1 Propionivibrio sp.
GATCATGGCGACGGCGCTGTCGAGATGGAGTTGGGCGCCAGGTATTCCGCGACGTCGGTCGAGAAAGCCTGGCGCGCCGGCCTTACTGCTCTTTGCGCGTCACGGCGCGGTGGCCGATGTCGCGGCGGTACTGCATGCCGTCGAAGTGGATGCCGAGGATCGCCTCGTAAGCGTGCTTCTGCGCTAGCTTGACGTTGTCGCCGAGCGCGGTGACACAGAGCACGCGACCGCCGGCGGTGACGACCTTGCCGTCCTTCTCCTCGGTCCCCGCGTGGAAGACCTTGACCGTCTCGCTCTCGGCCGGCAGTCCGCTGATGACGTCGCCCTTGCGCGGCGTCTCCGGGTAATTGGCGGCGGCGAGCACGACGCCGAGCGCAATGCGGCGGTCCCACTCGGCCTCGATCTGATCGAGTTTGCCGCTGACCGCGTGTTCGAGCAGTTCGAGCAGGTCGGACTTCAGGCGCATCATGATCGGCTGCGTCTCCGGGTCGCCCATGCGGCAGTTGAACTCGACGACCTTCACCGAGCCGTCCTTGCCGATCATCAGCCCGGCGTAGAGGAAGCCGGTGTACGGGATGCCGTCGGCGGCCATGCCGCGCACGGTGGGCAGGATGACCTCGCGCATCGCCTTGGCGTGGATCGCCGGCGTGACGACCGGTGCCGGCGAGTACGCGCCCATGCCGCCAGTGTTGGGGCCGGTGTCGCCGTCGAAGATGCGCTTGTGGTCCTGGCTGGAGGCCAGCGCCAGCACGTTCTTTCCATCGACCATGACGATGAAGCTGGCCTCCTCGCCGTCGAGGAAGTCCTCGATGACGACACGCGATCCAGCTTCGCCCATTTTGTTGCCGGCCAGCATGTCGTCGATCGCGGCGTGCGCTTCGTCGAGCGTCATGGCGACGACGACGCCCTTGCCGGCGGCGAGACCGTCGGCCTTGATGACGATCGGCGCGCCCTTGCCATCAACGTAGGCGTGTGCAGCGGCGGTGTCGGAGAAGGTCTCGAAGGCAGCGGTCGGGATCTTGTGCCGCGCCATGAAGCGCTTGGCAAAGTCCTTCGAACTTTCGAGTTGCGCGGCTTCCCTGGTCGGGCCAAAGACCTTCAGCCCGCGCGCGCGGAAGACGTTGACCACGCCGGCAGCGAGCGGTGCTTCCGGGCCGACGACGGTCAGGTGGATCTTCTCCTTCTCCGCGAAGTCGGCGAGCGCCTGCGGGTCGGTGATGGCCAGATTTTCCAGCTCCGGCTCGCGCGCCGTGCCGGCGTTGCCGGGAGCGACGTAGATCTTCTGCACGCCGGAAGTCTTGGCCAGACGCCAGGCCAGCGCGTGTTCGCGTCCGCCGGAACCGATTACAAGTAACTTCATTTTCTAGAACCTTTCACCACAGAGGCACAGAGACACAGAAGCAAGCAGGGTACCGATCACTATCGCTTTCGTCTGGTGTTCTCTGTGCCTCTGTGTCTCCGTGTTTATGGTTTGAACTTAGTGGCGGAAGTGGCGCGCGCCGGTAAAGACCATGGCGATGCCATGCTCGTCGGCCGCGGCGATGACTTCCTCGTCGCGCATCGAGCCGCCCGGCTGGATCACCGCCTTGGCCCCTGCTTCGGCGAGCACGTCGAGGCCGTCGCGGAACGGGAAGAAGGCGTCCGAGGCGACGACCGAGCCGGCGAGCGACAGGCCGGCGGCCTGCGCCTTGATGCTGGCGATCTTGGTTGAGTCGACACGGCTCATCTGGCCAGCACCGACGCCGAGCGTCATGCCGCCGCCGCAGAAGACGATGGCGTTGGACTTGACGAACTTGGCGACGCGTTCGGCGAAGAGCAGGTCTTCAATCTGTTGCGCCGTCGGCTGCGCCTTGGTGACGACCTTGAGGCCGGAAGCCTGCGCGGTGAAGTCGTCGGCCGTCTGCACCAGCAGGCCGCCGCCGACGCGCTTCAGCTCCAGCTTGTTCAGGTCGCCGCCGAGCGGAACGACGAGGACGCGCAGGTTCTGCTTGGCCGCCAGCGCCGCCTTGGCTTCGGCCGTGTAGGACGGGGCGATCAGGACTTCGACGAAGTGCTTGCGCGCGTTCATCGCGTTGACCAGGTCCATGCCGACTTCGCCGTTGAAGGCGATGATGCCGCCGAAGGCCGAGGTTGAGTCGGTCTGGAAGGCCTTTTCGTAGGCGCCGAGCAGTGTGCCGTCGATGGCCACGCCGCACGGGTTGGCGTGCTTGATGATGACGCAGGCCGGCGCGCTGAACGTCTTGACGCATTCCCAAGCGGCATCGGCGTCGGCGATGTTGTTGTAGGAGAGTTCCTTGCCCTGCAACTGCGAATAGGCGGCGATGCTGCCCGGCAACGGGAGCGGGTCGCGGTAGAACGCGGCGGACTGGTGCGAGTTCTCGCCGTAGCGCAGCGTCTCGACACGGTCGAAGGCGAGTTGCAGCTTGGCCGGGAAAATCGAGGGCGCCGGCGCCGCTTCTTCCGGCTTCGCTTCAACGCCGTCGTCGAGGCCGGTCAGCCAGTTGGCGATCATGCTGTCGTAGCGTGCGGTATGGGTGAAGGCCTTCTTCGCCAGATTGAAGCGCGTCTTCAGCGAGAGCGCGCCGCCGTGGCTCGCCATTTCTTCGAGCAGCGCCGCGTAATCTTCCGGGTCGGTGACGATGGCGACGCCAGCGTAGTTCTTGGCTGACGAGCGGACCATCGCCGGGCCGCCGATGTCGATGTTCTCGATCGCGTCGGCGAGCGTCACGCCGGACTTGGCGATCGTCGCGGCGAACGGGTAGAGGTTCACGCAGACGAGGTCGATCGTCGGAATGCCGTGCTGTTCGATCGTCGCCAGATGCTCGGGCAGGTCGCGCCGGGCGAGGATGCCGCCATGCACTTTCGGATGCAGCGTCTTGACGCGTCCGTCGAGCATTTCCGGGAAACCGGTGTAGTCGCCGATCTCGGTCACGGCGAGGCCGGCGTCGCGCAGCAGTTTTGCGGTGCCGCCGGTGGACAGGAGCTTCACGCCCTGGGCGGCAAGGCCCTGGGCGAATTCAAGCGCACCACGTTTGTCGGAGAGGCTGATCAGGGCTTGGCGAATTTTCATTGGCGGGTCTTTACAGGGTCAGTAGAAAATCGGTGGATCAGAAAACGGTGATGCGCTACGGTGCGCAGCTCAGGCGAGATTGTGTTCCACGAGCTTCTTGCGCAGCGTGTTGCGGTTGATGCCGAGCATCTCGGAGGCCAGCGTCTGGTTGCCGCCGGCCTGCGCCATGACGACTTCGAGCATCGGGCGCTCGACGCTCTTGAGCACCATGTCGTAGACCGACGCCGGCTTTTCGCCGTCCAGATCGTCAAAGTAGGTTCGCAGTGCGCCGTATACGCACGCCGAGATGTCGTGTTGCTTTTTCATGCGGCTATGTCCTCTCCGTCATTGTTGTTGTCTTCAGGCATGTAGTTCAGGTGTTCGTTGTGTTCGGCCAGGCCAAAGAAGAAGTCGTTGACCGCGCGCCGTTGCTGCACGATGTCCGGCAACTGGTTCATCGCGTGGCGGAACGCCGCCGAGCCGACCAGGCCCTTGGTGTACCAGGAGATGTGCTTGCGCGCCACGCGCACCCCGGTCTCGGTGCCGTAGAAGTCGTAGAGGTCTTCCAGGTGCGCGAGCAGGATCTCGTGGATCTCGGCGACCCGCGGTGGCATCAGGTGCGTGCCGGTCTTCAGATAGTGTTCTATCTCGCGGAACAGCCACGGCCGGCCCTGCGCCGCGCGGCCGATCATCAGCGCGTCGGCGCCAGTGGCTTCCTGCACGTGCTTCGCTTTTTCCGGCGAGGTGATGTCCCCGTTGGCGATGATCGGGATACGCGCCTCGGCCTTCACCGCCGCGATCGTCTCGTACTCGGCGTGGCCGGTGTAGCCGCAGGCGCGTGTGCGCCCGTGCATGGCCAGTGCGCGGATGCCCGACTGCTCGGCGATCTTCAGGATGGTGAGCGCGTTGCGGTTGGTTTTGTCCCAGCCGGTACGAATCTTCAGCGTCACCGGTGTTTCCGGCACCGCCTTGACCACGGCTTCGAGGATGCGGCCGACCAGCGGCTCGTCCTTCAACAGCGCCGAGCCGGCCATCACGTTGCAGATCTTCTTCGCCGGGCAGCCCATGTTGATGTCGATGATCTGCGCCCCGCGCGCGACATTGTGCCGCGCCGCCTCGGCCATCATCTCGGGAATCGAACCGGCGATCTGCACCGAGATCGGCTCCACCTCGCCATCGTGGTTCGCCCGCCGCTGCGTCTTGGCGCTGCCGTAGAGCAGCGAATTCGACGTCACCATCTCCGAAACCGCCAGCCCCGCGCCCATCTTCTTGCACAACTGGCGAAACGGACGGTCCGTCACCCCTGCCATCGGTGCGACGAACAGATTGTTGCGGAGCGTGAAACCAAGAAATTCCATAGGAGCAGCCGGCCGTGCGGGGGGCAGGGGAAGGGGCGGATTCTACCCTGAAATCTGCCTAAAAAATAGTCAGTTTTTGGCGCGGGAGATGAGCGTTTCGGGTTGTGATATCTGGCGGAGGATTCACGTCGCCGGTGACGTGATCGATGCACCACCTGGAGAGCCGGGGTGTCGCCGGATCGAGGATTCAGTCCGCGCATTCAAGCACGGAATTGTGCTGCCGACGAATTTCCGCCTGCCCTCCCAACGGGTTCAAGGTCGATCTCGACAATCAACCTCTTACCATGACCTCCCACACCTTTCTACTGCGCATCGTCCCGTGTCCGCCCCAACCGGACAAGCCCCGGCCGGCCTTTCTTTGTCCCTGCTGCGGCAAACCGATGCAGGTCATCCGGCGACGCATCAGGCCAACGGAGGTAAAACGACGAGAAACCGGACCGGCCCCGGAGACGGCCATGTAAGCCACGCCGCCCGGCAAGACGGCGCGCCGCCCAGCGCCACGCCCGCGCTCGGCCGGAAAACGGGGTAAAACACGCCGCCGAGCACAGAAATCGCCTGATCCTTCAGGTCAGCGCGCAAATTCCGGCGCTATCCGGTGAAAGACCCGAACCTCCAGCCCGCTTCCCGGGCTAACCACAAAAAGCTGTTTCCAGAGAATCCGAACCGGGCTTGTTCAACAACCGGTTCATGTCGCGGCTCG
>NZ_JAGOIT010000160.1 GCF_017995515.1 Propionivibrio sp.
GATGACGCTGGAGACGTCGACAGCGACCTGCTGCCGGCCGACCCGTGTAAAGGGGTCGTTGGAGCGGGCGTAGTCATTGAGCGCCATGGCGCCGCGGTCAGTCGTGAAGTCGTAGGCGCGCAGCCAGTTCTGCCGGACGATGATCGCATCGGCCGGAATGCTCCGGACCTGCTCGATGAAGCGCGCTAGGTGGAAGGCAATCTGCGGATCGGTCGGACGATAGTCGGCCTCGGCGGGCGCGACGGCCTGCGCCTGACCGATGCGATCGACTTGGACCACCCAGGGTACGATCGTCCCGCGTGCTGACTGCACGACGAGCGCGATGGCGAACCCGGCCGATAGGATCAGCGAGCCGAACGCCATGAGCCGCCAGTTCTTGGCCTGCACGCGCGAGGCGCCGATGCGCTCATCCCAGACCTGGGTGGCGCGTTGATAGGGCGTCGCCGGCTCGGGGGCCTTGCCATAATGGGTAGAGGGTCGTTTGAACATCAGCGATCGCCTTCGGAAAGATTGATGGAAGAGCCGCCGCCGTGGGCGTCGCCGGAGCGGACGGCATGGGCCGTGGCCTGGACGGCATGGGTCACGTGCTGGGATCGGCGCATCCGCTGCGCCCAGGCCGGCGGACCGCCGGCGTTCGCGGAACCGGCGGCAGCGGCGCCATCACCGGCCGCGTCACCGCCGATCGAGCCCATGGTGGAAGTGCCGCCTGTCGCCTCAAAGGCGGCCTTGCCGCCAGCGTTGAAGCTTGAGCGCATGCTTTCGGCGGCACGCGATGCGGCGCGACGCAGAGGTGAGACGGCGGCGCTGCCGCCGGCACGCACGACCCCGCCGAGACCGGAAGCGACACCGACCGCGCCGGCCTGCCCGGCTGAGCCAAGGCTGTAAGCGGTGGACGCGCCGCCGGCGATCGCAGCACCGCCACGAGCGGCGGCGGCGGCACCACCGGCCAGCGCAGCACCACCCGACGCAGCGGCGCCGACGGCGCCAGCGCCGAGCGCGACCATGCCGCCTGCGGCCAGGCCAGTGCCGACTGCTGCTCCGGCGCTGAGCTGGGGACCACCGGAGACGATGCCGCTTGCAATACCGGGACCGAAGATACCGAGGCCGAGCAGCGACAGCGCGGCGAGCACGATCGCCATCGCTTCGTCGATTGTCGGGTTCTGGCCGCCGAAACCGGATGTGAATTCTGAGAAGAGCGTCGAGCCGATGCCGATGATGACGGCCAGCACCAGCACCTTGATGCCGGAGGAGATGACGTTGCCGAGCACGCGTTCGGCCATGAAGGCCGACTTGCCGAACAGGCCGAACGGGATCAGCACGAAGCCGGCGAGCGTCGTCAGCTTGAACTCGATGAGCGTGACGAAGAGCTGGATGGCGAGGATGAAAAAAGCGAGCAGCACCAGCGCCCAGGCCAGGAACATGCAGGCGATCTGGATGAAGTTCTCGAAGAACGACCAGTAGCCCATGAGGCTGGAGATGGAATCGAGCAGCGGCCGTCCGGCGTCGAGCCCGGTCTGAGCGACCTTGCCAGGGCGCAAGAGGTCGGCCGTGGTGAACCCGGTGCCGCTAGCCTTCAGGCCGAGGCCGGCGAAGCTCTCGAAAATGATCCGGGCGAGGTTGTTCCAATTACCGATGATGTAGGCGAACACGCCGACGAACAGCGTCTTCTTCACCAGGCGGGCCATGATGTCGTCGTCGGCGCCCCAGCTCCAGAACAGCGCCGCCAGCGTCACGTCGATGACGATCAGGGTGGTGGCGATGAAGGCGACTTCGCCGCTGAGTAGCCCGAATCCGCTGTCGATGTAGCGGGTGAAGACCTCAAGAAAATGGTCAATGACGCCGGTGCCGCCCATGATCTTATCTCGCCTCGTCGAGCTGCGGCGGCGCGATCGGTGCGGCGGGCTCGAAGGCCGGCTGATCGGTGCGGTCCGATTGGGGTATGAGAGTGTTTCGCGGCGCTGGCGGGATGTCCGGCAAGCGCTCGGTAGGTCGCGCGCCGGGCGCGAGGAAGCGGTTGCGGTTTTCGGCCCAGGCCCGCAGGCACGCCGGATCGCGCGGCCCCGCTTCGCCGAGCACCTGGCAGCGGATCATTTCGTCGCGCAACGGATCGCCCTGCGCTTGGGTGGTCCGGTCGGACGGCCACGCCTCCCGCACTTCCTCTTTCCGGTTCATCTCGATCGCGGTCGCAGTGATCGCGACGGCCACGAACACCACAGCGCCGAGCCGTGCGAGCATCTTGCCGTCCATGGCCGCGCCCTCAGTTGCCGTTCGGGAACATGCGGGCGTTGCCGGGCTGATAGCCGGTGCCCGGCGTCAGGAACCGTCGGCGCTGTTCGCGACCCTGTTCGGCCGCGGCAGATCGCTCGGCCTCGGACAGGCTTTGCGCCCGGCCGTTGGCGGCAACGACGGCGGTGAGATCGGCAAGCTGCTGCGCTTGCAGCGCGAGAAGCTGGTTGCCGGCCTGCGTCGCCTGCAGCGCTCCCGTCGCGCCCTGGCTCTGGCCGACCAGTGACGACATCTCGGCGCGGTTGGTGTCGATGTTGCCGACCACGCCGGCCTGGACGCGCATGGCGTCCTGCAGGCCGCCGACCGTGTTCTGCCAGCGCTCCCGCGCCTGCGCCACGAGCGCCTGGTCGGAGGCGGACATGGAGGCGTTGCCGTAGGTCGACGTGAACGCCTGGTCGATGCGCTGGACGTCGTAGGCGATTCCCTGCGCCTGTTGCAGGAGCTGCTGGGTGCGCTGAACCGACTGCTGAAGCTGCTGGAGCGAGGAGTATGGCAGGCTGGCGAGGTTGCGGGCCTGGTTGATCAGCATCGTCGCTTCGTTCTGAAGCTGGGTGATCTGCTGATTGACCTGCTGGAGGGTGCGCGCCGCCGTCAGGACGTTCTGCGCATAGTTGGTCGGATCGTAGACGATCCATTGCGCAGCGGCGGGAGTGCTGAGGATCGGCGAAAGCGCGATCGGCGCGGCAAGCAGCGCTGCGGTGATACGCAGTGCAAGCGAGCGGGATTGAGTAGAACGGGTCATGGGCGTGTCTCCGGATCGGTTTGGGGGATGACATTGGTGAGGTCGGCGATGAGGTCCGCGGCCCAGGCAAGCCGGTTCTCGGCGAGCCACTCAGCGAGGAAGCCATCCGTGCCGCTGCGGGCGTGAACGTCCGCGATCAGCGCCTGGTGCTGCTTGGACGACGCGGCGCAGAGCGCGAGCGCCACGTCCGACAGCCCCAGCTCGAACAGCCGGTTGCCGCGCCGCGACTGGCAGTAATAGTCGCGCTTAGGCATCGCCCGCGCGAGGATCTCGATCTGGCGATCGTTGAGCCCAAAGCGGCGATAGATGGCGGTGATCTGCGGCTCGATCGCGCGTTCGTTCGGCAGCAGGATGCGAGTCTGACAGCTCTCGATGATGGCTGGCGCGATCGCTGAGCCGTCGATGTCGGAGAGCGACTGCGTCGCGAAGATGACGCTGGCGTTCTTCTTGCGCAGCGTCTTCAGCCACTCGCGGAGCTGACCGGCGAAACCCTCGTCGTCTAGCGCCAGCCAGCCTTCATCGACGATCAGCAGCGTGGGGCGACCGTCGAGGCGGTCCTCGATGCGGTGGAAGAGATAGGCGAGCACGGCGGCGGCGGCGCCCGTGCCGATCAACCCTTCTGTTTCGAAGACCTGGACATTCGCTTCGCCCAGATGCTCGGCCTCGGCGTCGAGCAACCGGCCATAGGGACCGCCGACGCAATAGGGCCGAAGCGCCTGCTTCAGGTCGTTGGACTGCAGCAGGACGGACAGGCCGGTGAGCGTCCGCTCGTTGATCGGCGCGGACGCCAGCGAGGAGAGCGCCGACCAGAGATGCTCCTTCACCTCGGGCGTGACCGGCACGCTCTCGCGCCCCAGGATCGCGATCAGCCAGTCGGAGGCCCAGGCGCGCTCGGCGACATCGTCGATGCGCGCGAGCGGCTGAAGCGACACGCTGTCGTCTGAGCCTTCGGTGAGGCCACCGCCAAGATCGTGCCAGTCTCCGCGCATGGCGAGCGCGGCGGCGCGGATCGATCCGCCAAAGTCGAAGGCGAAAACCTGCGACTGCGGATAGCGCCGGAACTGCAGCGCCATCAGCGCCAGCAGCACCGACTTGCCGGCGCCCGTTGGCCCGACGATCAGCGTGTGGCCGACATCGCCGACATGGATGGAAAGCCGGAACGGGGTCGAGCCTTCGGTTCTGCCGTAAAGCAGTGGGGGTGCATCGAAGTGCTCGTCCCGTTCCGGTCCCGCCCACACCGCCGACAGCGGGATCATGTGGGCGAGATTCAATGTGGAGATCGGAGGTTGCCTGACATTGGCGTAGACATGGCCGGGCAGCGAGCCGAGCCAGGCGTCCACGGCGTTGATCGTCTCGGGCATGGCGGTGAAGTCGCGGCCCTGGATGACCTTCTCGACCATCCGCAGCTTCTCGGCTGCAATGCGCGGATCATCGTCCCAGACGGTGATCGTCGCGGTGACATAGGCCTGGCCGGCGTAGTCGGCGCCCAGCTCCTGCAACGCCATATCGGCGTCGGCGGCCTTGTTGGCCGCATCGGTATCGACCAGCGCAGAGGCCTCGTTGGTCATCACCTCCTTGAGGATGGCGGCGATCGACTTGCGCTTGGCGAACCACTGACGCCTGATCTTCGTCAGCAGCTTGGTGGCGTCGGTCTTGTCGAGCAGGACGGCGCGTGTTGACCAGCGATAGGGAAAGGCCAGCCGGTTCAGCTCATCGAGGATGCCGGGCGTGGTCGCGGTCGGGAAGCCGACAATGGTGAGGATGCGGACATGTGCGTCGCCGAGCCGGGGTTCGAGCCCACCGGTCAGGGGCTGATCGGCCAGCAGCGCATCGAGATATATCGGCGTCTCGGGCACGCGGACGCGGTGCCGCTTGGTCGAGACGGTCGAATGCAGATAGGTCAGCGTCTCGCCGTCATCGAGCCAGGCGCATTCCGGCATGAAGGCGTCGATGAGCTGAAGGATGCGATCGGTGCGGTCTGCGAAGCCGCGCAGGATCTCGTGCGCATCGACGCC
>NZ_JAGOIT010000075.1 GCF_017995515.1 Propionivibrio sp.
GAGGTTTTTAGGTTCATGGTTCGACAGGCTCACCACGAACGGGAGATGAGATGTCGGTCACTATCAGGATTCGCAATAAGCTCGGAAGTTGGATTTACAGCCGCAAGCCCACACCCACCAATTGCTCATCAATCACCAGCTGCCGTAGGGTGTGCAACGCCCGACGTTGCGCACCGTTCCAGCGCCATTTCCGCGCTGTGGGTCGGGATGAAAGATAGGTGCTGTTCGCGTAGCGCTTTGATTTTCTTTGCGATCTTTGCGCCTTTGCGGTGAAGAACTGAGTTTTTCAGGATAAATCAGCTCTTCCCTATTTCTTCCGCTTGCTCTCGATCTCGCGCCGTATCCGCTCGATTTCAGCCTGTCGAGCGGCGGGCGTTCCCCAAGCCGGCGGTTGGGCTTTCCGGGCGGCCATTTTCTCCTGGAGTTCTTTTGCCTTTTGTTCCCGGCGAAGCTTTTTTTTCTGCAGTTCTGCCAGCGCGCGTTCCGCCGCGATCGGCGTGGTTCGTTCCGGCAGGCCGGCCGCGTCCAGATAGGCGTCGATGCGCGGGCCGAGCCCGTCGCCGGCGAATTCGTTGAGGAAGGGCAGGTTCAGCGCCTGGAAGATGGGCAGCCAGTTTTCTTCGCCGCCCGTGCGGCGCCGGACGGATAGCTGTGGGTTGAATTGGTACCAGCCCTGCGCGACGCGCTGGAACAGCGCGCGGTTGTAGGCGTAGTCGCGTTCGATTTCGTTGCGCGCCAGCACGCCGGAGAGATGCTGCCGCTTGTTGCGGTTGGGCGGGACGACGTTGGCGGGCAGGTGTTCCCAGGCCGTGAGGATGTTGTCGGCCTCGAACGCGGCGTTGGGGCGGCGCTGCTGCTGGGTGAGGCGCGTGGCGAACAGTGCCCAGAAGGTCTGGAAGAGGCAGTATTCCGAGAGGTGCCTGTCGATGCGCACGAGGCGCTCGCCGGTGTTGACGTCGACGCTGGCCGGCGCGAGCAATTCATACAGCGCGGCGAACGGGCCGCGTGCGAATTTCGCGTCGCGGAAGGCTTCGCGCATGGCCCAGTGCAGGGCGTTGGCGCCGAAATGGTCGGCCGCCTCGCGGTCGGCGCCGCGCTCGATCAGGGCTTCGACGAGCGGGACGTTGCCGGCGCTGGCCGCGGCGATCAGCGGCGTCTGGTTCATCGGCAGGCGATGGTCGACGCCGTGCTGGTCACACTGGCGGAGGATGTCCTTGAAGTTGCGGGCGAAGTAGGTAACGAAGCTCTTGCGCGAGAGCGTCGGGCGCTGCGTCCTGAAGCCGCGCGCGGTGTCGAAACGGGCTTCGTTGGCGAGGTCGTCGGCGAGCGTCGGCAGGTCGTGATAGGTGGCGATCTCGAACAGTTGTTGCTTGAGCTTGCCGCCGGGCGCCTGTTCGAGGAAGACCTTGCGCAGCAGTTCGGTGGTGCGTGCTTCGTCGAAGACCGGCCACGGCACGGGCGTTTGCTTGAGCACGTTGTTGCGGATGGCGTCGGCCTGTTCCTGCTTGCCCTGCAGTTCGAGCTTGCGCGCTTCCTTCTGCCAGTCTTCGGGCGTCGCTTGTCGGGCTTCGACCTTGACCTGTCCGGCGACCGCGAGGTCGAGCAGGCCGAACAGCGGGTGCTGCGTGTCGGACTCGATGACGTAGAGGTTGCGGATGGCGCGGGTGAGGGCGACGTAGAGGGCGTTGACGTAGAACTTGTAGACTTCGAGCGATTTATCGCTCTTGTCTCTGGCGCGGCAGTAGTCGAGTTCCTCGACGGCGAGGTCGGCCTTGTCGACGCCGTCGACGATTTCGCCGAATTCGGCGCGGTGGTCGGAGACGAAGCGGTAGAGCACGATGTTCTCGTACTCCAGCCCCTTGGCTTCGTGGATCGAGAAGAGCAGCGGCGTGGAGAAATGCTTGCGCGCTTCGGCCTTGTCCTCGTCGCGCATGACGAGCACGGCGAATTGCGTCGACTTGCGGATCTGCTGGTCGAGCTCCTTCTTGATCGCGTCCTTGTCCTGCACGAGATTGACGGCGCCCGGTTCGCCGCCGACGGCGCGCACCAGGAAGTTGCTTTCGCGGTCGATCGAGCCGAAACGGCGCTGTTTGATCTTGAGCAGCTGGTTGGCGACGCGCGTGGCCTCCAACCCGTTGCGGAAGTTGGCGGCGAGCACGCGCAATTCCTGCCGCTCGGCCAGCGCCGCGTCTTTCCAGAAGAGTTGTTTGACCTGCGACCAGGAGAAGAAGTTGGGATGGACGATCTGGTTGGAGTCGCCGCAGAGCAGGAAGTGGCCGGGCTTTTTCAGCGTGCGCAGCACGAGCGCGAGCTGCACCGACGTGATGTCCTGGATTTCGTCGATGAGCACGAAGTCGTAGCGCGGCTGGGCGCGCGGCAGCCAGTCCTGGGCGATCAAATTGAGGTCGTACAGTTTCGCTTCGGCGAGCCAGGCGCGGTATTTCTCGAACAGGTCATAGAGCGCGTCGCGCCGTTCGGTCGGGAAGATTGACTGGCGGATGCCGAGTTCGCGGTAGGCGTCGCGCGTGAGGATACCGTCGGCGCCGGCGGCAATCACGCCGCGGATTTCCTCGTAGGACTGGTGGGCGTCGAGGTCGCGGAACGTTTGCTTCAGGCGCGCGAACCAGCCGGCGAAGTCGCGCCACTGCACTTCGCGTCCGGCGGGTACATGCAGCGTTTCGACGAATTCGCGGTAGGAGAGGAAGGTCGCTTCCTGCCCCGGATGCTCGAAGCCGTTGGCGTAGTAGAGGTCACGCGCGCTTTGCGCGAGGTAGGCCGAGTGCGTGACGTAGAGCGTTTCGCCCTCGGCGTGCTTGAGCTTCTCCAGCGTCAGCGCGGTCTTGCCGCTGCCGGCGCCGCCGACGACGATCAGCGGGGCGGGCTGGCGGTAGATGGCTTCCTGTGCATCGTCGAAGGAAATCGGCTTGTCGAGCAGATGCACCTTGCCGTGCTCGGGGTGGAGGTAGCGTAGCGGCTGCGCCTCCTTCACGGCTTCGGTGGCGTCGCAATCGGGGATCTTCGTCTCGTCGATCACCGCGCCACGCAGGAAGCGCGACTTGTCGTAGTCGTGGTTGGCGATGACTTCGAGGATCAGCGCGCAGACCTCGTCCTGATGGCGGATCAGGGAAAACAGCAGGCGGTTGGCGTCGTCGAGCCGCGCGCGGTAGAACTTGCCGTGGCCGAGATTGGCGAGCTTCTTGACCTGCGCCGCGCGGAAGTCGTCGGCGGCGATCGCCTCGATCACCTTGCGGTAGGTTTTGGCGACACGTGAGGTGTCAAGGCCGACGTATTCGAGGATGCGCATGGGCCGGCTTTCAGAGCTCCGCGCCGACCAGCGCCCCGTTGGCCTCCATCCACGCCCGCCGGCCCGATGATTCGTTCTTGGCCATCAGCATGTTCATGACGGGTTTTGCTTCCGTCTCCTGCGGCAGGCGCACGCGCATCAGGCGGCGGGTGTCGGGCGACATGGTGGTCTCCCAGAGTTGCTCGGGGTTCATTTCGCCGAGGCCCTTGAAGCGGGAAATATCGACCGACTCGGGCTTGACGCCTTCCAGCCGCAGGCGGTCGAGCAGCGCCTCGCGCTCCTCGTTGTCGAGCGCGTAGAGCTTGCGCGGCGGGCGCTTCTTGCCTTGCGCCGGAACATCGAGGCGGTACAGCGGCGGCTGGGCGAAGTACAGGTGGCCGTGTTCGATCAGCTTCGGGAAGTGGCGGTAGAACAGCGTGCACAACAAAACCCGGATGTGGCTACCGTCGACGTCGGCGTCGGTCATGATCACCAGCTTGCCGTAGCGCAGGTTGTCGAGCACCGTATCCGGCGCGTCGGGCCGGTGCGGGTCGATGCCGAGCGCGACGGCGATATCGTGTACCTCGCGATTGGCGAACAGGCTGCCGGGTTCGATTTCCCACGTATTGAGCACCTTGCCGCGCAAGGGCAGGATCGCTTGCACCTCCTTGTCGCGGCCGGACTTGGCCGAGCCGCCGGCCGAGTCGCCCTCGACAAGAAAGAGCTCGTTGCGGTTCAAGTCCTCGCTCTGGCAGTCCGAGAGCTTGCCGGGCAGGATGGCGACGCCCGACTGTTTCCTCTTCTCGACCTTTTGCCCGGCGCGCGAGCGAGCCTGTGCGGCCTTGATCGCCAGTTCGGTGATCTTCTTGGCGTCGTCCGGATGTTCGTTGAGCCACAGTTCGAGCGGGTCGCGCAGCATGCGCGAAACGAGCGCGACGGCGTCGCGCGAGTTCAGGCGCTCCTTGGTCTGCCCCTGGAACGAGGGGTCGAGGACGCGGGCGGCGAGGACGAAGCTGACGCGCGAGAAGACGTCGTCGGCGGCGAGCTTGATGCCCTTGGGCAGCAGCGCGTGGTGTTCGGCGAAGCTCTTGATCGCGTCGAAGGCGGCCTGGCGCAGCCCGGTTTCGTGCGTGCCGCCGGCCGGCGTCGGGATCAGGTTGACGTAGGATTCGCGCGCCAGATTGCCTTCGGCGCTCCAGCACAGCGCCCAGGCGGCGCCGGAGCCGACCGGGAAGTTCTCGTCGCCGGCGGCGGCGTATTTCTCGCCGGTGAAGATCGGCGCAGCCAAGTCGCCGTCGAGCTGTTCGGCGAGGTATTGCTGCATGCCGTTCTCGAAGCGCCAGGACTTCGTCTCGCCGCCTTCGATGACGAGCGAGATGTCGAGCCCCGGCAGCAGAACGGCCTTGCTGCGCAGCAGACGTTCGAGTTCAGCCAGCGGGATCGTCGGGGAATCGAAGAATTGCGCATCGGGCCAGGCGCGGACGCGCGTACCGCTAGCGCGCTTGGGCGCGTCGCCGATGCGCTGCAGCGGTTCGATGACCGCGCCGGCAGAGAATGCCAACTGGTGCCGGCCGCCGTCGCGTGTGACTTCGACCTCCAGCCGCGTCGACAAGGCGTTGGTCACCGAGACGCCGACGCCGTGCAGGCCACCCGAGAAGCGGTACGCCGAAGTGCCGTCGCCCTTGTTGAACTTGCCGCCGGCGTGCAGCTGGGTGAATACCACTTCGACCGTCGGCACGCCCTCGACCGGGTGGATTTCCACCGGGATGCCGCGACCGTCGTCCTGCACGCTCACCGAACCGTCGCTGTGCAGCGTGACGGCGATGCGCTTGCAGTAGCCGCCGAGCGCCTCGTCGGCGGCGTTGTCGATGGCTTCCTGGATGATGTGCAGCGGGTGGTCCGTGCGCGTGTACATGCCCGGACGGTGGCGGACGGGTTCCAGTCCCTTCAGGACGGAAATGGATTCGGCGGTGTAGCTCATGTCGCGGGCCTTGAACGACAAAGGTCAGCGCTCGTCGTTGCACGCGCTCTTTCGAACCGGATCGTTCCGGACGACGCGCGCTACGAAAACACGATGCCGACTGACCTTATGCTGCGTTGAATGACTTGTTTTGCCGCGACCGATGCCTCGGTGCGGCGACGAAGGCGAGAGTATAAAGGAATCGACTTGCCCTAGAGGCGCCGCGGGTACGGGAGACACGGGTCATCAACGCGGTGATGACCGCAAAAAAGAAGCCTGCGGCTGGGAGCTGAGGCTCCGGCGACGCAGGCTGCTTTGAATGTCTTGGTTGCTCCGGCGTACTACGCCGGGCGGGCGGTATGCTTACCGGCCGTCGTAGCATTCCTCTTCATTTTCGACATTCATCGGGGCGTTGAAGTAGAGGTCGAGAACGTAGGGGATGGAGACGCAGGCAAGAACCAGGATGAAGCTAAGCATGTTACTTCCTTTTGCAATGTGAAAAATGTTTCCGTCAGATGAAACAATTTTAGCGAAAAGGACCTTGCAGCACTGTGCGTCTTTGATTCCGTTCTGTATCAGATTGTGACAGCCGTAACTATTTCCCTGTTTTCGAGCGGCTCATTTCTTCGTTTCCTCGCCCTTGGCGTGCGGTACCAGCCAGACAGGGACTTCGTCATCGCCGAGGTTGTCGAGGATGTACTGGCGCATCAGCTTGCGTACGACCTGCGACGAATTCAGATCCTGCCGCGCGCAGATTTCCTCGAAGAGCTTCTTCTTTCTCGGATCAATCAGGATGGTCAGTCGAGCGGTGCGATTTTCCATGATCGGCCTTTTGTTTGTCTTGGATGATAATAATATTGTAATTAAAGTCACTTTGTATTTGTATAAATATCGCGCCTCGTTATAATCTGCGGCTCGAATTCATCTCGACTCGATTGGTCGAGTCCGCTCTTGCCTTGTATGTCCTGTCGCCCCGCGTTCCCGATCATCGAGTTGCCGAGCCCGTTTTCCTGCGAAAACGGCGTCGTTCGCCTGCTCGAAGAGCGCGGCATGTCGCAGGAGGTGTTACAGCGCAAGCTGCTGCAGGAGGAGTACGACCGGCCGTTCGTGTTCGACAACGGACTCACGCGCTCGCTCTACTTCTCGCTCCGCTACGTGCAAAGCAGCATGCGCACGCGCGACCCGATCGCGCTGGAGTTCGCCTACACGCGCAAGATGATGAGCTTCCTGCTCTTCCAGCGGCAGACGCAAAGCATCCTGATGCTCGGTCTCGGCGGCGGGTCGCTCGCCAAGTACTGCTACGCGAAGCTGCCGCAGAGCCGGATCGACGTCGTCGAGATCGATCCCTACGTGATCGGCTTCCGCGAGCAGTTCTTCATTCCGGCGAACGACGCCCGTTTTCGCGTCATTCACGACGACGCGGCGCGTTACATCGAACGCCGCACGGCGCAATACGACGTGATCATGCTCGACACTTTCGACCGGTACGGCTTCTCGGCGTCGATCGACAGCCGCGAGTTCTACTGTCAGGCGCGGGCGGCGCTGTCGCCGAAAGGCGTGCTTGTCGCCAACCTCGCCGGTGCACGCTCCCAGCGCGTCAGGCATCTCGGCGCCTTGCGCGAGGCGTTTGCCGACAACGTGCTGGTCGTGCAGATCGGCGACGACGGCAACCACGTTGCGATGGCGTTCAATAATGCGTCCTTCGAACCGAACTGGCACTGGGTCGCGAAGAAGGCGAGGGCGCTCGGTCACCGCCACCCGATCGACTTCCCGCGCTTCGCCAAGATGTTCGAGCGCAGCCGGAAGCTCGGGTATCTTGATCGCGTGATGAAGGCGCATTGAGCAGAGCCCCGACGTGATTCGCCACCCATCCCACGCATCCGCCCACGAATTCTTCCGCCAGCCGAACGATCGCAGATCATGAATCAACTCATTCTCGCCGTCCTGACCTTGATCATCGGTGCCGGACTCTGTTTGCTCAATACGAGCAACCGTGTACGTGCCGCGTTCGGCCTCGCATCGCAAGCCGTCGCCATGTTGCTCGCCTGGTCGGTGGCGATTCCCGTGTTGATGGGCGGACCGGTGGTCAGCGGCGGCGTGGCCTGGGCGTACCCGATTGGCGCACTCCATTTCCGGCTCGACGCGCTGGGCGCCTTCTTCCTCTGCTGGTCCCTGCCGATGACGCTGCTCGGCAGCGTGTATGCCGTCGGTTACCTGCAGAAGTATTTTTCGGGGCCGCGCCACGTCGGCGTGCATTTCGCGCTGCTCAACATGGTCGCCCTGTCGTTCCTGCTCGTATACAGCGGAGACGAAGTCGTCTCCTTCCTCTTCGGCTGGGAAGTGGCGGCGCTGGTGGCGTGGCAGCTGGTGATCTGGGACTACACCAACCAGAAGGTGCGCTTCGCCGGATTCAATTACCTCGTATCGACGCACGTCGGCCTGCTCTTCCTGCTGGCGGCGGTGATGATCCTGTACACGCACGGTCAGTCGTGGGCGTTTGCCGACATCGGGCGCTGGATGAGCGGCCATCCGGGAACATTGCGCAACGTGGTTTTCCTGCTGCTGGTGACGAGCTTCGGCCTGAAGTCGGCGTTCTACCCGTTCCATTCCTGGCTGCCTCGCGCGCACGCCGCGGCGCCGGCGCACGTCTCGGCGCTGATGTCGGGCGTGATCCACAAGGCGGGCCTGTACGCGCTGCTGCGTTTCGTCCTGCTCATCGGCAAGCCGGACGAGTGGATGGGCTGGTTCCTGATCGCCTTCTCGGTGACCTCTGCGCTGATCGGCGGCCTGTATACCGTCGGCCAGCGCGACCTCAAGCGCCTGCTCGGCTATTCGTCGACCGAGAACGTGGGGATCGCCGGCATCGGGTTCGGCGTCGGCTGCCTCGGCCTGGCCTGGAGCAATACGACGCTGACCGTGCTCGGTTTCGGCGGCGGCCTGCTGCATGTGCTCAACCACGCGTTCTTCAAGTGCCAGCTGTTCTACGCGGCGGGTTGCGTCTACCAGGTGAAGCACGTGGTCGACATCGAGCGGCTTGGCGGCCTGTTCAAACTGATGCCGGTGACTGCCGTCTGCTTCATCGTCGGCGGCGTGGCGATCTCGGCGTTGCCGCCGTTCAACGGCTTCGCCAGCGAATTCGTGATCTACTCCGGGCTGTTTACCAGCGAGACGATGCGCATCTGGGCGAAGCTGGCGCTCGCCGTTGTCGGAGCGGCGCTGGCCTTCGTCGGCGCGGTTTCGGCGCTGAGCATCACGCGCGCGTTCGGCGTGATCTTCCTCGGCGCTGCACGCGACGACAGCCTGCCGGAAGCGCGCGAGGCCAGCCGCTGGATGCTGGTGCCGATGGGGGTGCACGCGCTCGGAACGGTGCTGCTCGGCGTGTTGCCGATCGCCGGCCTGGCGCTGGTCGCCGCGCCAGTGGCCTTGTTCATGCCGGCCGACGGCGCAGAAGTCCTGCACGCCGTTGCTGGCAATCTCTCGCGCATCGGCTGGATTTCGGGCGCGCTGGCGGCGGTGGTCATTGCCGCGCTCTGGCTGCGTGCGCGGCTTTCGCCGCAGAGGCCGGATCGGAACGCGACCTGGGGCTGCGGCTACGATGCGCCGAACACGCGCATGCAGTACTCGGGCGCCAGTTTTTCGACCGATTTTTCTCAGGCTTTCCGCAACGTCATGGTGCTGGTCAAGCGGCAGAAGGCGCCGGCCGGTTACTTTCCGAGCGAGAGCTACGTCGTCACGGACTGCGTCGATGCCGTCGAGCGCCGCCTGTACAACGTGATCGATCACGGCGTCGATACTGCCGCCGAACTCTCCGAAAAGATGCGTGAAGATGATCCAAGGCTAGCCTTCGCCTTCGGGCTCGCGGGGGTTGTGATCATCGCTGTGCTGGTTCTGCTCGCTGAAGGAGCGCTGCAATGAAGATCGCGTTGTCCCTGATCCACTGGGTCTTCGTACTCGCGATGCCGATCCTGCTCGTTGGCGTCGTCAATCGGACCAAGTCGTGGTGGGCGGCGCGCAAGGGGCCGCGCATCATCCAGTTCGCCTTCGACCTGCGGCGCCTGCTCGGCAAGCGGCCGGTCGAGAGTACGACGGCGACCGCGCTGTTCCGCGCCGGCGCCTGGATCGTGCTGATCGCCGGCGTGTTCGCCGCGGCCATGGCGCCGATGCTCGGGCAGTTCGCGCCCTTGCAGTTTTCGCACGACTTCATCGTCGTGGCCTACGCGATGGGGCTGGCGCGCATCGTACTAATGCTCTCGGCGATGGATGTCGGCAGCTCGTTCGAGGGCATGGGCGCGGCGCGCGAGGCGGCCTTTTCGACCTACGCCGAGCCGGCGCTCTTCCTGCTCATCGGCACCGCCGGCGCGGCGACCGGGATGACGAGTTTCGCCGACCTCATCGGTCACCTGCACCACACGCCGTACTACGCGATCATCGTCGCGCCGCTCGTGGTCTGCCTGCTCATCCTGCTGCAGGCGGAGGCGGCGCGCGTGCCGGTGGACGATCCGCTGACGCACCTCGAGCTGACGATGATCCACGAGGTGATGATCCTCGACCACAGCGGCCCGGAACTCGCCGCCATGCAGTTTGCCGCGGCGCTGAAGATGACGCTGTACGCCGGCCTGATCGCCGCGCTCGTCAATCCGTTCGATCCGCTGACGTCGCCGGTCGCCGCCGTGCTGACGTCGTTTGCCGTGATGATCGGTGTCGGCGGGGTCGTCGGCTGCGTCGAGTCGCTGACGGCGCGTCTGCCGATGCGCTGGGTGACGCGCTATTTGTCGATTGCCTCGCTTGCAGCCCTCGGCTGCATGGCCGTGATCGGTCTGGGATGGAGCAACTGATGACTCTACCGTTGATTTTCTGCCTGATCGCCACCGTCGTCCCGGTGTTCTTCAGCAAGATTTCCTCCGCACCGACGTGGCTTTCACTGCAGGCCATGGCGCTCGCCTGGATCACCATCAACGATTCGGAAACGCTTTCCCTCCACGCCGTCCTGGTCGGACTCGAAGTGCTGATCATCCGTGCCGCGCTGGTTCCTTATCTCTTGCGCCGGGCGCTTAAAAAACAGGCGAATGCACGCATCAGCCTGATGCCGTCCAATCTCTTTGCCTGGATCATCGCCGTCATGCTGATCATCCTCGCCTTCAAGTTCGGCGACGGCGCGCGGGCCGACGCGCGTGCGCTGACGCTCGGCGTGGTCGCGGCGACCGTGGTCATCGCTTTCCTGATTCTCTCGACCAACCACGAACCGAAGGCGCAGCTCGTCGCCGTGCTGTTCATGGAAAACGCGCTCGCCCTGTTCGAGACGCTGATGCCCGAGCCGTGGCCGCTGACCGTGCATCTGGCGATCAGCGCGGTCTACGTGCTGACGGTCGGGGTCGGCAGTTGGCTGGTCGCCGGCGAGCCATCGCCCGAGCGTGGCGAAATCGACCTTTCGAAAGAAACCCCATGAGCGTAATCGACAGCGCCGCCGTTTCCGGCGGCATGCTTCCCACCTCGCCCGCCAACGCCGGAGCGGGATCGACGCGCGCCATCGCCCTCGGCCTCGTCGCCTTCGCGCTCGTGCTCTGGCTGGCTGCCGTCGGCGTCTTCCTCACGCATTCGCTCGACGAATTGCCGCTCTATTTTGCCCGGCGCTATCTGGTACTCGACCCGACCTCGCTGCTGTTCGTGCTGGTGATCAACACCGTGTTTCTCGGCATCAGCGTCTACATGCTCTCGCGCGAGCGCACCTCGACGCTGTTTGCCCAGGACATCCGCTTTCGCGCGGCGATGACCGTCGTCTTCATGGTGCTGATGAACGTCGGCATCCTCTCCAATCACCTGATCCTGATGTGGGCGCTGATCGAACTCAGCACCCTGTGCGCGGCGCCACTCGTCGCGCGTGGCAACTCGCCATCGCCGAAGACGACCGCCTGGCGCTACATGCTCTATTCGGCGATGACGCTGGCGATCACCTTCCTCGGCTTCATGTGCCTTTCGCAATCAGCTGATCTGCGCGGCATCGAGATCAACTTCCAGGTCGACCAGCTGAGCGCTTCGCTGACGACGGTGAAGGACGGCTGGCAGCGGCTCGGCCTGGCTTTCGTCCTCTTCGGCCTCGGCGGCAAGCTCGGACTGGCGCCGCTGTACAGCTGGATGCCCGAAACCTACGAGCGCGCGCCGACGAGCACGAGCGCGCTGCTCGCGGCGGTGCAGTACAACATCAGCGTCGTCGCCGTGTTCCGCGTGCTGCAGGTGTTCCACGGATTCGAGATGGGCTTCGTCGCGCAGGAGCTGCTGGTCATGGGCTACCTCTCGCTGATCGTCGCCGCCGTGCAGATCATGGCCGTGCGCAACTACAAGCGCCTGGTCGCCTACGCCTGCGTCAGCTCGTCCGGCGTCATCGCGCTCGGCCTGTCGGTGGGTGGGGCGGCGGCCTACGGCGTCGTGCTCTATATCGTCAGCAACGCGTTCGTTAAGTCGCTGCTCTTCCTCACCTCGGGCCGCATGTGGGCGGTTTACGGCACCAACGAGGTCGCGCCGCTCAACGGCGTCATCCGCGTCATGCCCTTTACCGGCCTGCTGTTCACCATCGGCATCTTCGCCTTGCTCGGTTTCCCGCCGTTTGCCAGCTTCCTCGCCGAGATGCTGATCCTCTCCGGCATCGTTCAGGCCGGCAACCTGATGGCGTTTACGGTGATGTGCGGCATGTTGACCATCATTTTCGTGTCGACCGGCCGCGTCATCTTCCCGATGCTCTGGGACGCGCCGACGCGCACCGGGCCGCCGGTGGTCGAGTCGCTGGTGACGATTATCCCCAAGCTCGGCTTCGTCAGCATCCTCATCATGCTGGGGACGTATGCGCCCGAGCCCGTCAGCCAGCTGCTGCGCGCGGTGGCCGTGTCGATCGGGGGCGTGTGATGACGGCCGCCAATCCGATCCTGATGCGCGATGTGCGCGATCTGCCCGAGTATTCGCTGTCTGAATTTGCCGCGCTGTGTTCGGCGCGGCTCGACGACGGCGAGCGGCTCGTTACCCTGTTCGGACGCGTTGACGAGGGCAGGGACGTCGTCGTCACCGCCGTGTTGCTTTCCGCGACCGGCGCGCTCTCGTTCCTGCGCGCGCGTGCCGAAGCGGGCGAGCACTATCCGTCGCTGACCGTTCGCCATCCCGCCGCGCACATCTACGAGCGTGAATTGTGGGAGCAGACCGGGCTACAGCCGGACGGCCATCCCTGGCTCAAGCCGGTGCGCTTTGAGGGCGAGCGCCAGCAGCATACGGCTGACTACCCGTTCTTCCAGGTGCGCGGGCAGGAGGTGCATGAAGTCGGCGTCGGGCCGATCCACGCCGGCGTCATCGAACCGGGCCACTTCCGCTTCATGTGTCTCGGCGAGAAGGTGCATCACCTGGAGATCCAGCTCGGCTACCAGCATCGCGGCGTCGAGAAGCTGCTGCTCAAGCGGCCGCCGATGGCGCTGACGCCCATCGTCGAATCCATCTGCGGCGACTCGTGCATCGCCTATGCGTGGGGCTACCTCGCGGCTCTGGAGTCGTTGACCGGCGTTGCGCCAGGCTTTGAGACCGAAGTGCTGCGCGGCGTCGCGCTGGAGATGGAACGCATCGCGATCCATGTGGCGACGCTCAACGGTCTGGCCACCGACATCGCTTTCCTGCAAGGCACCGGCACCTACGGTCGTCTGCGCACGGCGGTGATCAACGCAAGCCAGCGCGTTTCCGGCAACCGCTTCGGTCACGGCTGGCTGCGGCCGTGGCTGACCAAGGGGCTGGGCGGTGGTCTGCGCGAGGACCTGCGGCAGACGCTCACCGACTTCGCCCGCGACCTGGCCGGGATCAACGACCTGATGCGTTCGGCGTTGAGCGTGAAGGCGCGATTCCGCGGCACCGGCGTGGTCAGTACGCAGGCGGCGTCTGACCTCGGCCTGCTCGGCGTGGCCGGACGGGCGAGTGGCATTGCCTTCGACGCGCGTATCCAGTTTCCGGGGCGTCTGTACGAAAGCCTGCCGTTCGAAATGGTCACCGAACCCACCGGCGATTGCTGGGCGCGCATGGTCGTGCGCATGCGCGAGATCGACGCGTCGCTGGCCTGGCTGTTCCGCGTGCTCGACGACGACACGCTGGACCTGAGCGGCGAGGGGGCCAAACCCGTTACGTTCACGACAACGCTGCGTCCCGATGCGCTCTGCGTCTCGCTGATCGAGGGCGTGCGCGGGCCGGTGGTGCAGGTGCTGGAAACCTCGGCGCAAGCCGAACTGCTGCACTACAAGGTGCAGGACCCGTCGCTGCCCAACTGGTTCGGGCTGGCGATGGCGGTGCGCGACAACGGGATCTCCGACTTTCCGATCTGCAACAAGAGCTTCGATCTTTCCTACTGCGGCAACGACCTCTGATGTTCAACTTCCCCAAATCGATAGCGGTCCGCAAGGCCCAGGGCTCCCAGTTCATTCCTGACCTGCGCGCTGCCGTGCCCGGCGGATTTCGCGGCAAGCCGGTGATCGCGGCGGCCGACTGCGCCAGCCAGTGCGACGCCTGCGCCGCCGTCTGTCCGAGCCGTGCCATCACGCTCGACCCGCTGCAGATCGACCTCGGCCGCTGCGTGCTGTGCGGCGACTGCGAGTCCGTCTGCCCGGCGCAGAAGATCGCCTTCAGCAACGACGTGAAACTCGGATCGACCACGCGCGAAGGCTTGACGGTCAGCGCTGCGCATCCCGAGATCGATCCGATCAAGACGAATGCGGCGATGCACAAGCGCTTCGGCCGCTCGCTCAAGCTGCGCTCGGTGTCGGCCGGCGGCTGCAACGGCTGCGAGATGGAGCTCAATGCCGTCGGTAACGTGAACTTCGACTTCGGCCGTTACGGCATCGATATGGTCGCATCGCCGCGCCACGCCGACGGACTGGTGCTCACGGGACCGATCAGCCGCAACATGGTCGAAGCGCTGCAAATCTGCTGGGACGCCATGCCCGAGCCGAAGCTGGTGATCGCGATGGGCGCCTGCTCGATTTCGGGCGGTGTGTTCGCCGACTGCGCCGAGGTCGACCGCCGCTACCTCGAAACCTTCAAACCCGCGCTCTACATCCCCGGTTGCCCGACGCATCCGCTCGTATTCATCGCGGCGGTGATGGATTTTCTCGGGATCGACGCGCGCTGAGCGTTTCGGCGAGGAGGGCGTCGCGCGCGTTCGCGCGTGACCTCCGTAAGTTGAGCGTTCCGCTCAAGTAATGTAGCCTCCGATCTCTGTTTCGTTCCGCTCATCAATTCCAGGAAGGTTTCCGCACACATGTCTTCCACGAACAACAAGGCGCTGACGCCGGTTGCCGATCACGATCGCGTTTTTCATTGGCATGAACATGCCTCGCTCTGGTTCAGCCTGGGCGTCGGCTTGCTGGTCATCCAGATCGGCGCCTACCTCGTGCCGTCGGTTGGAACACGCGACGCGATGATCGCCATCGTGCTCGGCTCGATCGTCGGCTCCGGGCTGTTGGCGTGGACGGCCAAACTCGGCTGCGACAGCGGCCTCTCAAGCGCCGGCCTGATGGGCGCGACCTTCGGCAGTCACTTCGCCCGCCTGCCGGTGATCCTGAACATCGTGCAGTTGATTGGCTGGACGACGTTTGAACTCGTCGTCATGCGCGACGGCACCGCGGCGATCGGCAAGCAATCGTTGGGGCTGGCGCTCGACGGCCCGGGCGGGACGGTCATCACGACGCTGCTCTGGGGTTCGGTGCTGACGCTCCTGCTGGCCGGTTCCATGACCCGGCTCGTGCGCAAGATCATCGGTCGCTTCGGACTGCCGCTGGTGATCGCTTCGCTCCTGTGGCTGACCTGGCAGTTCGGCGGACAACTCAGCAGCCAAGGGCTTGACGCCTTCTGGGCGCGCTCCGGCGACGGCAGCATGGGGCTGCTCTCGGCCATGGATTTGGTGATCGCCATGCCCGTCTCCTGGTTGCCCCTCGTTGCCGACTACGCGCGCCACGGCCGCACAGGACGCGGTGCGCTGACCGGCACCTGGCTCGGTTACGCGATCGCCAACGTCTGGTGTTACGCGCTCGGCGTGATGGTCGTCAGCGTCGCCCAGCCGGATGCCAACCTCGTCAGCTCGCTGCTGCTGGCGCAAGGCGGGCTCATCGCGCTGAGCCTGATCCTCATTGATGAAATCGACAACGCCTACGGCGACGTCTATTCGAGCGCAGTCTCGGCGCACAGCATCAAGCCGGCCGTTTCCATCCGCCAGTGGGGGCTGGGCCTCGCGCTGCTGAGCACGGGGCTGGCGCTCGTCCTGCCGATGCACAGCCTCGAACCCTTCCTGCTGACCTTGAGTTCGGTCTTCGTCCCGCTGTTCGGCGTCATCCTCGGTCGCCTGGGTACGGGCCAACCGAGCTTCGCGCCAGCGCAATGCAAGGTCGACTGGGCGTCGGCCTCGATGTGGGTCGGCGGAATCGCCACCTACCACGCGCTCGCCCACTGGATGCCGCAGTGGGGCGCGGCCTTGCCTACGCTGGCACTCACCTTCCTGACGGCCGCGCTCATCCACCCGGCAAGGCTTAAACAAGGCTCGTTTGCGGGCTGATGGCCTGCCACGGCGACTGAAATCAGAGAACCCAACCCAGGAGAAATGGACATGGAATACCGGCGTCTCGGAAGATCCGGTCTGCGCGTACCCGCCCTCAGCTTCGGCACGGGCACCTTCGGTGGGGGTAGCGACTTCTTCAAGGCCTGGGGGAGTACGGACGCGAACGGCGCATCGCGTCTCGTCGACATTTGCCTCGATCACGGCGTCAACCTGTTCGACAGCGCCGACGTCTATTCGGACGGCCTGGCCGAGCAGATCCTTGGCGCGGCAATCAAGGGCAAGCGCAATCGCCTGCTGATTTCAACCAAGGCGACCTTCCCGACAGGCGACGGCGCAAACGACTTCGGCTCATCGCGCCAACACCTGATCGACGCCGTCGACAAGGCTCTGCAGCGGCTCGGCACCGACTACATCGATCTCTTTGAGCTGCACGGGCAGGACAACAACACGCCCGTGGAAGAAACCCTCGCCACGCTCGACCAACTCGTCCGCGCCGGCAAGATCCGTTACATCGGCTGCTCGAACTTTTCCGGATGGCACCTGATGAAGTCGCTGGCGACCTCTGACCGTTACGGCTACCCGCGCTACGTCGCGCACCAGGCCTACTACTCGCTGCTCAACCGCGACTACGAATGGGAATTGATGCCGCTCGGCGTCGATCAGGGCGTCGGCGCCGTCGTCTGGAGCCCGCTCGGCTGGGGCAAACTCACCGGACGCATCCGCCGCGGCCAGCCGGCCAAGCCCGGTATGCGCGCGCATGACATCGCCGGCACCGGGCCGCATTACGACGAGGAACGACTCTTCCGCATCATCGACGCGCTCGATATCGTGAGCGCCGAAACCGGAAAAACCATTCCCCAGATCGCGCTCAACTGGCTCCTGCAGCGGCCGAGCGTTGCGAGCGTGATCATCGGCGCTCGCGACGAAGCGCAGCTCATCGACAACCTCGGTGCCGTCGGTTGGGCACTGAGTCCTGACCAGATCGCGCGGCTTGATCAGGCCAGCGACCAGGCGCCCGCGTATCCCGTGTGGCATCAGCGGGGTTCTCCAATGCTGAATGAGCGCGGTTGCTGACCACGGGCGCTTGAAGCCCAAGCCATCCGTGCGCATGGCGCAAGGCATCCTCTACGGCGCCACCGGCTTCGAGGCAGTACGGCTCGACTTCCTCGCCATCGCCTGAA
>NZ_JAGOIT010000076.1 GCF_017995515.1 Propionivibrio sp.
GAAATCGTCAAAAACCTTCAAAAATTCATCCCCAATCGAAACCGACCGCGACCGATTCGACCCAAACCCCACAAGGCTCATGCCTACAAATCCGCACCATGACAAAGTGCTAAGTCATGAGGATTGCCACCATCGAAGGCATTTATTGGCTTGTCAGATGCATGCAGACTACGTATCTTGGTGTCAGTCAGGGGTACAACTTGGCGAGGCATGGTGGACCTCAGGAAGAGTAGTGGGTGTAAGTAAGTTACACCAACGTCGAAAGTTACACCATTAATTGCACCAAAAAATGCAGGATTTCATCGGATGCCATCGGACAGTCTTGGAAACAAAAAAGCCGCAGAACCTAGCGGTTATGCGGCTTTCAGGACTTTCTCGGAACTTGTTGGAATTTTACTTGGTGCCCAGGAAGGGACTCGAACCCCCACAGTGTTGCCACCACTAGGACCTGAACCTAGCGCGTCTACCAATTTCGCCACCTGGGCATCTCCAGCGAAGGCAAGATTCTAAAGGATCAAAATTAAATGTCAATCAAAAAACTGTCGAAAATCAGAAAAAGCGATCCGCACTTTCATCGGGAGGCGGCGAAGTACGAACAACCCTTGCCGTCGCGCGAATACATCCTGAGCGTGGTTGAAGAGCAGGGCAAGCCGGTCAGCTTTGCCGAGCTGTGCGCGCTGCTCGATATTCACAAGCACGAGTACGACATGTTCCAGCGGCGCCTTGCCGCCATGGAACGTGAAGCGCAGTTGATGCGCAATCGTAAGGACGCGTACATCGTTCCGGAGCGCGCCAGCCTGATTGCAGGTCGCATCGAAGGGCATTCGGACGGCTACGGCTTCCTCGTACCCGATGACGGCGGCGATGATCTCTTCCTCGACGCCAAGCAGATGACCAAGGTCTTGCACCGCGACCGCGCGCTGGCACGTGTGATCGGCGTCGATCGCAAGGGGCGGCGTGAAGGCGCGATCGTCGAGGTACTGGAGAGGGCGAACAGCAAGGTGGTCGGACGCGTCCTGATCGAGCACGGCATTACGGTCGTCGTTCCCGAGAACCGGCGGATCAATCAAGACGTCCTCGTGGTTCCGGACAGGAAGTACAAAGTGAGATCCGGCCAGGTGGTGATGGTGGAAATCATCGAACAGCCAAGCCGACATTCGCAGCCAATCGGCAAGATCATCGAAGTCCTTGGCAACTATGCCGACCCCGGCATGGAAATCGAAATTGCCTTGCGCAAGCACGAGCTTCCATTCGAGTTCTCGCCAAAAGTCGCTGCGGAAACCAAGGCGCTGCCGGACAAGGTCCGGAAGACCGAGTGGGTCGGGCGCAAGGACCTCCGGGATCTGCCGCTGGTGACCATCGACGGCGAAACGGCCAAGGACTTCGACGACGCGGTATTTGCCGAGAAGGACGGGCGCGGCTGGCGATTGGTCGTGGCGATTGCCGATGTCAGCCACTACGTGCGGCCGGGCACGGTGCTCGACCGTGAGGCGATGGAGCGCGGGAACTCGGTCTACTTCCCGCGCCGGGTGATTCCGATGCTGCCCGAGAAGCTCTCCAACGGTCTGTGTTCGCTCAATCCCGATGTGGACCGGCTGGCGATGGTCTGCGACATGAACATCGGATCGACCGGCAAGATCAAGACTTATTCGTTCTATCCGGCTGTGTTCCGTTCGAAAGCGCGGCTAACCTACAATCAGGTCTGGAGTTGGCTCGATGGCGGCGTGCAGCCGGAAAACGAAGTGCATCGCGAGTTGTTGCCGCAACTGCAATCCCTGTACGCGCTGTTCAAGGTGCTGCTCAAGGCGCGCCACAAGCGCGGTGCGATCGACTTCGAGACGATCGAGACGATGATGCTGTTCAATGATCAGGGCAAGATCGAGAACATTGTTCCGGTGCAGCGCAACGACGCGCATCGCTTGATCGAGGAGTGCATGCTGGCGGCCAACGTCTGCGCCTCGGCCTTCCTGCAAAAGCACAAGCAAGCGTGCCTCTACCGGATACATGAAGGTCCGACGCCTGAGAAGCTGGAAGCGTTGCGCAGCTTCCTGCACGAGTTCGGCCTCGGCCTGCCCGGCGGTGAGAGCCCGTCGGCCAAGGACTACGGCGCGCTGCTCGAGAAGATCAAGGAGCGCCCCGACGCCCAACTGTTGCAGACGGTCATGTTGCGCTCGCTGCGCCAGGCGATGTACAGCCCGGACAATGTGGGCCATTTCGGGCTCTCCTACGAGCATTACACGCACTTCACGTCGCCGATCCGGCGCTACCCCGATCTGCTCGTGCATCGTTCGATCAAGGCTGTGCTCGAAGGCACGCGCTATACGCCGGGAAACTGGGACGACATCGGTCTGCACTGTTCGATGACCGAGCGACGTGCGGACGAGGCGACGCGCGACGTCAATAACTGGCTTAAGTGCTATTACATGCAGGATCTCATCGGCGAGGAGTTCGACGGAGCGATCTCGGCGGTCGTGCCGTTCGGTATCTTCGTTGCGCTCGATACGGTCTATGTCGAGGGGCTGGTGCACGTCTCGGAACTGGGCGAGGATTACTTCCAGTTCGACAACGTCCGGCATCAGATGCTGGGCGAACGCAGCGGCAAGCGTTTCCGCCTGGGTGACCGCGTGCGCGTGCGTGTGGTGCGTGCCGACCTGGAATCGGGACGTATCGACTTCGTCCTTGCGGCGCAACAGCCCGTCAGAGGCGAAAGCGCCACGAAGCCGGCGCACAAAGCGACGGTTAAACAGGCAGAGAAGCCTGAGCCGAAGGTGAAAGGTGCTGCAACGGCGCGGAAGCCGTCGGTAAAGCCTGCGCCCAAGTCGTCGTCGCATGCCAAGGCCAAGCCGCCGACGCGCACGAAACCGGTTGTGGCGGCGAAAAAGCGGGGGGTGTCGAAAAAACACCATTAGTCCGTCGTGGCCTGTGTCGGCGGGCGCTTCTCTTCGGGGCGCCTGCTGAACGCAAGGTAGAATAGGCGCTCGATTTTGTACCAGAGAATTCCAATGTCACAGACCAGCTTCATCCATGGCTTCCACGCCATCATCGCCAAACTTCGCCACCATCCGGACGCCATCCTCGAGATCTTCATCGATGCGGACCGTCACGACGCCCGCGCACGCGATCTCATGCGTCACGCCGAGTTGCAGAAGGTCAAGATTATTCCGGTCGATGCCAAACGGCTCGAAGGCATGGCAGGCGGAATGCGGCATCAGGGCGTCGTCGCGCGCGTGTCCGGCACGTCGCGCCATGTCACGCTCGACGACGTACTCGACACGCTGGAGGAGCCTGCTTTTCTGTTGGTGCTCGACGGCATCCAGGATCCGCACAACCTCGGCGCGTGCCTGCGCGTTGCCGACGCGGTCGGTGCGCACGCCGTGATCGCGCCGAAGGACCGGGCGGTCGGTCTGACGCAGACGGCGATCAAGGTCGCCAGCGGCGCGGCCGAGAGCGTGCCGTACATCACAGTGACCAACCTGGCGCGCACGCTGCGCGAGTTGCAGGAACGCGAAATCTGGGTGGTCGGAACCGATGCCGAGGCCAAAGAGGATATCTACGCCGCGCAATGGCCGGAGGCGACAGCGTGGGTGCTCGGTGCCGAAGGTGACGGCATGCGTCGCCTGACGCGCGAAACCTGCGATCAACTGGTGACGATTCCGATGCTCGGTTCAGTGCAGAGTCTGAATGTCTCGGTCGCTTCGGGTGTCTGTCTGTACGAGGCGCGCCGTCGTCGCGGCCGCTGATTGCGTCCTGGTTTTTGCTTGCTTGTTCAATCCTGAAGGGGAATGCCATGAGTGATCTGAACGCGCGTTTCGAAGCTGCAGTGGCGAACTCCAAGACGCTGAGCGAGCGCCCCGACAACTCGACGCTGCTGAAGCTCTATGCGTTGTACAAACAGGCAACGGCGGGTGACGTCGAGGGAAGGCGTCCCGGCTTTACCGATATGGTTGGTCGTGCGAAGTACGATGCCTGGGCAGCAATCAAGGGAACAGCAGGTGACGAGGCGATGAATCAATACATCTCTTTGGTCGAATCCCTGCAGGCGGCCTGATTCGAAGATGCGACCCTTCCAGATCCTTTGCTTCGGCGACTCGAACACCTGGGGCTACGCGCCGGTCAGCGCCAAGCGCTATCCGCGCGACATCCGCTGGACCGGGGTCATGGCGAGCCAACTCGGCAGTCGCTTCAACGTCGTTGAGGAAGGGCAGAATGGTCGCACGACGGTGTGGGACGATCCGCTCGAGGGCGGTCACAAGAACGGGCTGATGTACCTGCCCGCCTGTCTGGAGAGCCATCATCCGATCGACCTCGTGATCCTGATGCTGGGGACCAACGACCTCAAGGCGCGTTTCTCGCTCACTGCGCTGGATATCTCACTGGGCGCCGAACGTCTGGTTCAAGTCATCCAGAACTCGGTTTGGGGGGCGGACGGGAGAGCGCCGGCCGTCCTTCTGGCGGCGCCGCCACCGGTCGACCCGAAGGACGATGCGGCCGAGATGTTTGCTGGCGCCCGGGAAAAATCCGTCGGCCTCGCGCGGCGCTATTCCGAGGTCGCCGAACGCTGCAACTGTCGTCTCATCAATGTCGGCGAAATCATCGCCGTCGATCCTGATGACGGCATTCACTACAGCCGCGAGGCACATCGCTTGCTCGGGCTTGCCATGGCTGCGCGCGTGAAAGAGTTGTTTCCGGCTTAAGGTCAGCCATCGACCGGGTTGAGCGGCGTTTCCAGGGTGAGTTGATAGAACGCCAGATCGAGCCAGCGGCCGAACTTGAAGCCGGCTTGCGTAATCGTTCCGGCATGCACGAACCCCAGGCGCTTGTGTAGCTCGATGCTGGCTTTGTTGTCGGCGTCGATGCCGCCGATCATCAGGTGTACGCCTTGTTCCCGCGCTTTTTCAATCAATGCTTTGAGCAACGTCGGACCGTATCCATGGCCGCGATGCGCGTGATGCACATAGACCGAGTGTTCGACCGAATACTTGAACGCCGCCCACGGCCTGAACGTACCGTAGCTGGCAAAACCCAGCAGTTCGCCTGCATCGGATTCCAGTCCGATCACCGGGAAGTTGCCCGCCGCCTTTGCCTCGAACCAGCCGACCATGCTCTCGGCCGGACGCGGTTTGTAGTCGTAGACGACGGTCGAGTTCACGATCGCCTCGTTGAGAATTTCGAGGATCGAGGTGGCGTGGCGCTCAAAGGTGCAGGTCATGAGGTTCATGGGTGCCATGTTCTGTCGGCTTGAAAGGGGGCGAGCCTACGCTCGCCAAAAGAGAGGCGCAAGGCAGCGGGCTGGCCGAATCGACGGTCTCGACACTGTTCGGCCTTCAGAGTCCACCGGGCTAGTGAATGGCGGCATAGAGATGCGGGCGAACGACAGCTCGTGGCCGTTATGCACAGTTGCGGTACGGGCCGCGGCATCGCACGATCACGGAGTCGGTAAGCGACGTCTGAGGCCTGCGCATAACTACAGGATTTTCAGGAACTCGATCAACGAGTCGGGTGCCTTGTAGCGCCTGATCGTATTGGTGAGTTGTCGTCGGGCTCTCGTGCCCGAGCCACAGCGCGATGACGCTGATGTCTACGCCGGACTGCAAGAGGTGCATCGCCGTCGTGTGGCGGATGATGTGTGGGGAGATGCGGTGCTTGGCAAGCTGCGGCTGCGCGACAGTCGCCGCCTTGACGGCGAGTGCGAGGCGCTGGGTGACGTTCCCACGTGTCATCGCCTTTGCCATCGCGGTTGGGCAACAGCGCCGATGTCGGTTGCAATTGCGGATTGATCCGCAGCCACGCCCGAATCTGCTTTATTGTCGATCGCCACAGCGGCACAGCGCGCTGTTTGCGCCCCTTGCCGTGCGAATGCACACAGGCGGCGCCGTCGAGCACCATGTCGGGCAGTGTCACGCCGATGATCTCGGAGACTCGGGCGCCAGTGTTGAAGAGTATCCTGAGCAGCAGGTGAGTCCAAATGACCATAAGGCTATCAATTTCGACGCCCTGATCCGACCCCGCAGCACGACGCGCAATGATTTTTCGCCGGATGCAACGAACGTTCAGTCACACTTGAATTCGATTGCGCCTTATCTTGTATAGACAACATTCCTCTGTTACGATTCGCGAACTTGTCTATACAGGAATGCGCTATGGCCCCTCAGAACTCTTTCTCGCCGGTGATGCTCACGCCCGGCCACGTTTCGCTGGCGCAACTGCGGCAGATCGCGCGTACCTCGTGCGCACTCCAGCTCGATCCGTCGTGCCATGCGGCCATCGACCGGGCGGCGGAGACGGTTGCGAAGATCGCCGAGAGCGGGATGCCGGCTTACGGCATCAACACCGGATTCGGGCGTCTGGCGCAGACGCATATCCCGCACGACCAGCTTGAATTGTTGCAGCGCAATCTGGTGCTCTCGCACGCGGTCGGGGTCGGCGAGCCGATGGCGGCGCCGGTGGTTCGGCTGTTGATTGCGCTCAAACTGTCCAGCCTCGGGCGCGGGCATTCGGGCGTGCGTCGGCCGGTGATCGAGGCGCTGATCACGCTGTTCAACGCCGACGTGCTGCCGCTGATTCCGGTCAAGGGCTCGGTCGGCGCGTCGGGCGACCTCGCGCCGCTGGCGCACATGTCGCTGGCGCTGCTCGGCGTCGGCGAGGTCTTCATTCAAGGCCGTCGCGCGTCGGCGCTGGAAGGGCTGCGCCATGCTGGCCTCGAGCCGCTGGCACTGGCGGCGAAAGAAGGCCTGGCCTTGCTCAACGGCACGCAGGCTTCGACCGCGCTGGCCTTGAAGCACCTGTTCGACATCGAGGATCTGTTCCAGAGCGCGCTGGTTTCAGGTGCTTTGTCGGTCGATGCTGCGGCCGGGTCGTTCAAACCCTTCGATGCGCGCATTCATGAACTGCGCGGGCAGCGCGGGCAGATCGACAGCGCCGCCGCCTACCGCGACCTGCTCGAAGGCTCGGACATCAACCTCGCGCACCGCGACTGCGGCAAGGTGCAGGACCCGTACAGCCTGCGTTGCCAGCCGCAGGTGATGGGCGCCTGCCTCGACCAGATGCGCCACGCGGCGCACATCCTGCTGACCGAGGCGAATGGGGTTTCCGACAATCCGCTGATCTTCCCGGATACCGGCGAAGTGCTCTCCGGCGGCAACTTCCACGCCGAGCCGGTGGCGATGGCCGCCGACAACCTCGCGCTGGCCGTCGCAGAGATCGGTGCGCTGGCCGAGCGTCGCATCGCGCTGCTGATCGACAACACGCTCTCCGGCCTGCCGCCTTTCCTGGTGCGCGACGGCGGCGTCAACTCCGGCTTCATGATCGCGCACGTAACGGCGGCGGCACTGGCTTCGGAGAACAAGACGCTGGCGCATCCGGCGTCGGTCGATTCGCTGCCGACTTCGGCCAATCAGGAAGATCACGTCTCGATGGCGACCTTCGCCGCGCGCAAGCTGGGCGACATGGCGGACAACACGGCGGCGATCCTCGCCATCGAGCTGCTCGCCGCCGCGCAGGGCGTCGATCTGCGCGCGCCGCACATCACCAGTCCCAAGTTGCAAGCCGTGATGCAGCGCATCCGCAGCGCCGTGCCGCACTACGACATCGACCGCCTGTTCGCGCCCGACATCGAGGCGATCAAGGCGGCGGTGCAGAACGCCGAGATCGCCGCGCACAGCCCGCTGCGCTTCGCGTCGCAGGAAGCGTGATGGCTGAGTTGCCGGCCTATCAGGCGATCAAGGACCACATCCTTGCGCGTATCGACTCGGGCGAGTGGGGCGAGGGCAGCCTGATCCCGTCCGAGAACGAGCTGGCGCGCCAGTTCAACGTCGCGCGGATGACTGTCAACCGCGCCCTGCGCGAACTGACCGACGCGCAGGTGTTGACGCGCACCAAGGGCGCCGGCACCTACGTCGCGCCGCCCAAGTACCAGTCGACGCTGGTGGAGATCCGCAGCATCGCCGAGGAGATCCGCGCGCGCGGCCATCAGCATTCGAGTGTCGTGCTGTTGCTCGAACGCATCGCGGCCAGCCCGACGCTCGCCACGGAAATGCAGTTGAAAGCCGGCAGCGACGTGTATCACTCGTGCCTGCTGCACCTCGAGAACGATCAGCCGGTGCAGTTCGAGGAGCGCTGGGTCAATCCGGCGCTGGCGCCTGATTACCTCATGCAGGACTTTACGGCGAGCACGCCGAACGAATATCTGGTGCGCGTCGCGCCCTTGCAGCGCGTCGAGTACCGCATCGAAGCCACCGTTCCGAGCGCATCGATTGGCCAGAATCTGGACATGTCGCTCGGCGAGCCGGCCTTGCTGCTGCATCGCCGCACCTGGTCCCAAGGTGCCGTCGCCAGCGTTGCCAATCTTTGGCATCCCGGCAACCGTTACCAATTCACCGGCCATTTTTGAGGCCCACCGGACTTTCACTATGAACAACGCAAATCAAGACCCACGTCTCGACTCTTCCCGCGTCATCCGTGCCCCGCGCGGCAATAAACTGAACTGCAAGAGCTGGCTGACCGAAGCCGTCTTCCGCATGTTGCAGAACAACCTCGACCCGGAAGTCGCCGAGCACCCGGAGGCGCTCGTCGTCTATGGCGGCATCGGTCGCGCCGCGCGCAACTGGGCATGTTTCGACCAGATCATCGCGACGCTGAAAACGCTGGACGACGACCAGACGCTGCTCATCCAGAGCGGCAAGCCGGTCGGCGTTTTCCGCACGCACGCCGACGCGCCGCGCGTGTTGCTTGCCAATTCCAACCTCGTGCCACATTGGGCGACGTGGGAGCACTTCAACCAACTCGACCGCGCCGGCCTGATGATGTACGGCCAGATGACCGCCGGCAGCTGGATCTACATCGGCAGCCAGGGCATCGTGCAGGGCACCTACGAGACCTTCTACGCCGTCGCCAACCAGCACTTCGACGGCCAGCCGCAAGGGCGCTGGATTCTCACTGGCGGCCTCGGCGGCATGGGCGGCGCGCAGCCGCTGGCGGCGACGATGGCCGGCTTCTCGATGCTCGCCGTTGAATGCGACGAGACGCGCATCGATTTCCGCCTGAAGACGCGCTACATCGACCGCAAGGCGGCGACGCTGGACGAGGCGCTGGCGATCATCGACGCGGCGAAGAACGAGGGAAAAGCCGTCTCGGTCGGCCTGCTCGGCAACGCCGCCGACGTCTTCGCCGAACTCGTCGCACGCGGTGTGACGCCGGATGTGGTCACCGACCAGACGAGCGCGCACGATCCGATCAACGGCTATCTCCCGCAAGGCTGGACGATGGCGCAATGGCGCGAACGCCGCGCATCCGATCCGCAGCGCATCGTGCAGCCGGCCAAGCAGTCGATGGCGAATCAGGTGCGCGCCATGCTCACGCTGCAGTCGCGCGGCGCGGCGACGCTCGACTACGGCAACAACATCCGCCAGATGGCGCTCGACATGGGCGTCGAGAACGCCTTCGACTTCCCCGGTTTCGTCCCGGCCTACATCCGCCCGCTGTTCTGCGAAGGCAAGGGCCCGTTCCGCTGGGTCGCGCTCTCCGGCGACCCGGAAGACATCTACCGCACCGACGCCAAGGTGCGCGAGCTGATTCCCGATGATCCGCATCTGCACCACTGGCTCGACATGGCGCGCGAACGCATCGCCTTCCAGGGCTTGCCGGCGCGCATCTGCTGGGTCGGCGTCAAGGACCGTTACCGCCTCGGCCTCGCCTTCAACGAGATGGTGAGGAAGGGCGAACTGAAAGCGCCGATCGTCATCGGCCGCGATCACCTCGACACCGGCTCGGTCGCCAGTCCCAACCGCGAAACCGAGTCGATGAGGGACGGTTCCGATGCCGTCTCCGACTGGCCGCTGCTCAACGCCCTGCTCAATACGGCCGGCGGCGCGACGTGGGTCTCACTGCACCACGGCGGCGGCGTCGGCATGGGCTATTCGCAACACGCCGGCGTCGTCATCGTCGCCGACGGCAGCGAAGCGGCGGATAAGCGCCTCGCGCGCGTACTGTTCAACGACCCGGCCACTGGCGTCATGCGCCACGCCGATGCGGGTTATCCACTGGCGGTGGAGACAGCACGCGAAGTCGGGCTCAAGCTGCCGATGATCGGGTAAGCCGTGCACGTCGATCTGCTTGTGCGCCGGGTGCATCTGGCGACGATGGTGGGTGATGCGGCCGATCCCTACGGCGCAGTGCACGACGCCGCGCTCGCCGTCGCGGATGGCCGCATCGTCTGGCTCGGCAAGGAAGCCACGCTGCCGATTGGCTTGATCGCCGACGAAGAAATCGACGGCGAAGGCGGCTGGCTCACCCCCGGCCTGATCGACTGCCACACGCACCTCGTCTACGCCGGCAACCGCGCCGGCGAGTTCGAGCGCCGGCTGAACGGCGAATCCTACGAATCGATTGCCCGCTCGGGCGGCGGTATCCGCGCCACCGTTGCCGCCACGCGCGCGGCCGACGAAGCCACGCTCTATGCGCAGAGCCGCAAGCGGTTGCAGACGATGCTCAATGAGGGCATCACCACCATCGAGATCAAGTCCGGCTACGGCCTCGACCTCGCGAGCGAACGCAAGATGCTGTGCGTCGCCCGGCAGCTCGCCGGTGAGGGTGTCACCGTGCGTACCAGCTTCCTCGGCGCGCACGCCGTTCCGCCCGAATACGCCGGCCGCGCCGACGATTACCTCGATGTCGTCATCAACGACATGCTGCCGGCGCTGAACGCCGAAGGACTGATTGACGCGGTCGACGGTTTTTGCGAAGACATCGCCTTCTCGCCGGCACAGATCCGCCGGCTGTTCGATGCCGCCACGCGCCTCGGACTGCCAGTCAAGCTACACGCCGAGCAGCGCACCGACCAGGGCGGCGCCGCGCTCGTCGCCAGCTATCGCGGGCTCTCCGCCGACCACGTCGAATACCTCTCGCCCGAAGGTATCGCCGCGATGGCAGCCAGCGGAACTGCCGCCGTCCTCCTGCCCGGCGCCTTTTACAGCCTGCGCGAGACGCGCCAGCCTCCCGTCAACGCCCTACGCGCCGCCGGTGTGCCGATAGCCGTCTCCACCGACTGCAACCCCGGCACCTCACCGCTCGAATCACCGCTGCTGGCGATGAACATGGGCTGCACGCTGTTCGGCCTGACGCCGGCGGAAGCGCTCGCCGGCATGACGCGCCACGCCGCACGGGCGCTGGGTCTTGCGAATCGCGGGACGCTGGACGTCGGAAAACGGGCCGATCTGGCGCTGTGGGCCGTCGATTGCCCTGCTGAACTGGCGTACCGAATGGGCGCGCGACCGTTGGTGAGGCGATGGCTAGGCGGATTGAAAAGCACTTAGCACGGCTACAGCGCCCAGGGACTCAGAACCTGCGGATAGTGCGCGAAATCCTGGACGTTACGGGTGACGACGGTGAGACCGTGGCATTGCGCGGTGGCCATGATCAATCCGTCCATCACTGGCAGCGCTCGGCCCGCGAGTTCAGCGTTGGCCGACAACTGCGCCCAGAGATGCAGCGCTGCCGAGTCCAGCGCCAGAATTCGTCCGGCAAAGCGCTGCTCGACAAGGCCGAGCCAGGCAGTGAGCTTCTGGCTGCGGTGCGGGTCGGTTGCGCGCAACTTGAGGATACCTTTCTCGATTTCGCCCAAGGTGATGACGCTGATGAAAAGGCTCGCCTCGTCCTGCTCGTCGAGCCACGCGATCACGTTCTGGTTGGGTACGCGCTTTGCGTATTCGGAGATCGCGCAGGTATCGAGCAGCCAGCTCATAGGTCGACGTCCCGACCCGTCTCACGGCTGCGCTCGATGTCCAGGTCTTCGGCCCCGAGCTCGGGTTGCAGCAGGGCGCTCGAAAGCTTGCCGCGGCGCGCCGTGAGGCGTGTGTATTCCTCGGCCGAGAGCACGACCGCCGTCGGCTTGCCGTGGACAGTCACCGTTTGCGCATCGCCGCTCGCGGCCCGCTTGATGAGCTGGCTGAAATTTCCCTTCGCTTGCTGCAATTGCCATTCGTTGAGCATCGTGTTCTCCGGCTTTCTGGTCAGACTGGTCAGAATTTAGCATGGACTCACCACGCTTGGCTATGAACACACCTTGCTCTTCATCGCGTACTGATTGGAGTTTTGCTGGTCGAGCCACATTGATGACTGCCTCGAAGTTGATGACTTTGGATGGCGTCTTCGTGTATGCAGTATGATCCTGAAAACCTCACCGCAAAGGCGCAAAGGCGCAAAGGAAACAACAGGTTGATCCTATTTGACCATTCACCCTGTGGGTGGTGATGGAAGGTAGGTGCTGTTTGCGTAGCGCTATGATTTTCTTTGCGAACCTTCGCGATCTGTGCGCCTTTGCGGTGAAGAACTGAGTTTTTCAGGATGATTGTTTTGCGTCTGACACTGTTCCGGGAAGACCAATTGGGAGCACAAGAAGAATGGCTATTCCTGATTTTCAAACCCTGATGCGTCCATTGCTCGATTTGCACGCAGATCGAGAGGAGCATCTCAATCGTGACTTGGTGAACGCTTTGGCGGAACAGTTTTCGCTGACACCGGAAGAGCGTAGAGAAATGCTCCCGAGTGGGCGTGCAAAAATGTTCGATAACCGGGTCGGTTGGGCGAAAACCTATGTTTCGGCCGCGGGTTTGATCGAAGCACCACGGCGCGCCGTATCAGTCATTACTGAAAAAGGCATGAAAGCGCTGATCGATTACCCCAAAACGATCGACCTGCGGGTGCTCGCCAAACTGAATGGCAGCAGGTCAGTGCGTGAAAGAAGGCGCGATGAAAAGCCGGAACTGGAACAAGAACGCGATGCCGGCATTGAGATCCATGAAACGCCGGAAGAGGCTGTCGAGAACGCTTACCTCACGCTTCGAAACGATGTTGAGCGAGAAATCGTCGCAAAGATCCTCGCCAATCCTCCGGAGTTTCTTGAACGAGTGATCATTGATCTTGTTGTCAAAATGGGTTACGGCGGAAATCGCAAAGACGCGGGCGAGGCGATCGGTCGGAGCGGTGACGAAGGTATCGATGGCATCATCAAGGAAGATCCGCTTGGCCTGGACATTATCTATCTGCAGGCAAAGCGCTACGAAGGAACGGTTGGGCGGCCGGAGATCCAGAAGTTTGCGGGGGCTCTCCAAGGGCAGCGGGCAAGGAAGGGTATATTCATCACGACTTCATCATATTCAAAGGACGCGAAAGAGTTCGCCTCCAAAATCGACACAAAGATCATCCTGATCGATGGATCGACTCTGGCAAAACTCATGTTTGACCACGGCGTCGGTGTCTCGGTGAATACCGTGTATGAGGTCAAGAAGGTCGACACCGACTACTTTGAAGAATTTTGATGAAGAACCCGCATCCTGTGGCGTATTGGGCGGAATGACGAAAGGGCGCTTCCATGTGGCAACCCGCTGACCAAACCCTCTGGCTCGGCCATATTGATTTCGAAGAAGGCGAACTCGGCGTTCGCTGGCATCAACAGGTTCAGCCCTTGTTGACCGGTCAGGCCGAGCAAGCGCCGGGCAGTGTGCTGATCGGCTTTGCCTGCGATGCCGGGGTGGTGCGCAATCACGGGCGGGCGGGGGCGGCGGGTGGGCCGGCGGCGGTGCGCAAGTATCTGATCAATTGCGCCTGGCATCAGGAACGGCCGGTTTACGACGGCGGCAACGTGCTGTGCGAGGGCGATGCGCTGGAAGCGGCGCAGTTCGTGCTGGGAACGCACGTTGCTGCGGTGCTGGACGCAGGGCATTTGCCGCTGGTGATCGGCGGCGGCCACGAGGTTGCGTGGGGTAACTGGCAGGGACTGGCGACCTGGGCGATGAAGCAGCCGGGGAAACGCGTGGGGGTGCTCAATTTCGATGCGCACTTCGATCTGCGCGCCGGCGAGGTCGGTACTTCCGGGACGCCGTTCCGGCAGATTGCCGAGGACTGCGTGGCACGTAACTGGCTGTTCCGCTACGCCTGTTTCGGGGTCGCGCGGCCGACGAATACGGCGGCGCTGTTCGCTCGGGCGCAAAAGCTCAAGGTCTGCTGGGTCGAGGACGATCAATTGTCGCCCTGGTGCCTCGACGTAGCGCGGGACAAACTGGCGGCATTTCTCGATGAGGTCGACGTACTGCATCTGACGATCGACCTCGACGTGCTCCCCGCAGCCGTTGCGCCGGGCGTCTCGGCGCCGGCGGCGCGCGGTGTCGAGTTGGCGGTGCTGGAAACGCTGATCGATCAGGCGCTGGCGAGCGGCAAGGTTCGCTTGACCGAGTTCGCCGAACTCAATCCGGGTTTCGATCAGGACGGACGCACGGCACGCATCGTCGTGCGCCTTATCGAACGGATCGCGCGCGGCGCCTGGGCAGCAGGGTCGGAAAACGAGTGATGTGCTAATCCCCGAAGGAGGGCGTATGGAAGCGCTGCTGAAGCTGGGTTGGTTGTCCGGAATCGTTGGCGTTCTGTTGTGCGTCGCCGCCGTCGGCATCCGGTTGGCCGGCGAGTTCTGGATCGCCGGGTTTCAGGTCGGGACTTTGCTGCAGGCAGGTATCGCCGGGCTCGTCTTCGGCTGCTTTTGCATGCTCGGCTACCTCACACGAAAATCGTGATCGCGGCGGTGCGGTACGCATCCGGCCGTTTCGGTGAATGATCGCTCATTCACCGATTTCGACCACGTTCAACAATTAGTCGACAAAGCTGATCACACCTTTGATCACCTCTTCCGGGTGATCCATGCTGAAGAGCACCTTTTCCGCGATGTCGCTGAACGGGAAAACGTGCGAGGCGATCTTCTTCAACGGAATGACGCCCGCAGCCACCGAAGCGATGGCCGTCGGGTAGTGGTTGCGGTAGCGGAAGATGGTTTCGAGCCTTGCTTCGCGTGCCGTCAGCGTGCCCATGTCCATCTTGATTTCCGGGTTCGCCGCCATGCCGACCATGACGACGACGCCATTTGGTGCGACGACCTTGGTCGCCTGCAGCGCCGTGATCGGACTGCCGGCGGCGTCAAACACCAGATCGCACCCGCCGTCGGCCATCAGCGCCGCGACGGCACCTTCCTTGTCGCCGCGAATGATCCTTCTGGCGCCGAGTTCCAGCGCCTTGTCCAGCCGCTTCTGGGCGATGTCGACGACGGTGATGTCGCTGACGCCGACGGCTTTCAGAACGAGCAGGGTGACGAGGCCGATGCAGCCCGTGCCGAAGATCACCGCGCTTTGCCCGAGCCGGGCGCCGGATTTTTCGACCGCGTAGAGGCCGACCGACAGCGGTTCGCACAACGCACCTTCGAGCGTGCTCATGTTCGGCGGGAGCTTGAAGCACATCTTCGCCGGATGCGCGAGGTATTCGCGGAAGGCGCCGTCGCGCTCGCCGGGGATGGCCATGAAGGACATCTTCTTGCAGAGGTTGTAGTGGCCGGCCATGCAGAACTTGCATGATCCGCAGGGGACGCCCGGCTCCAGTGCTACCTTGTCGCCCACGGCAAAACCAGTGACCTCGCTGCCGACTTCGATGACTTCCCCGGCCGATTCATGACCGAGAACGAGCGGCGAATCAACGACCCAGTTACCGAGCCGGCCGTCTTTCAGAAAATGCAGATCCGAGCCGCAAATCCCGACATGATGAATCTTGACCAGCAACTCGTCGGGCTTGGGAGCGGGTACGGGGCGTTCTTCAATCCGCATGTCACGCGGGGCGTGCATGACTGCGGCCTTCATGGTTCCTTCCATAACGATTCCTTTGTGATGGCAATGGGATCCCAGCGATGCGATAAGCATCGTCTGGACCAGCTATGCAATCCTCAATGAAACCTTGCCGCGCAGTCTTGTGGGTGCCCTCGGTGCCTTGTGCAACCGGGCCGGGGCGATCGCCGCGCGTTATGGATACGACTGTCAGCGAGTGTAGCGAATTTCTCCTGTCGATGGCGACGCGGTTTGCGCCCGCGTCGGCTGGTGCTCATGTGCCGGGCTGCAGCGTGACCTTGAGTTCGGTCGATTTTCCCTTGCGCAGGACCGTGACGCGGACGGTGTCGCCGACCCGGTAGTCGTCGAGGTGCGAAAGCAGCTTGCCGACGCTGTCGACCGACTTGCCGTCAATGGCGGTGATGATGTCGCCCGGCACGACCTCGCCGCTGCGCGAGATGTTGATCCCGGTGAGACCTGCCTTGGCGGCGCTGGAGCCGGGCGCTACGCGCAGGACGACGACGCCCGAAACGTTGAGCAGCTTGGTCAGGCGCCGGTTGAGATCCTCGTCGATCTCGACGCCGAGCGCGGGACTGGTATAGCGGCCGGACTTGATCAGTTGCGGCACGACACGATTGACTGTGTCGACGGGTACCGCAAAGCCAATGCCGGCGCTGCTGCCGCTCGGGCTGTAGATGGCCGTATTGACGCCGATCAGCCGGCCGGCCGAGTCGAGCAGTGGGCCGCCGGAGTTGCCGGGGTTGATCGCTGCGTCGGTTTGAATGAGGTGTTCGATGCTGGCGCCGTTCTCTTCGCCCAGCGAGCGATCGAGCGCCGAGACGATACCGGTGGTCAGCGTCCAGTCGAGGCCGAACGGATTGCCGATGGCGTAAACCTTTTGTCCGACGCGCAGGTCGTGGCTGGTGCCGATGGGTACGGGAGCAGGGCGCC
>NZ_JAGOIT010000077.1 GCF_017995515.1 Propionivibrio sp.
CGGTGATCGCGGACAGTCGCTTGAAGCGACGGACAGGCAAAGTGCGTGAAATCGTCGTCGGAATGCTTCGCGCAACCTCGGCCAAACGATCGCCGCGCTTAACCCGGTGCTGCGTGGCTGGACATCCTGTTTCCGGCTGACCGAGGTAAAAGGTGTGTTGCGGAACCGCACGTACGGTGGTGTGAGAGGGCGACGGGGGTAACTCCGTCCCCTACTCGATTGATTGAAGCGAGCGCGGCGATATTCCTGCTTCTACCGTTTGCGTGCCGGCGGTACGTCGGTACAGCTGCCGTGGGCGATCTCCGCGGCCATGCCGATGCTCTCGCCGAGCGTCGGGTGCGGGTGGATGGTCTTGCCGATATCGACTGCGTCGCAGCCCATCTCGATGGCCAGCGCGACTTCGCCGATCATGTCTCCGGCCGCCGGGCCGACGATGGTGCCGCCGATGACGCGGTGCGTCTGCGGATCGAACACCAGCTTGGTGAAGCCGTAGTCGGCGCCGTTGGCGATGGCGCGGCCTGAGGCGGCCCACGGGAACTTGGCGACCTCGACCGTGCGGCCTTCGCGCTTGGCCTGATCCTCGGTGACGCCGACCCAGGCGACTTCCGGGTGCGTGTAGGCGACGCTCGGAATCACCGTCGCGTCGAACGCCGTTTTCTGCCCGGCGGCGACTTCGGCGGCGACGTGGCCTTCATGCACGCCCTTGTGCGCCAGCATCGGGTTGCCGACGATGTCGCCGATCGCGAAGATGTTCGGCACGTTGGTGCGCATCTGCTTATCAACCGGGATGAAGCCGCGGTCGGTAACAACGACGCCGGCCTTCTCGGCGGCGATCTTCTTGCCGTTCGGCGCGCGGCCGGCCGACTGCAGGATCATGTCGTACTTGACCGGCTCGGCCGGAGCCGCCTCGCCGTCGAATTTCACGTACAGACCGTCTTCCTTCGCCTCGACCGAGACGGTCTTCGTCTTCAGCATGACCTTGTCGAAGCGCTTGAGGTTCTGCTTTTCCCAGACCTTCACCGCGTCGCGGTCCGGTCCCTGCATCAGGCCGTCGAGCATTTCCACCACGTCGACGCGGGCGCCGAGCAACGAATAGACGGTCGCCATTTCCAGGCCGATGATGCCGCCGCCGATGACCAGCATCTTCTTCGGCACGAAGCGCAGTTCCAAGGCGCCGGTCGAATCGACGATGCGCGCGTCCTGCGGAATGAACGGCAGATGCACCGGTGCGCTGCCGGCGGCGATGATGCAGTTCTTGAAGCGAACGATCTTCTTGCTACCGGTCTTGTCCTGGCCGGCGCCGTCGGTCGTTTCCACTTCGATGTGGTTGGCGTCGAGGAAGCTGCCGTAGCCGCGCACGACGTCGACCTTGCGCAGCTTGGCCATGCCGGCGAGGCCAGTGGTCAGCTTGCCGACGACCTTGGCCTTGTGTGCGCGCAACTTGTCGAGGTCGATCTGCGGCGCGGCGAAGGTGAGGCCGCAATCGGCCATGTGTTCGGCGTCGTCGGCGACGACGGCGACGTGCAGCAGCGCCTTCGATGGGATGCAGCCGACGTTGAGGCAGACGCCGCCGAGCGTCGAATAGCGTTCGACGATCACCGTTTTCAGTCCGAGATCGGCGGCACGGAACGCGGCCGAGTAGCCGCCGGGACCGGCGCCGAGCACGAGCATTTCGCACTCGACGTCGACCTTGCCGGAATACGTGCCGGCCTGCGGAGCGGGTGTCGGCGCGGCGGCCGGTGCCGATGGAGCGGGCACCGGCGCAGCTTCGTTTGCAGGCGCTGTTGCAGCGGCGCTGGCAGCCACTTCGATGCGCGCGACCAGCGTGCCTTCGGACACTTTGTCGCCGACCTTGACCGTGAATTCCTTGACGACGCCGGCGGCGGGCGCCGGGATGTCGATCGTCGCTTTGTCCGATTCCAGCGTCAGCAGCGGGTCTTCCGCATTGACGCTGGCGCCGGCCGCGACGCACAGGTCGATGATCGGTACATCGTGGAAGTTGCCGATGTCCGGGACTTTGACTTCGATGATTTGGCTCATTCCGTCCCCTTTGCTAGATCAGCGCCCGACGCATGTCGGCCAGCAACTGCGCGAGATAAACGTTGAAGCGCGTGGCCAACGCGCCGTCGATGACGCGGTGGTCGGCCGAGAGCGACAGCGGCAGGATCAGGCGCGGGACAAACTCGCGACCGGTCCACACCGGCTTCATCACCGACTTGGAGACGCCGAGAATGGCGACTTCCGGCGCGTTGACGATCGGCGAGAACGCGGTGCCGCCGATGCCGCCGACGCTGGAGATGGTGAAGCAGGCACCGGTCATGTCGGTCGGACCGAGCTTGCCGTCGCGCGCCTTTTTGGCGAGTTCGCCGCATTCGGTGGCGATCTGGCTGACCGACTTCTGGTCGACGTTCTTGACCACCGGCACCACCAGCCCGTTCGGTGTGTCGGCGGCGAAGGCGATGTTGAAGTACTTCTTCAGCACCAGGTTTTCGCCGTCGAGCGAGCTGTTGAATTCGGGGAATTTCTTCAGCGCGAGCTCGCAGGCCTTGATGATGAAGGCGAGCATGGTGATTTTCGCGCCGGACTTCTCATTTTCCTTGTTCAGCGCGACGCGGAAGGCCTCCAGGTCGGTGATGTCGGCGTCCTCGTGGTAGGTAACGGCCGGGATCATCACCCAGTTGCGCGCCAGGTTCTGGCCGGAAATTTTCTTGATGCGCGACAGCGGCTGCGTTTCGATCGGGCCGAACTTCTCGAAATCGACCTTCGGCCACGGCAGCAGATCGAGCCCGCCGCCGAGCGATGCGGCAGCAGCCGGGGCAGCGGCCGGAGCGGCGGTCATCACGCCCTTGACGAAGGCGGTGACGTCTTCCTTGAGGATGCGCTGCTTCGGGCCGCTGGCGGCGACCTTGGCCAGATCGACGCCGAGTTCGCGCGCGAACTGGCGCACCGACGGGCTCGCGTGCAGGCCGGCGGCGACTTGCAGCGGCGCGGCCGGCGCGCTGGTGGCGACGACAGATGTTGGAGCCGGAACTGGCGCAGCCGCTACGGGCGTGGGTGTTGCCGCAACCGGCGCCGGAGCAGCGACGGGAGCCGCTTCCGGCTTCGCCTCGGCGACCGGGGCAGCAGCCACAGCGCCGTCGGCCAATTCGACGATGGCGACGACGGCGCCCTGCGACACGCGATCGCCCACCGCGACCCGGATTTCCTTGACGACACCGGCGACCGACGACGGCACGTCCATCGTCGCCTTGTCCGATTCCAGCGTCACCAGCGAATCGTCGATAGCGATCGTGTCGCCGACCTTGACGCCGATTTCGATGACCGGGATATCGGAAAAATCGCCGATGTCCGGGACCTTCACTTCAATTGTCTGGCTCATGAATGCGCTCCCTTAGACCGTCATCGGATTCGGCTTGTTGATGTCGATGCCGTATTTGGCGATCGCTTCGGCGACGACGCTGCGTTCGATCACCTCGTCGTCGGCAAGCGCCTTCAGCGCGGCGATGGTCACCCAGCGGCGATCGACCTCGAAGAAGTGGCGTAGCGCTTCGCGCGTGTCCGAGCGGCCAAAGCCGTCGGTACCGAGCGTGACGTAGCGGCGGTTGAGGAAGGGCCGGATCTGCTCGGCGTACTGACGTACGTAGTCGGTCGCCGCAATGATCGGACCGCGCGTGTCATTGAGAGACTGTTCGACGTGCGACTGGCGCGGTTTCTCGAGCGGGTTGAGCAGGTTCCAGCGGGCGATGTCGTTGCCATCGCGCGCCAGCTCGTTGAAGCTCGGGCAGCCCCACAGGTCGGCGTCGACGCCCCAGTCGTTCTTGAGCAGTTCGGCGGCGGCGATCACTTCGCGGAAGATGGTACCGGAACCGAGCAGCTGTACGCGCGGCGTCGGCTGCTTGCCGTCCGAGACGGCGCCCTTCTTCAGGAGGTACAGGCCCTTGATGATGTCCTGTTCGGCACCGGACGGCATTTCCGGGTGCTCGTAGTTCTCGTTCATCACCGTGATGTAGTAATAGACGTCCTCCTGCTCCTTGAACATGCGGCGCATGCCGTCCTGCATGATGACGGCGATCTCGAAGGAGAAGGTCGGGTCGTAGCTGACGCAGTTCGGGATCAGCCCGGAGAGCACCAGCGAGTGGCCGTCCTCGTGCTGCAGGCCTTCGCCGTTCAGCGTCGTGCGGCCGGCCGTGGCGCCGATCAGGAAGCCGCGCGCGCGCTGGTCGGCGGCGGCCCAGTAGAGGTCCATCGTGCGCTGCAGGCCGAACATCGAGTAGCAGATGTAGAACGGGATCATCTGCTCCTTATGCACCGAGTAGGCGGTCGCGGCGGCGATCCAGTCGCTCATCGCGCCGGCCTCGTTGATGCCTTCCTGCAGCACCTGGCCGGTCTTCGACTCCTTGTAGAACATCAGCTGGTCGTGGTCTTCCGGCACGTAGTTCTGTCCTGCCTGGTTCCAGATGCCGACCTGGCGGAACAGCCCTTCCATGCCGAAAGTGCGCGACTCGTCGGGCACGATCGGGACGACGCGCTTGCCGATCTGCTTGTCTTTGAGAAGGATGTTCAAGAGGCGAACGATCGACATCGTTGTCGAGATCTCACGGCCTTCGCCGGAGGCCTTCAACAGCGATTCAAACGCCGCGAGCGGCGGTATTTCCAGCGGTGCGGCCTTGCCCGCGCGTTGCATGAGAATGCCGCCGAGGGCATCGCGCCGCTCGAACATGTACTTGTACTCGGGTGAATCCTCGGCAAACTTGAGGAAGGGCACCGACTCGATCTGGTCGTCCGGTACCGGCAGCTTGAAGCGGTCGCGGAAGCGGATCAGCGCCTGCGTGTCGAGCTTCTTCTGCTGGTGCGAGATATTCATCCCTTCGCCGGCCTCGCCCATGCCGTAGCCTTTGATCGTCTTGGCCAGGATCAGCGTTGGCTGGCCCTTGTGCTCGACGGCGGCCTTGAAGGCGGCGAAGATCTTGAAGATGTCGTGCCCGCCACGGTTCAGCGTCCACACGTCATTGTCGGTCCAGTCGGCGATCAGCTCCTTGAGTTCGGGCGTGTTGAAGAAGTGTTCGCGCACGTAGGCGCCGTTCTTCGCCTTGAAGGTCTGGTACTCGCCGTCGACGATGTCCATCATGCGTTTTTTCAGGATGCCCTTCTTGTCGCGCTCGAACAGCGCATCCCAATGGCGTCCCCAGATCAGCTTGACGACGTTCCAGCCGGCGCCGCGGAAGGTGCCTTCGAGCTCCTGGATGATCTTGCCGTTGCCGCGCACCGGGCCGTCGAGGCGCTGCAGGTTGCAGTTGATGACGAAGATCAGGTTGTCCAGCTTCTCGCGCGCGGCCATGCCGATGGCGCCGAGCGATTCGACCTCGTCGGTCTCGCCGTCGCCGAGGAAGGCCCACACCTTGCGGTCCTTGGCGTCGATGAAGCCGCGGCTTTCCATGTACTTCATGAAGCGCGCCTGGTAGATCGCCTGGATCGGGCCGAGGCCCATCGAAACGGTCGGGAAGCGCCAGAAATCGGGCATCAGCCACGGGTGCGGATACGACGGCAGACCTTTGCCGCCGACTTCCTGGCGGAAGTGATCGAGCTGTTCCTCGCTCAGCACGTTCATCAGGAAGGCGCGTGCATAGACGCCGGGGATCGAGTGGCCCTGGAAGAAGATGAGATCGCCACCATGCTCTTCGTTCTGCGCGCGCCAGAACCAGTTGAAGCCCACGTCGTAGAGCGCCGCCTGCGAGGCGAATGAGGCGATGTGACCACCGACGTTACTGTCGCGGTTGGCGCGCACGACCATCGCCATCGCGTTCCAGCGGATGTAGTTGCGGATGCGGATCTCGATGTCGGCGTCGCCGGGGTACTTGGGCTGTTGGTCCGCCGGAATCGTGTTGATGTACTCGGTCGTCGCGCTGTAGGGAATGTCGATTCCCTCTTCGCGCGCCTGGGCGATCATCTGCTGGATCAGGAAGTGGGCGCGGCCCGTTCCTTCATGTTCGATCACGCCGGTCAGCGCGTCCTGCCACTCTTGGGTTTCCTGCGGGTCGGTGTCCTGATCTACAGGCATCTCGGCGTTTTCCGGTCGTGCTGCCATGGCTTTCTCCTGATCTGAGATGGGTTGATCGGCACTTGACCCGTGACGCGATTGGCATGGGCCATGTGCCGTTATTATGGATGGTACTCCACTGCTTTGCTGGTTTTGTTATTTCGCATTGTAGAAGTGTGTATTGCTATGCGCAATTGCAAAGCGCCGGATGTGACATCCCGTCGTCCAAAAGGTTCAACGCAAATCGTCGGGCTACAGGATTGCGATAGAATCGTGTGGATTTGCTTCATTCGACCGATTCCAGCGATTTAGGAGAAATGATGGCAGCAGTGGCAAGGGCGGCAGTTCGGCCGGCACCGGCGCAAAGTCGATTATTGATGTCGGGCAACGACGCCGTGGCGCGTGCCGTATGGGAGGCGGGAGTGCGCGTGGCCGCCGCCTATCCGGGTACGCCGGCGACCGAGATGCTCGAAGTGATTTCGACGTATCCCGATCTCTACGCCGAATGGTCGGTGAACGAGAAGGTTTCACTGGAAGTCGCGTTCGGCGCGGCGATGGCCGGCTCGCGCTCGTTCTGCGCGATGAAACACGTCGGCATGAACGTCGCCTCCGACGCGCTGATGACGATGACGCTGACCGGCGTCGCGGGCGGCTTGGTGATCGCGATCGCCGACGACGTCGGGCTGTCCTCCTCGCAAAACGAACAGGATTCGCGCTACTGGGGGCGTTTCGCGCACGTGCCGGTGCTTGAGCCGGCCGATTCGCAGGAAGCCTACGACTACACGCTCGCCGCGTTCGACCTTTCGGAACGCTTCCAGACGCCGGTCATCCTGCGTCTGACGACGCGCATTTGCCACGTCAAGGCGCTGGTGACCGTCGGCGAGCGGCGCGAACGAAGCGCACCGGGCTTCACCAAGGACGTCATGCGCTGGGTGATGGTTCCGGGGGCTGCTGGTAAGCGTCTGCCGTTGATGTTCGAACGCGAAAACGCGCTGCGCGCCGAGGCCGCGAAATCGAAACTGAATGCGATCGAGCCGGGCAGCGATCGCCGCGTCGGTTTTGTTACTTCCGGCCCCGCGTACATGCACGTGCGCGAGAGTTTTCCCGATGCGCCGGTGCTCAAGCTCGGCTTCTCCTGCCCGTTGCCGTTCGATCTGGTATGCGAGTTTTCAAAGCAATGCGATCAACTGGTCGTCGTCGAGGAGGTTGAGCCGCTGATTGAGACGGAGATCAAGGCGCAAGGCATCGCCGCGATCGGCAAGGACATCCTGCCGCGTAGCGGCGAGTTGTCGCCGAACGTCCTCAGGCCGGCGATTGCGCGCCTGCTCGGCGAGCCGGTGCCGGAGATGGCGACGGTCAAGCCGATGCCGGTCTTCCCGCGGCCGCCGACGATGTGCGTCGCGTGTCCGCACCTCGGCGCCTACTACACGCTGGCGCAGCTGCGCAACGTGACGATTTCGGGCGACATCGGTTGCTACACGCTCGGGTTCGGCCAGCCGTGGAATGCGCTCGATGCGTGCATTTCGATGGGCGCCTCGATGGGCATGGCGCTGGGTCTCGACAAGGGGCGCGCCGAATCGGAAAAGGACAAGAAAATCGTCGCCGTGATCGGCGATTCGACCTTCATGCACATGGGCATGCAGGGGCTGCTCGATATTGTCTACAACAAGGGCAACGTGACCGTGATGCTGCTCGACAACCGCGCGGTCGGCATGACCGGTGGCCAGAATAACCCCGCCAACGGGCGCGGGATTCACGGCGAAGAAGCGCCACGCGTTGATTTCGCGAGCCTGGTCAAGGCGCTTGGCGTCAAGGAAGAGCGCGTGCATGTGGTCGATCCCTACGAACTGCCGACGCTGTTCAAGGTGCTGCGCCAGGAAACCAAGGTGCCCGAGCCGTCGGTGATCATCACCAATCGGCCGTGTGTACTGGTCGAGGATTACAAGCCACGCAAGCCGTTCAAGGTCATCGAGGATACCTGCACGGGCTGCGGCAATTGCGTCGACGTCGGCTGTCCGGCAATCCATGTGACACGCCGCGATACGGTGCTCAAGCCGAACGGCAAGGAAGTCGAGCGCAATTTCGTGCGCATCGAAAGCGCGGCTTGCACCGGCTGCGGCCTGTGTCTGACACCGTGTGCACCAGACGCCATCGTGCCGGTCGAGGAACTGGCGATGCCGATTCATGTAGTCAAACCGAGCTGACGAGTCGAAGAACATGTCTGATGTAACCAACATTCTGGTGGTGGGTACGGGTGGTCAGGGCGTCATGACGGCCACCGAGATCCTGGCGGAAGCCGCAATTGCGCTCGGTCACGACGTGAAGAAAACCGAAGTCGCCGGCATGGCGCAGCGCGGCGGGGTGGTTTCCTCGCATCTGCGTTTCGGTCCCAAGGTGCTGTCGCCGCAGATCACGCCGGGGACGGCCGATGTGCTGCTCGGCTTTGAAGCCGCTGAGGGCATGCGCTGGCGGCACATGCTCAAGCCGGATGGCCTGGCGCTGATGAACACCGGGCGTCTCGTTCCGCCCGTCGTCGATCTCGGGTTGTACGAATACCCGGCCGACCCGGTCGCCGAGGTGCGCGCCGCCGGCACGCGCGTCTTTTCGTTCGACGCGACGGCGATCGCCCGGGAACTTGGCGAAATCCGGTTGGGCAACACCGTCATGCTCGGCGCTATCTCCGACTACCTGCCGTTCCCCGCCGAAGTGCTCGAGCAGTGCATCCTCAAGCGCTTTGCCAGGAAGAAACCGGAACTCATCGAACTCAACCGCCAGGCCTTCGCGGCCGGGCGGGCTGCTTCGGCGCAGGCGGCGACGACGGAAAGCGCCTGAGTTCGCGGCCCGACTTACGGTAAAATGGCGCTCCTTTCAAAAGGGGAGCGCGCGTCGGTTTGTCGTGTGATTTCCCCATCGCTCTCCCGGGAATCACCATGACGGCACACATACTCGACGGCAACGCACTTGGGCAGAAGCTGCGCGCCGGTTTCAAGCAGAAGGCAGACGAACTCGCTGCGCAAGGTGTTCGGCCAGGTCTGGCCGTCATCCTGGTGGGCGAAGATCCGGCGTCGCAGGTCTATGTGCGCAACAAGGTCAACGCTTGCGCCCAAGCCGGGTTCCACTCGGAGAAGCACGTCTTTCCCGCGGACGTCGCGCCGCAGTTGGTCTTCGACAAGATCGCCGAACTCAATGCCGATGACAAGATCCACGGCATCCTCGTGCAACTCCCGTTGCCCAGGCACTTCGACTCCGACGCCGTGCTTGACGCGATCGCAGCCGAGAAGGACGTCGACGGATTCCGCGCTGAGAACGTCGGCGCCTTGATGCAGGGGCAGCCGTGTTTCATTCCGTGTACGCCGTATGGGGCGATGAAGTTCTTCGAGGATGCGGGCATCAGCCTCAAAGGCAAGGAAGCCGTTGTGGTCGGGCGTTCGAACATCGTCGGCAAACCGATGGCCATGCTCCTGATGCACGCGGGGGCAACGGTGACCGTCTGTCATTCGCAGACGCGCGATCTCAAGGGGCATTGTCTGCGTGCCGACATCCTCGTCGCCGCGATCGGCAAGCCGAAGATGATCACCGGCGACATGATCAAGCCCGGTGCCGTGGTCATCGATGTCGGCATCAATCGACTGCCCGATGGGAAACTTTGCGGCGATGTTGATTTCGAAGCGGCGAAGGAAGTGGCGTCGTACATCACGCCAGTGCCGGGTGGCGTCGGTCCGATGACGATCACCATGCTGCTGGCGAATACGCTGGAAAGCGCCGAACGCAAACTCAACGCTTAAGGAGAAACCATGGAAAAGCAACCTCTCGTCGGCATCGTGATGGGGTCGGACAGCGACTGGCCGGTGATGCGCGCCTGTGCCGAAACGCTCAAGCGCTTCGACATTGCCTACGAAGCGCGCGTATTGTCGGCGCATCGCACGCCCGACGCCGCGCTCGACTACGCGGCGAGTGCTCAGGATCGCGGCATGAAGGTGCTGATCGGCGCGGCGGGCGGTGCGGCGCATCTGGCGGGCGTTCTGGCGGCCAAGACGGCCTTGCCGGTACTGGCCGTGCCGATGCCGTCCAAACACTTGCAGGGGCTCGATTCGCTGCTGGCCATGGTGCAGATGCCGGGCGGTATTCCAGTGGCAACGTTTGCCATCGGCGAGGCCGGTGCGGTCAACGCGGCGCTTTTCGCGGTCGCCATGCTGGCCTTGAGTGACCCCGAGCTTGCGAAGAAACTTGCCGACTTCCGTACCAATCAGTCCGAGAAGGTTCTGGCGAAAACACTTCCCGATCTGCCTTGAACTGAGCCCGCGATGACCCAGGATTTCGCCCAGGCCGTCAGACTGTTGCAGGACGGCGAACTCGTCGCCTTTCCGACCGAAACGGTCTACGGGCTGGGTGCCGATGCGGCCAATCCTGAGGCGGTGACCAGGATATTCGCCGCCAAGGGCCGACCGGCCGACCATCCGTTGATCGTCCATCTGCCCGGGGCGGGCTATCTCGACCGCTGGGCACGGGATATTCCTGCCGTCGCCTGGGAGTTGGCCGAGGCCTTCTGGCCGGGGCCGCTGACGCTGATTCTCAAGCGTGCACCGGCCGTGCCGTATGCCGTGACGGGCGGGCAAGAGACGGTCGGTGTCCGGGTGCCATCTCACCCCTTGGCGCTCGGTCTCCTGCGTGCCTACGCGCAGGCGGGGGGCGGCGCGAATCAGATGTGCGGCATCGCCGCGCCATCGGCCAATCGCTTCGGCCGGATCAGTCCGACCGACGCCGCGCACGTGCGCGAGGAATTGGGCGATGCGGTTGCCTTGGTGCTCGATGGCGGCCCGTGCGCGGTCGGCATCGAGTCTACGATCCTTGATCTTTCGTGCGACGACCAGCCGCCGCGGCTCCTGCGTCCGGGGCACATCACGCCCGAGCAGATCGAGTCCGTGATCGGCGTGTTGCCCGAACTGCCGTCGTCCATGCAAGGCGACAGCGCCGCACCGCGGGTTTCCGGCTCACTGGATGCGCATTACGCCCCGCTGACACCGATGCGCGTCGTGCCTTCGCGAGATGTCTCTGCGGTACTGCAGGATTATTCAAACCGGGGTGTTTCATTTGGTCTGCTGGCCTACGGGCGGCCACCCGCGCTGGTTCAGTCCCACGCCCTGCGCTGCCTGCCTGCCGAGCCCGAAGGCTACGCGCGTGGTTTGTACGCCGCCTTGCGCGAACTCGATCAGGCGGGCAACGAGGTGATCGTCGTCGAGGCGATTCCCGTCGGACCTGCGTGGGCGGCCGTGGCGGACCGGATGCGCCGCGCCGCATTCGGTTCGGGGGGGGCCTGATTCAGCGCGTTCCCCAGGGCATCACCGGCACAGTCGAGATGCTGTTGGCCGGCGCGCCGTTGATCAGCTTTCGACTGATCGCCAGATAAACCAGCGTCCGATTGGTTGCGTCCCACATGCGGACGACCCGTGTTTCCTTGAACAGGATCGAAGTGTCTTCGGCGAACACCGTCGCTTCCTTCGGCAGCTTTTCCGGCAGGGTGATCGGGCCGGTCTGCCGGCAGGCCAGCGAAAACTGCGACGGGTCTTGTGCCAGTCCGAGCGAACCGCTGACGCCCCCGGTTCGCGCCTGGCTGACGTGACAGGTGACGCCCGGTACCTTCGGGTCGTTGAACGATTCGACGCACACCTTGTGATTGGCGCCGATCAATTTCCATTCGGTCGTGACACAGCCGACTTGCTCGGCAAACGCGGCGGCAGGTGCGAGAACAGTAATGGCGAGCAGGATTGCGATGCTGTATCGGTTCATTTCGATATCCGGGTGCAAGGTCAAGTGGGTCGAATTCGAGGCGCCAACAATGCCGCAGATACATGTCTGAATGCAAGCGACATCGATCCGGCCTCTGATTGACCCGGCCGAGCGCTCCGCGCATACTTTTTGCCATCATTTGCAGTATCCTCACGCGCCTTCTGGACGAAACGACTCCGAAAATGCTCGCCTTCCTGCGTTCCCTGCGCCTTTTGCTCGTTCTGCGCCCCAGACCGTTCGTGCTTGTGGCTGTCGTTGGTTGTCTTGTCGTGGCTGGCGCCGGCGCAGGTGAGAAGAGCAGTGTTGTGCTGACGCCGGAAGAAGCCGCTTGGGTCGCGGCACACCGGGAGACCGTGTTCAGCGTCGGTTTCGATCCCTACGCGGGCATGGATGTTTTCGACTTTCAGGGGCGACGCACCGGGTTCCTGCCCGCGCTGCTCGAAGACATGCAAGCCCAGCTTGGCTTGCGTCTGGCGCTGGCCGAGGTGAAGACGTGGAACGACGCTTATCGCGCGTTCGAACACGGACGGATCGACGTGCTGTACGGTGCCAACCCGACGCCGGAACGTGAGGAGCTCATGGTGTTTACGCGGCCGGCGCTGCGTTATCCCTATGTGGTCTTCGCGCACCGGGATTCGCCGGTGCAGACGCTCGGCGATCTCGACGGCAAGCGGGTGGGCTTCATCGCCAACGATTTTGTCAGCCGGCAGTTGCCGCTCGAGTATCACAACATCGCCTATGCCGCCGAGCACTACGCCGATCAGGAGCGAGGTCTGAAGGCTCTGGCTGCGAAAAAGATACAGGGCTTCATCACCTCGGGGGGCGGCGTCGAGCGCGAGTATTTGACGAAGTATCCCGAACTGGTGGTGGTTGCCGAACTCAAGGCCATCACCTCGGACATGACCTTTGCTGTTCTTTGGGAAACTGCGATTCTTGGTCGCATCATCGACAAGTACGTCGAGCAGCGCAAAGCGCACATCGAGAAGATTGCGGGTGACGTTGAGCGCGTTTACACACGCAAGCTGCTCAAACTGACCGATGCCGAGCTGGCGTGGCTGGAGCGCAAGGGCGAGGCAGTGGTCGGCGTGGCGGACGACTATCTTCCGTTCGACCACTACGCCAACGGCGAGTATCGCGGCATCGTCGGTGAAACGCTGAAGGCGGTGTCGGACATCATCGGCATTCGCTTCAAGGTCGAGCATGGGCCGTTTGCCGAAATCTACGAGAAGGCGCGCAGCGGTGCAATCGATGTGGTGAACATCGCCAAGACTGAGGACCGGCTGCAGTACTTTCTTTACCCGCGACCGATCTGCAGGGAGCGCGACATCATCGTCGGGCGCAAGACCAGTCCGCCGGTGCAGGACGTCTATGGGCTGGATGGCTTGAGCGTTGCCGTCATCGACGGATTCTGGCACGAAGAGTACCTGCGCAAGAACCTGAAGAATCCGCGCATCACCAAGACCGACGATATCGTCGAATCGCTCCGCCTGCTGCGCGAGGGCAAGGTCGATTACATGATCGAGAACCCGACGGTGGTCGAGTACTACATCAACGGTCTGGGATTTGCCGATCTGGTGAAGCGCGGCGGCACGTCGAAGGATTCCTTTGTGTATTTTGGCGTCAATCGCCAGCAGCCGGAACTGGCGTCGATCATCGACAAGGTGCTGCCGCTGATCAATTTTGAAGACATGAAGTACGCCGGTATGCAGAGCGTGCCGACCCTGCGCAACGAAGAGAGCCGGCAGCTCGGGTCCGTCGTCATCGGGCTGGCGCTGGCGCTGGGCGTCATCCTCTTTGTCACGGTGCGGATCGTCCGCTCGCTGTCGGACCAGAAAGCGCAAACACGGTTTCTCAAGGAGCGCGAGCAACTGCTTTATACCGATGTGCTCACGGGCTTTCACAATCGCAACTATTTCGGCCACAACGCGGAGGCGTTGCAAAAGGGCGAGTATCCGCAGGCGATCCTGGTTGCCGATCTCAACAACCTGAAGCGCGTCAATGACGCTTATGGACACGCCGCGGGTGATGCGCTCTTGCGCTTGTTCGCCGCGTATATTCGCGAACTGTTCCCGGAAGGGAACGTTTTCCGCATCGGGGGAGACGAGTTCATCATCCTGCTCGACCGCACCTCCAAAGAGGCTGCGCTCAAGGCAATCGAAGCGCTGCAGGCAAAGTGCGATAAGGTGGGTTACACGGTCAAGGACGGGCAGGCGATCCATCCGAGCGCAGCCATGGGCTACGCGATTCGCAACCATGATCAGGAGCGACTCGACGATCTGATCGCGCGCGCCGACGAGCGGATGTATCAGGCGAAAGCGCGAATGAAAAAGCGGCGCAGCGATCGTCAGGAACCTGTGCCGGAAACGAATGACGATCAGTGACGAAGGATAGACGGCGCGTGAGTTGTTGCGCACGGCGAAGACGGCGGATGAATTGAGAACGGCGCAAGCGGTGCTTTTGCCGTTGGAGCGGGGACTGTCGCTGGAGATGACGGCCAGGGTCATCGGCCGGTCGATTGGGGCGACGTGCAATTTGCGTACGCGTTACAGCAAGGGGGCGTGGTGGTCGTGCCTCCCCTCAGGGAACAGATCGCTGAACGACTGGGCAAGCCGGTTGCGCTATCGACGATCTATCGGATGCTGGCGCGCAATGGCTGGCGCCTGACACGGCCCCTCCCCAGGGAAATCCTTCGGCGCGTGAGGACTGGAAAAAAACTCCAGGGGAACCTGGATCAGATCGTGGTGAGCTGGAACAACGACCGGCCGCTGCGGCTGATGTCCCAGGACGAGGCGCGTTTCGGACGCATCCCGGACACACGCTACTGTTGGTACCGTCGCCCAGTTCGACCGCTCGTCTATGCCATGGTAACGCAGCAATATACCGACGCCTATGGCGCCGTCAGTCCTCAGGACGGTTGCTTCGATAGCCTGGTGCTCCCTCATGGCAATTCCGACTGCATGCAAATCTTCACCTGATTAGCAACAATCGTCACACATGCCGACCATACATCGCACCGAACAGGAAATTCCGTAACCTGCGTATCACTTTCAAGATAAACGCCATTCTCGCCGTCGGCGGGATGGCCTTGCTGACATACTTCGGCCTGCTCCTCGTAGCCGCCCTGGCCAACCCGTACGCCGACAAGACGTTGCAGGCGCGCGAACTGGTGCGTCAGGCCGCTACCGTGCTGAGCCTCGCCCTTGAAGGCAGGATGAGCGATGTCATAACCGAGATGCGCCACGGTGACGACGACTACTTCTGGATTCAGGATACACAACCGAGGATGGTCATGCATCCGACCAATGGCGAGTTGATCGGAAAAGGCTTGACGGATTTCAAGGATGGTCTTCCGTGGCATGGAGCGTGGCCGTGCAGCCAGCGCCGTCATGATGGCCTTCCTGGTTCTGCTCAGCGTTGCGCTGGCTCTTCTCACCCCACAAGTAGCCGATCACGCCCTCGACCGGCAGGCTTCCGCCGCACGCTATCTTGAGGGAGGCATCCGCCTGCTCAACACGCTATTGAGAACCCATGAGGTCCACCGCCCTGCTCTTGAAAAGGCCCATCTGGCTTGAGCCGTGGAGCAGCGTCTCGCTGATTCTGTCGGCGTCGTCGAGTACCTGGAACCGATCGTTACGGCCATCGCGGTCGGCGCACCGTCATTGCTCCTGGCTCCTTCCTGTCGTACTTTTTCCTGCGCGACGGTCGCCGCTTCAAGAATCTGCTGTGCAGCGCCGTACCCAACGCCGACTTCGAAAAATCCCTGACCCTGTTGCACGAGGTGGACGGAATTGCCCGCGCCTACTTCCCGGGCCTTCTCAAACTCACAGCCCTTGATACGCTGACTCTGGCCGCCGGCCTATGGCTGACGGGCTTTCCGGTCCCGATCGTGCTCGCCCTGATCTGCGCCGTGCTGGCCTGGATCCCTTACGTCGGCTCGATTCTCGGAGGTGTTCTGGTGGTGCTGGTGGCGGCCACCGATTTTCCCGGCACGCCGACCATGGCCTACTCGGCGGTGGCGCGCCTCCTCGACGACTTCGTCTACATGCCGGTGACCGTTGGTCACAGCTTGCGTATGAATCCGCTGGTCACGGTGTTGATGATCCTCGCCGGCGGAGCGGTCGAGGGCCACGGCAATCGCTTACGCAGATGTCGCAAACCGGCTACAAAAGTCGTCGATGGTCAATGAGGTACAGCAAACCCTTGTAAACGCCAAAGAAATGTCGTCTACGCTCGCGTTTTGCGAGTATCAAAATGACCTTGTCGTCGATCTTTTTCCGCCTGGAAGACCGGCGTCGTGGTCCCGCCAAGCGCTATGGTTTGCGCGAACTCCTCGTCATGGCGATCTGCGCCGTGTAGTGTGGTGCAGACGACCGGGCCGAAGTCGCCGAGTGGTGCGAAGACGAAGCGGACTGGCTCAAGGGGTTTCTCGACCTTCCCCACGGCACGCCCGCACACGACACCTTTGGCGACGTCTTCCGCGTACTGGATCCGGCTGTCTTCGAATCATCCTGAAAACCTCACCGCAACGGCGCAAAGATCGCAAAGGAAACAACAGGTTGATCGTGCTTGACCATTCACCCTGCGGGTAAAGATGAAAGATAGCTGCTGTTCGCGTAGCGCTTTGATTTTCTTTGCGAACCTTTG